>PCAV01000148.1 GCA_002730675.1 Rhodospirillaceae bacterium | reverse complement strand
GGTTTTGAGTTTCAACATAAGATAAAAGCTCCGACATATTATCTCTAATTAGCTCTGTAAGATGGGTCGTTATTACGGTTGCTGGATCTACAACTGTATATCCCTTAAATGTTGCTTCTTCTCGATTGTCCGGATCTACCCACATTGCCGGAAGTCCAAAGGTTGGCTCGATGGTTTCCGTTCCGGGCAGGTCAATCGTATCTCCGGAAGCGTCCATAACCAACAGCCGATTAGGTCGAATATCACTGGTACCAACTTCAATTTCTTTAATCCTTACAACATAGGAGTTCGGAGGCAACTGAAGATTATCTTGAATTCTTACCTGAGGCATGATGAATCCGCTCTCACTTGCTATTTGCCTCCTCAATGATTTTATCTGATCAGTTAAGCGGTAATTCTCATCTGTCTCGCTAACAAGGGGTAGCAGTCCATAACCCAACTCTAGTCGAACTTGGTCTATCTGTAACGCACTGGAGAGAGGCTCTTCCTCTATGTCATTTTGATTTGCTTCTAAGAGTAATGTTTCTGCTTGTCTCTTTTTGTTGACCTCTTTTTGGTAAAGAAAAAACGCTAATCCTCCAATTACTAAACTTAAGCCAACGAAGGGGATCATTGGTATTCCTGGTAGTAAGGATAACACTAACATCAAAAAAGCACTGAGAATAAGTGCTTTGGGGTATCCGCCTAATTGACCAAAAACAGCTTTATCTGTCGAGCCAGTAGTGCCACTTTTCGTTACTAGAAGACCAGCGGCAGTCGACACTATAAGGGCGGGTATTTGGCTGACCAGTCCATCTCCTACGGTTAGCAGAGTATAAGTTTGAGAGGCTTGGCTGACGGTTAAATCTTGTTGGAGAACACCGATAATAATACCACCAAGAACATTAATGATTGTGATAAGCAGGCCCGCTATTGCATCTCCACGAACAAACTTTGATGCCCCATCCATTGCGCCAAAAAAACTGCTTTCTGAACTTAAATCTTCACGTCGTGACCTAGCTTCATCCTCTGTAATTAGACCTGATGAAAGATCAGCATCTATTGCCATCTGTTTTCCGGGCATCGCGTCTAGGCTAAACCTGGCTGACACCTCTGCGATGCGGCCTGAGCCTTTCGTAATCACGATGAAATTAACAATCACCAATATCGCAAAGACAATGACCCCAATTACGGGATTACCACTCATCATAAATTGTCCAAAGGCTTGAATGACTTGACCAGCAGCGTCGGTACCGGTGTGACCGTCTGACAAAATCAGTCGTGTAGAAGCTAAATTCAACGCTAATCTCAGCATTGTTGCGATTAGAAGTATCATAGGAAATGCATTGAAGTCTAATGGACGATTGATGAATAAAACCGTCATCATTATCAAAACAGAAAATGCTATTGAAATACCCAAAGATAGATCTAAGAGCCATGTGGGCATTGGTAGGATTAAGACCGCTAAAATAGCAATTATCCCCAAGGCAAGCGCTATGTCGGTCCTCTTTGTCGCGTTAGCCAACGCGCCTAGGTTTGAGGCAACACCGGAATTTTTTGAGCTTGAGCTAGTCTCGTTAGATGTATCTGTCATTATTCAGCGATCGGTTTTCAAGACAAAATAGCTTTCAGGTCGTGACTTCCTCTAATTCTTCTGTAGTTGGTATACTTAAGCCCTCATCGGAGTAAACCTTCAACTTATTTCTAAGAGTTCTTATCGAAATACCTAATATTGTGGCGGCGTGGGTTCTATTGCCTAAACAATGTTCCAGGGTGTTTATTATTAGCTGCTTTTCCACTTCAGCAACTGTTTTCCCAACAAGTTCAACAGGAACGGTAGCGGTATTTGCATCGGCCGAAGTGGAGCCCGAGTTTACTAGTGGAGAAGGTGCACCAGCAGAAGCTTTCGCTGAACCCAACGCCGGAACAGGCGATGAACGACTGCTGCCATTTTCAATAAGATTTTCACCTGTTAGCATTATGGCTGTCTCATCTATCGCATCCCCAGACGCCAGTAAGACGGCTCGGTGTATTGTGTTTTCAAGTTCCCGAACATTGCCACGCCATTTGTGTTCTTCTAATCTTTCTAACGCTTTCGCTGTAATCGGCCTATTGGGAAGGCCGTTAGCTTCAGAATATTTAATAATGAAGTGGTCTGTCAGAGCCTGAATATCCCCTGGTCGCTCCCTGAGTGCAGGTATTTGCAGGTTGAAAACATTTAGTCTGAAATATAAATCTTCCCTAAACTTTTCGTCTCTCACGTGTTGTTCTAAATCTCTGTTAGAGGTTGCAATTAGTCGAATATTTACCCTGACAGGCTTAGACCCGCCAACCCTATCTATTTCCCTTTCCTGAATAGCCCGAAGCAATTTTGCTTGTAATCGGATATCCATTTCGCTGATCTCGTCTAATAATAATGTTCCCCCATCAGCTTCTTCAAATTTGCCTACTCTACGCGCAACTGCCCCTGTAAACGCTCCTTTTTCATGTCCAAATAACTCAGACTCCAACAAATTATCAGGAATTGCAGCACAGTTAACCGAGATGAAAGGGTCTTTTGATCGTTTGCTTTTTGTGTGAATAAACCGTGCGAGTACCTCTTTACCCGTGCCAGACTCACCCGTTACTAGAACGCTTGCATCAGAAGGTGCTATTTGTGCAGCTAGCTTTAGCGTCCCTGCCATCAAAGGGTCTTTGAAAATTACAGACGTTTGTTCCTCGGACACTGCTTGTAAAATTGCAGCTATCATTTCTGGATTTGGTGGAAGAGGAATATATTCTTTTGCACCGGCTTTTATCGCGGCAACAGCTGCATCAGGATCGTTACTTACACCACACGCCACGACTGGGGTATTTAAGCGTTCTCCCTTCATGCTTTTCAAAAGTTTTGCTATTGGTAGCTTAATATCAATCATCACTAAGTCAGCACCCCGACCCTCCCGCATTGAATGCAAGCCAGCATCTATACTGTCAACTTGAGAGACAGTGGCGCCACGTGAGATTGCTATTTGTCCAGCGGTGCTGATATGTCCTTCCAACATACCTATAATTAGCAGCCGCATCTTTTCCTCCTTATAATTGCTTCAGTTGTTAATACTGATCCGAAATTAGTATTTTGTTTTAATAACGACTTAAACTTTTGTCTAAATACATTTCCAAAGTATGCAGGTTCTCTTGTTTTGTAATAGAAACAGCGCCATGCCGATAGGTTTGGTTTATAGTGTTCTCTTCAGCTATATTAATCTCTAATTTAGCCGCAAGCGGGGCAAAAACCATATAGGCCAAGACCGCACCGTAAAATGTTGTTAGCAACGCAATCGCCATTGCTGGACCAATCTCAGCAGGGGAATTAAGATTTCCAAGTAGTTGGATTAAACCTATAAGCGTTCCAATTAATCCCATAGAGGGCGCAACTTCTGCTAGTCGCCTTAAAACCTCAACGCTGGTTTGTCGCGATCGGCTGATCTCCTGCATTTCTTGTGTTAAGATTTTCTCAAGAGTTTCAGCATCAGTTCCCTCTATTATAAGAGATATTATTCTCCGCAAAAAAAGATCGCTAGAAAGTGAATTATTTATTTTTTCTAAAGCAAGAATGCCATGTTCTTTACTGTACCTAGCTAAGCGCAGAATATTCTCACAAGCATCCGAGTTTTCCGTAGATCTTGGTGCTATTAGTTCGATACCCTCAAATAAGGTGCGTGCCAACTCGTTCGATTTATAAGAGATCATTGTTACAGCGAAAGTTCCTAAAAAAACTAATAAAATGGCGGGGATGTTGTAAAATGCTGAGAGAGAGCCGGTTAAAACTAACGCAGTAACTATCAGACAAACGGCCGCGCTTAAGCCAATTATTAGGGTCGAATCAGGCCTTCTTTTGGGAAGGTTTAGGTCGAATGCATCGGAGTATTTTATTTGATCTACGCTCAAATTAGTTACCATTTTGTTATCATTCAAAGGACATTTCTTCTTGATTTAAAGCTTGAGAAATTTACTGAGTGCGATCCGACTTAATGATCTCGGTCATGGTTACACCGAGACGTTCTTCGACTATCACCACCTCTCCTCGAGCGACCAGCCTATTATTGACATAAATATCTATGGCTTCGCCAACCTTTCTATCTAGCTCCACCACTGCTCCTCGTCCTAATTTTAAAAGCTGGCTAACCTGCATTGTCTGTTTGCCAAGCACTGCGGAGACCTGAACAGGAATATCATAAACAGCTTCCAATTCCCTCGATGTTATTTCAGTTTTCTCATCGTCCGCATAGACCTCTTCAACTTCATCCTCGTCTTGAGCTTCTGTGACTACTTCCTCATCCAATTCGTTGAGGTTTAATTCACTTTCATCTGTCATGTTATGCTCCAGGCATTATTGTTAAAAAATAATGTTTTTTTTGGTTTTAAATGGCACTCAATCCTATTAATAGTCTGAATTAGTCTACGTGCTGTGAACTATCGCTAATTGCCGTTTTAGAAGCGGTTTTCTCAGCTAAAACGTTGTCAATAATTTTATCTATATTTGACCACGTCTCCTCCAAAGATTTCTCTAATGATCCAGCGTCCCAACATATGGAGCAATCGCCATCGTTGATTAATTGATCGCCTAGAACCTGAATGTCCCCTTGAAAGCCAGCCTTCGAGGTAATGCGCGCTATTTCAGTCTCAATTGGTTCATGTGCTCTTTCACTTACTCTTATTAGCACTCGCGGTTCATTGGATAAAAATTTAAACGCCTCTTTTATTGTGTCCTCGATCTCATGTAATTCCCATTCTTTCATCATTCTCGGCGCAAGTTTCTGCATAATAACTCGCGTGAGCTTGATTGCGTCCTTATTTATAGTTTCGGCCCACTCTTTATGTCTTTCACTCAAAGTCATCACCTTCGATGAGATCATGTCGAGTATGTTGGCTGTCTCCTTTTCTATACCTGTAAGCATTTGCGCTTGGCCCTCTTGCAGACCGCGCTTGTATTCAATTGCTTTCTGATCTTGTAACTCTTGAAGCGAAAAGGTCGGTTCGATTTCTTTCTCGATTTCTTGTTCATTTTGAAGAGCTTCTTTTCTTGAATTGTCTTCAATCTCATCATCGAAATGTGTATTAAACATAAATTTTGGCATATAGAGATCCATCGTCCGCGCTAAATTTAAATCACGCGCCGCCTTCCTGATACATCCAGTTTCGCACGATAGCTATGGCTTCTTCGGGGTGCTTATCCACGATTTCTCCAATTTGCTTTAAAGATGAGGCTCTCACTCTTCCCTCAACCTGATTGATGTCGATCATTTGGTCGAGAAGACTTTCGTCCTCTACCTCTTCCTCATCTTCCTCAAGCAACTCAGCCATGTCTGCAGTTGCTTCAGGACCTGTTAATTGTGCTAGTGCAACACCCTCTTGATCTCCAAGTGCTCCGGCTTGTCCACCCGCGAGTGCTGTCGGCATTGATTCAAAAAGTCGTGTCAAAACGGGTCGTACGACAAGAAGGATTACTAATAATCCAACTACAGCAAGAACAAGAATTTCTGCCAACTGCATAAATTCTTCTTTGGATATGCCTAGGAAGAGGGAGCCATCATCAAATTCTAATGGCTCTAATTTAACAAATTGCATATTAACTATTTCTACACTATCCCCACGTTGTTCATCAAATCCAACCGCCGACTTCACTAGCGTTTCTAGTTGGGCTAACTCGTCAGCGGCTCTTGGCTGCCAAACTTTATCCCCGTCATCGTTTTCGATATATTTCCCGTCAACTAGAACTGCGACCGAGAGGCGTTTTATTTGGCCAGACTCTTTTATGCGATTACGAATGGTCTTCGTTATCTCGAAATTAACAGTCTCTTCTGTCCTTGAAACCTGACTTGCTGCGGACGTTCCAGTACCTGCGGCAGTGGCCTCGGTTTCGGGTAAGTTGTTCTGCACTGTAACTGTATCTTGATCGTCATTTTCAGAACTGTTCTCGTTTTCCTGAACAGTTTGTGTTGACCTTGCTACCTGGCTATCTGGGTCGAAGATTTCAGCGTTCTCAACCACCCTATCATAATCAATTTCCGCAGTAATTTCTGCTCTCACTCGGTTTAAACCAACTGTTCTTTCAAGTAGTTCTATTATTGCTTGACGCATGCGATTTTCAAAACCAACTCTCATTTCGTCAGCGTTTCCAGCTGCTGCTGACGAGCTATCCCCGTTGCCTCTCGCCAGCAATTGCCCTCGGTCATCTAAAACTGAAATTTTTTGCGGATCCATCGACGGCACGGCAGCGGCAATCAGATGTTGTATGGCCTGGACTTGTTCGTTATTCAACCGCGAGGAACCTTGAACTTGTAAAACAACGGATGCGCTTGCTTCTTGCTTTTCTCGACTAAAAAGCTCCCTTCTAGGCATTACCAGATGGACTCTAGCCCCTCGAACATTTCTCATAGCGCCAATAGTTCTTGCCAACTCTCCTTCAAGAGCTCTAACTAAATTTATATTTTGAACAAAATTAGTTGTGCCAATTCCTTGATTGTCATCAAAAATTTCATAGCCTACCGACCCACCGCCAGGTAAACCACTTTCGGCTAATGAAACTCTTAGCTGCAAAACCTGATCTCCAGGCACAAAAATCTGCTTTCCACCAGCTTTGATGTCATATGGAATGTTTTTCGATTGAAGTGTTTGAATTATCTGTCCACTGTCTTGCGGGTCAAGGTCCCCGTATAGCAGGGCCATACCGCCGGTACTTAAGCGAGAACTCAGGAAGATGAAAAAACCTAAAACAGCTATTCCTGTAGCTGCCAGTGCGGCAAGTCTTACCGGACCAAGTTGTCTTATTAATTCTGCAATCGGGTTCATTCATTTCACTCCAATTGTCATTCCTTTTTACACCTCAATCTGGCGCTATCAAAACAAGATTAATTTTTCATAAAATTGAAGCGAGTTTCCTAAGATTTTTTCGCTCCAACTAGGCAAAAATTGCCCTTGCATCATTGTTTTACAAAAATATTATATTTGAATCAACAGATTAATAGATTTTTTTTAATTTAATAGTGAAGTGTGATTTAAATCAATTTTTTATTTCTAGTAGACATTTCGGTAATGTTCACAATTTCCATATATTGGTGGGATGGAAATGAACCTTTTGTATATCTACCGCTTTGCTCAATCAGCAGCATTGAAGAAAATATATTAGCTACATCTTTTTAACAGGCGTGCAGCGTCCAGTGCAAAATATGTCAGGATTCCATTCGCGCCTGCCCTTTTAAAGGCTATTAAACTTTCAATCATGCAGCTATCGTGATTAATCCAATCATTATTGGCTGCAGCTTTGATCATAGAATATTCGCCACTTACCTGATATCCGTATGTAGGAATGCCAAACTGTTGTTTTGTTCGGTAAATGATATCAAGATAAGGCAATCCGGGTTTGATCATAATCATGTCAGCCCCCTCTGCTATGTCTAGAGCAATTTCACGCATAGCCTCGTCTGAATTCCTGGGATCCATTTGATAGGTTGCTTTACTATTTTCAGCTAACGTCGCGGTTGAGCCAAGGGCATCTCTAAATGGGCCGTAAAAGCTCGAGGCGTATTTTGCTGAATAAGACATTATTTGAACATCATTAAAACTATTTTTGTCTAGTTCCCTTCGTATCGCCCCAACACGGCCATCCATCATGTCTGACGGCGAGATAATATCACATCCGGCGTTTGCTTGCATAACAGCCTGCTCGCATAAAATCTTTACAGTTTCATCGTTTAAAATTCGTCCGTCTGAACTCAAAATGCCGTCGTGTCCATGACTTGTAAATGGATCAAGAGCTACATCACACTGTATGCCAATATTCAGGTTTTGGGATTTTACTTTTTCAATTGCCCTGCAAACTAGATTATCGGATTTTGTAGCCATGGATCCAATTGGATCTTTCAAATCTGGATGTAAATATGGGAAGATCGCAACTGCTGATATACCTAAGTCGGCCGCTTCTGCGACAGCATCGACAAGTCGGTCACTGCTGTATCTAACAACACCTGGCATTGACGGTACGTGTTCCTCTAAGTTTTCTCCCTCTTGCACGAAGACGGGCCAAATAAGGTCGTCAGGTGACAAAAAATTTTCCTTAGTGAGGTTTCTTGCCCATTTAGTTTTTCTATTTCTTCTCAAACGGGTCAGTGGGAATGCTGGTCCAGCCTGGTTTATTTCTGCCATATTTACCTACCTTTTGGCATCTCCGCTTCAAAAAAATGATACTAATTCCAAAGTTAAACTAGCACTTAGTCGGTCTTCACTTTAATCTGATAGTTAATAGTTTTAAACAACTGATTTGTCGCAGATTCAGAAAAGAAAAGGTGGAGGGCGCTTGTATGCGTATCGTTATAAATGGACAACAGGCTTTCGGCAAAGCCTGTCTAGAGGCGATTTTGAAAGAAGGCAAGGATGACGTCGTGGCAGTATATACCGCACCCGATGTTGACGGAAAGCCAATAGACCCCATAAAGCAGAGTGCCTTAGACGCAGGACTGGAAGTCAGGCAACCGGCTGATTTCGAAAGTTCAGAGACTTTAGAGGAGTTGCGATCATGGAACGCAGATTTAATGCTTTTAGCATATGTTATAATTTTTGTTCCTGAGCAAGCCCGAAATATTCCAAAAAATGGTACCATATGTTTTCATCCATCGCTGCTTCCTTTGCATCGTGGGCCGAGTTCGATTAACTGGCCCATCATATGGGGAGCAAAACAAACTGGGCTAACAATCTTTTGGCCAGATGATGGCCTCGATGAAGGAGATATTCTACTTCAAAAGCAAATTGATATTTTGCCGGAGGATACGCTTGGGACACTTTATTTTGACAAAATTTTTCCGGCCGGTGTGAGCGCAACTTTGGAAGCTATAGATTTAATTCGATCAGGGGAGGCTCCAAGAATAGTGCAGGATGAGACAAAGGCCACCTATGAAAGTTGGTGCCGACACGCGAATGCTGAAATAGACTGGTCGCGATCAGCTACCGAGGTATATAACCTAATTAGAGGATGCAATCCACAGCCGGGTGCATGGACTACCCTTGAGGGAGAGGAAGTGCAAATTTTTGATTGTGAATTGACGGCGGGCACAGGACGCTTCGGTAGAGTTTGTGCGATTGATGATACGAGCTTTACCATCAATTCGGGATTAGGGGGTATTCGTATTAG
>PCAV01000147.1 GCA_002730675.1 Rhodospirillaceae bacterium | reverse complement strand
TCTAGTAGCCATTTCCAACTATCGGGAGTTCCATCCACTTTTGATTTTCTATAACCAATCCCCATTGTTCCCCACATGTATGGGAGAGAATAACGTCGACCTGGGTCAAATCCTACATCGAGAAACGTTGGCTCCACATTCACCCTGTTAGGAATGGCATTATCGTCTAATGGCGAGAGCATATCGGCTATTATCATTCTTTCGACAAAATCGCTTGAAGGTACAATAAGATCATAACCAGGATTACCAGCTCGAAGTTTTCCAAACAATTCGTCATTATCAGAAAACAAATCCATCTTTACGTCTATTCCGCTAGAACTTTTGAAATCTGAGAGGGTCGTCTCGCCTATGTAAGTATCCCAATTATAAAAATTTAGCGTTGATGACCCACTAGCTTTCAGTAAGCTGCTAGGTAGAGAAATCCCCGCAGCTAGCATCCCAGTTCCTGCAAGAAAACCTCGTCGAGAGAAGCGCTTATTTTTGAATGTTGTCATGGTAAAGGCCCTAGTATTTCGCTTCGAATATTAACAATATACACACCCATTATTTTGTGTTCAAAACAAACTATTCAATAATTTCTTAGTAAAATAAAATAGCCGAGATCTATAAAGGAGCAAAAACACGATGCCTCCCAAAATAAAAATAGAGCCTCGATTCAGGAAGGCAAAAAAAGCTGATACCAATATTTTAAAAACACTAATAAGCGAATACTACAGGTTTGATCGTCAACAAGTAAGTAATGAAAAAATTGCATCTTCTCTTACCTTCGCTTTACAGGATAATCCATATGTTAGCATTTGGTTAATCGATGTAGCAGATAACGTGGCAGGGTATCTGGTGATCGCAATAGGATTCACTATTGAAGCGGGCGGCAAAGACGGTTTCTTGGATGAGCTTTTCTTGCGCGAACCCTTCCGTGGCTCAGGAGTTGGGCGCAAAGCTATAGAATTTGCTATAGAACTCTGTCCTACGCTTGAAATCCAAAGACTAAGCCTCGAGGTAGAAACCCATAACACTAGAGCGAGGCGACTTTATAAGGATATTGGTTTTTTTGCTCACGATAGGCTATTAATGTCTTATTGGATCACATAATTTTTCTCAATACCATTTAAATGCGAGAAGTTTGATTTTATGACCGAGAGACCGACCCACCTTTCAGCATTTTTAGATGCCCACTGCACTGCCGCACGCGCTCTACCAGAATCATCAATCAAAGACTTTTTCGAGAAATGCCACCAGGCACTAAAAGAGGATACGGGAAAAATAAACGATTCTGACAGGAAAGAAATGCCGCCTGTGTGCGAATACCTACAAGCTGCCCTCAGTGTTGCATCTCAAACGTCTGCGCCTATGGAAAATGTAGGACACACATTTGAGGCAATAGCCCAAAAATTGCCTTGGCAGCCACGCCTCGACTATAAAGACCAAACGGACGACTTTTATAACGGCCACGCAAATGCAGTCATAATCGGAGACGGCGGTCTAGAAAATCATCGTAAGGTAAGGGTGGGAGCTAGCTTAATCGCTCCTAATATAGAATACCCAAATCACCGACACCCCCCTGAAGAAGGTTACCTGGTAATCAGTGAGGGTGAATGGCGTCAAGAGGCCAACCCTTGGCTTGCTAGGACATCTGGTGAAACGATACATAATCCACCTAATATATGGCATGCAATGAAGGCGGGAAACAAGCCGCTTCTAGCGATCTGGATGCTCTGGATGGAAACAGACAGCTAATTAGATTGAGTTAGGAAAGTAATCTTCGCAACTCCCTTCACGGTGTACATCTGCTGTACAGCAGTGCAACCCCCCACCAAATGCGTAAGCGTCTCGCAAATCAACTTCAATAACTTCCATGCCTAACTTGTCTAATTGATCTGCTTGGTAAACTTCAGATTTTTCAACGCAAACGGTTTTAGGATCTAGTACCAATACATTCATGGACAACCAAACAGATGAGTAACATAACGGAGGCGGCGAATTATGCGCGGGTTGCGCCGCATCTACAATTTCCCACCCATTCTTTTCAAACATCATCCGCTGTTCTAAAGGTAACCTCCGTTGGGGATTGTTCAAAATGAGGCCTGGCTTTATTGGGGTAAAAGTTGCATCGATGTGAATTGGATAAGGATCGCCCGGAAAATTTACGGCGTGCACTCTATGTTCTGGAAAGTGCCGCGACAACCAGTCAATACCTTTAAGGTTAGTTGTAAAGCCATGCTGAACGACTAAGTCACGGCCAAAACGTAGCACGTCAGCAGCATCAAACAATGGCTCTTCTTCAGTAGTTACGAAAAATTTTTGTTCCGTCCACTCTAATTGTTTTTCTACGCCAATTTTGTCTGATAAATAGTCCGGTCTGTAATCAGCCTCAGTTAACCTTGGCTTGGGAACCGCCTCGTGCCTCATCTTTGGATCCTCAGCGTAATAACGCTGCAGCAACGGCCGATAACATAAATATTCGAACCAACGACATCTATAAGACATGGTGGCTTCGAGCATTTCTTTTCCGACGGTTAGCAAAACATCTCTTGGAGGCATACAGCCAAACATTGTTTCAGTCTTCCAATCGGGCGTGGAGGTGACCTGATTAAAGTCAATTGGTGTTGGTCGATCTACTTTGATACCGCGGCTTTCGAGCTTACTCGCAAATGCATCTAATAGTTCATTCGCTTTATCTATTGTATCTTTTGGTCGTGGACCAAACTGCCCCCGCATGTCGCTATCTTCGGGCACTTTTGCATCAAGCGCGGGTTCGGTTGCAGGGATACATGTACCATCTGCCCTTCCAACAATCACATGCCTTAATGGATCCCATTCATTCCAACTTGAAACAAAAGTTGGCTCCGTATTCTGGCTCATTTCCACAACTCCATAATTCGAAAACCCAGGAACAATATCCTCTCGATTTAGCAACAACATTGGTCAAAAATTGATTTTAATAACTGGTTTTGTAAGCATGTTTAATGCGGCTTTAACATAACCTTTATTTGGTCGCAAGGTTGCTTCAGTCTTTCTAAAGCTTCAGGAAATTGTTTAAATCCAACACTTTCTGTGACAAGCCCTTTAACGTCGATACGCTCTTGGTCTAGCATCTCCAGAGTCATTTGGAAGTCTACGTGATCATAGCAAAAACAAAATATTATTTCTACTTCCTTCACAACTGCGGTCGCAGGCTCAGGACGATCGGATACCATACAGAGACCTAGACCACAACCTTTCCATAATTTGAAATATAATCAATCGAAAGCTGCATTGATCCAGCAACTCCCACCGCATCAAAAATGATTGATCGCGGTGAACCGACTATTTTTTCATACGTTTCTGGCACGTTAGAAACGGAAGCATCTACAAAACCAGTAGCACCAAAGTTACCCGCCTGTTCTGCCCGGCCCGCGATCAAATCGCTTACAATAATATGTCGCGCTCCAAAAAAACTTACACCAAACTGCAACAGAAAGTCCCACAGGACCACCTCCTACAATCAAGACATTGTCTCCAGCCGTTATTTTGGCTCTTTTCACCGCATGTAAGCCTACGGCTAGAGGTTCAACAAGAGCTCCCTCTTGGAACGTTACACTAGCAGGCAAACGAAAAGTTTCCTGGGCGCCAATACGCACAAATTCTGAATAAGCACCAGGATTTCCCGGGGTGGCACGATTCAATGCTTTATCACAGCGATGAGGTCTACCCGCTCTACAATTGCTACATTTCGCGCATCCTATGTGGGGCATAGCACACACGCGTTCTCTTAATTTCCAATTGTTGGTAACGGCTTTGCCAATTTCAACTATTTCGCCTGAAAATTCATGCCCCATTACCGCACCAGGATGGATATCACGAAAACCTGACTCCTCATTATTAATTTCTTACCAATGCAAATCGGTACCGCAAATGCCGCATGCGCAAACCTTTATCACCATTTCTGTCGGCGAGGGAACTAGGTCTTCTATTTCTTCAAGTGATAATGGCAATCCAGAAATTTTAAGTACCGCGGCCTTCATAACGCTTCCCCCAATCAATACGAATGCAATTGCCTTCACACTTTGTTGTGCTTCCACGGGACTTATTAATGATAATGGCAGTTATCTTTAATATGCTAAAAAAATTACTTATTTGCTAAATCATCACCGCGAAAATATTATAGTTGAGCAAGCATTTAGTGTTTACGAGAAAACCTTTAACTAGAAGATTAGTGTTTCTATCAAAATGGTCCGACATAGAATGATACACAGAGATTACAGGAGCCCAAGGAATGAGCAACACTTCAGCCCTTAAACATTCCGTCCAAGCTTATAATCTATCGGCTAGTTCAGAGAATAAAATACATGATGACTCTGTTGCAAAAAAATTTGGTTTCAAGGGCGGGCTCGTCCCTGGCGTAGAGATATATGCGTACATGATTTATCCTATGGTTCAACACTTTGGAGAAGAATGGCTAAACAACGGTTATGCAGAATGTCGCTTACTTAAACCTGTCTACGATGGAGCGAAGACGGATATCATAGGCGATCCTTTAGACAATAGTTTATCACTAGTTGTTGAAAGTTTGGGTGAACGATGCGCTATTGGGATCGCTAAATTGGCCGCCAGCTGTTCGGAACGAAAGAGTATTGATTTTCAAGAGGTCGAACTTCCAGAATTTGACAAACGCCCTCAAGCGTCCAAAACATCCCTCCCAATTGGAAAGACGCTTGGAACTTTCAAGCAGATAATGTCTAGTGAGGACCAGAGTCAGTATCTACAGGATGTTAGAGAACCAAGTAAAATTTTTAAAAAAGAAGGTATTATCCATCCAGGTTGGATCTTACGCTTGGCGAACAGAGCATTGTCGATGAATGTGTTGTTGGGACCATGGATACATGTTGGAAGCGAGATTCAAAATATAACAGCCGCACATATTGGCCAGACCATAGCGGCACACGCATTAGTAACAAATTTGTATGAAAGAAAGGGTCACAGCTTTGTTGAGATAGACGTATCGGTTATTGGTGAAGAGAATTCGCTTTTAACGCAGATTAAACATACCGCCATCTATAAACCAAGACAGGTTAAAGAAGCAGCATAAGTTTTAAAAAGGAGCTAAATATGCCAGAATTTTTTAAAGCAGATAAGGACGGTCATATCCTTACAATTACATTAAACCGACCTGAACGCATGAATGCCCTTCATTCCCCAGCGCATTTTGAGTTGCACGAAATTTTTGATGAATTTGAAAACGACCCAGAAATTTGGGTTGGCATATTAACAGGCGAAGGTGATCGAGCTTTCAGTGCGGGCAACGACCTACGTTGGCAAGCAGAAGGAGGTTCTCGAGAAAAGCCCAAAAGTGGATTTGGTGGAATAACCGAGCGTTTTGAGAGAACTAAGCCCCTTATAGCAGCTGTAAACGGCGTAGCTATGGGTGGAGGTTTTGAACTTGCTCTGGCATGCGATGTGATTATTGCCGCTGAAAATGCACTATTTGCCTTGCCGGAGCCTAAGGTCGGACTAGCTGCCTTGGCAGGGGGTCTTCATCGCCTCCCCAGAATGATACCCTTAAAACGTGCAATGGGAATGATATTGACAGGAAGACACGTTCCGGCAGCAGAGGGTTATCAACTCGGCTTCGTCACAGAATTAGTGCCTGAGGGACAAGCGGTTACAGCCGCCAAGGATTTCGCAAAACGAATTTTAGAATGTTCCCCTGTTTCAATTCGGACAAGCCTGGATGTAATAAGGCGTGGCTTAGAACATAGTGATGTTAAAGAGGCAATGCTTAAAGAATATGATAGCGTCAAAACACTATACGCCAGTGAGGATATGATTGAGGGTCCGTTAGCTTTTTCCGAAAAAAGAAAACCAAACTGGAAGGGTCGTTAATTTGAACCCAAGTCGGCCGAACACCGTTCGGCTTCAAAGACTTGCACGAGCTTACCGAGAAACTGTCGCTCTATTGGCAGCTGTCGAACTCGATCTATTCTCTAAGATTAGCGAAGGCGCAAACACAGAGCACCTACTCATAGACGCTTTAGGTATAAGCAAATTAAACGCCGAACGAATCATCATTGCTTGCCTCGGTTTAGGATTATTATCCAAAAACAACAATTTATTGAGAACGCTCCAGACGTAGAAAGGTTTTTAGTTAGAACAAAATCTACCTATGCAAGAGAGTGGATGTTTTTCACACACCCAGATTGGGATAAATGGGGACAATTAGCGGAATTCCTCAGAGAAAAATCTCCCCCTGAACTAGATAATAAAACAGTAAAGAATATTTCACTCTCTGAGGCGCGCCGGTATCACGGGGCTACTTTAAGTATCGGAAGAGGGGCTCGTCGGCAGTTCCTCCGACAGGTGGACCTCACTGGCAGGACAAAACTTCTCGATATTGGCGGTGGTTCGCGGGCTTATTGCATAGAAGCCTGCAAAAAATATCCAAAACTGACAGCTACCGTTTTAGACCTTCCCGAAGTAGTACAAATAGCTGCCGAATTCATCGAGTCATTCAGCCTTTCAGATCAAATATCAACACTAGCAGCAGACTTCAATTTTGACGCGTTCCCATCAGGTCTTGATGTCGCCATTATGGCAAGTAATTTACCAATGTATGGGCGAGAGGCGATCGGTCATGTTATATCCAAATCGTACGACGCTCTTGTGGCAGGAGGAGAAATGCACTTAATAGGTGAGGCATTAAATGGCAGGCGAGATGGACCAGCTGACCCCGCCATGTGGGGGCTTGCACAAACACTTAATAATTCAATGGGATTAGCGCAATCGGTCGATGATTGCATGCTATATTTCAGCAATGCTGGGTTTATCAACATTCAAGCAAAAGAATTTATACCTGGTGTACTAAAACGAATTAGTGGCATTAAGCAGGCATGAATTTAGCCGATGAGGTTTGCTCTCATCCACCGCTTTCGCCTTCTTTGAAGGCGATCAGTTGATGTTTCCTCTTCATAGTGGGCAGCAGCCGGAGCCTTAACATTTTTATCAGAAACATCCAATGCATTGACTACACATGTTGCAAGGAGTTTTCCATTTTCAGGATCTTCCATAACGGCCGCAACGTATATTCCACATTCCTTACAAACCAAAAAGTCCGTTATTCCCAAACCAAAACGATACTTAGATAGTTTACTGTTATCTTTGATATAAACTTCAAGCTCGCCTTTTGGATCGGCAGTTGCTCTAACGTTATGTTTCCTACAAAAGCTGCATTGGCATGCCCTTATTGGTAATTCGTCAAAAGAGCTAGAGATGTTGAAGCACAAAGTAATATTCCCACAATGACACCCCCCATTAATTACCTCAGCCACAATTACTTTCCTCTTCAAAAAATCTACGTTTTTACATTTACATTCTTTTCTCGGTAGAGAACATAAAAACCTGCTGAAACTATGATGATTGCTCCGAGCCACATATCCAGGCTTGGTATGTCATTAAAAATTAAATACCCCAAAGCCGCCACCCATATCAGCTTGGTGTAATTATAAGGTGCCAACAATGAGGCTTCAGCGTTATCGAAAGCGGTAATCATACATAGATGAGCCATTGCTCCCATAGTTCCAGTTGCTAAGAACACAAGGATATGCGTGACAGATGGTGTGGTCCAGACGAAAGGCACAATTAGGCTGGACCAAGCTAACCCCCCAAGGCCAGTATAAAATAGAGTTGTATGTGTCCTTTCAGTCGCAGCCAGCAGCCTGGTCATAATTTGGAAAAGTGCGAAAAACAGAGCTCCCAATAATGGCATAACGGAAGCAAAATGCCAAAGATCACCGCCGGGACGGATTATTACAATTACACCTACTAAACCAATACCTACCGCGCTCCACCTATGTATATCCACCTTCTCTTTTAGAATAGGAACCGCCAGGGCTGTTATGAACAACGGAGCAACAAAGCCAATCGCTGTGGCCTCCGCTATTGGCAAATACGTCAGACCGATAAAAAGACTTGATATTGAACAAACCAAAAAAGCAGGGCGTATAATTTGGAGCAATAGCCGTTCAGTTGTTCGCAGTTTGGACAGTTTTTTTTTCTTGAAAAGAAAAAAGACCCATAATGATAGATTTATGCCAACGAAATAACCCCACACAAGTTGGATTGAATGAAGGTCCCTTGTAAAAACTTTACAAACCGTATCGACCACAGAAATGAGAAAGATTGCTATCATAAAAAACAGAATGCCCCTCAAAGGATGTTGTTTTTCCGATGAAACCGACATCATTCTTTACTTTTTATAATAAACGGAACAGCGCCGAGACACTTCTAGATAACTAAATACCGACGTAACATTATAAAGCCAAGATGAGGTCACTTGACTGAGAAGCTTTCCCCACATCCACAACGGCTAACTTCGTTAGGATTATTGAAGACGAAACCGGACGACATTCTGTCTTCTTTATAGTCCATTTCGGACCCCAAAATAAACATGACGGCTGTCGGGTCTATAAAAAGTGTGACACCACTTTCTTCTACTTTATCCTCAAACTTCTTCTGCTCCGTAGCATACTCGACAAAATAGCTTAGTCCTGAACAACCGGTAGATTTTACACCAACCCGTAGCCCGAGGATTTCTTTATCTTCACTTTTTTCAATAAGGTACTTTGCTCTCTCTACTGCTGCTGCGGTGAGGGTTATCGGTGCTTTTCCTGGTTCAAACTGTAGCATTTGTAGACCTCATAAAACCGTTAGCAATACTACACGTATTTTCAAAAAATTAGAACAAAAATTGATCAATAAATATTAAGAATTAATTTCGCATCTTCCGTCATCCTATCCTGTGTCCAAGGGGGGTCCCATGTCAAGACTACTTCTACCTCCCCGACGCCGTCGACGCCGGAAACAGCAGCCGCTACATCAAATGGCATCTCACCCGCAACCGGACACGCCGGAGCCGTTAGCGTCATCAAAATACGAACGTCTCCATCTTCGAGACGCTCCGTGTCATATATTAAGCCCAGGTCATA
>PCAV01000146.1 GCA_002730675.1 Rhodospirillaceae bacterium | reverse complement strand
GCACTATTAGTAGATGCAATCTCAGCAATGGTGAATTTAGGTTTTAGCCGTTTTGAAGCGCAAAAAGCAGTATCTCAAGCTAGCAGCGAACCAACGAACACTGAAACACTTGATA
This sequence comes from Rhodospirillaceae bacterium, assembly GCA_002730675.1. Lineage (GTDB taxonomy): Bacteria > Pseudomonadota > Alphaproteobacteria > Thalassobaculales > Thalassobaculaceae. Next base: position 10,552 of record PCAV01000146.1, on the reverse strand, counting down.
AGCTTGTAGCCGCCACGCTCAAGGAGCTAGCTTCGTGAGCGAACAGAATACAAGAAACAAGAATGAAAACGAGCGTATCGTCAACCCGGGAGTCGCTAAAGACGATTATCAAAATAGCTCCTTGCGACCCCAGAATTTGGAAGAGTTTATAGGCCAAAAGCAAATCAGAGGCAATTTACGCGTTTTTATAGATGCTGCGAAAGGTCGCCAAGAAGCGATGGATCACGTCTTGTTGCATGGGCCACCAGGTTTGGGAAAGACAACATTAGCGCAAATTGTAGCTCGTGAATTAGGCGTTAATTTTAGAATGACGTCGGGTCCCACCATTACAAAGGCTGGCGATTTATCGGCTCTATTGACTAACCTATCACCTAAAGATGTTTTGTTTATCGACGAAATCCATCGTTTGAATCCAACTATAGAAGAAGTACTTTATCCTGCAATGGAGGACTTTCAGTTAGACTTGATGATAGGAGAGGGGCCCGCAGCTCGATCATTGAGGATAGATCTACCGCCATTCACTTTAATTGCCGCTACAACTCGTTCTGGCTTGATAACGACCCCACTGAGAGATCGTTTTGGAATTCCAATGCGATTGCAGTTTTATGCCGAAGATGAGTTAGAAGAAATAATCAAGCGAGCAGCCGACAAATTATCGTTCAATATAACAACCGATGGTGCAAACGAAATAGCAAGGCGTTCAAGAGGTACGCCAAGGGTCGCAGGGCGCTTATTACGTCGCGTCAGAGATTTTGAAGGAGTTCTTTTTAGTGAAGTAATTGACGCAAAAGCTGCTGATTCAGCATTGGGGCGACTAGAAGTTGATAACCTGGGTTTGGATGCTATGGATAAACGTTATTTAAATTGTATAGCCAGAAACTACTCTGGGGGTCCTGTCGGGGTTGATACACTGGCTGCGGCTCTCTCTGAACAAAGAGATGTTATAGAGGAAGTTATTGAACCATATCTCTTGCAGCAAGGATTTATCGATAGAACTCCAAGAGGTAGAGTACTGTCCCCAAATGCGTATGACTACCTCGGGCTAAAGCCGAAAAAAAAACGAGCTCAGCTTGATATGCTGTCAAATGATGAGCAGGATATTTATCAGTCTATTAGGTCTGATACTTATGATGAATAAAATAAGTTTAGCAGATATACCTTGGTCTAATGGGGTGCACAATTTTAGAGCGAGGATTTATTATGATGCTACTGACGCAGGTGGTATTGTTTATCACACAGAATATCTAACTATCGCAGAACATGCTAGGACAGAAGCGCTTCGAGCTCTTGGATTGTATCAAAGTCGTTTGACTAAGGATCAAAATGTTTTGTTAACGGTTCGTCGGTGCAACGTTGAATACATCACCCCTGCTTATTTGGATGATTTGGTCGAAGTACGAACCAGTTTTAATAGCTTTACAGGTGCTAGGATTTTTCTTGAGCAAACTATCCATAGAATTAACGAAAAAAAAGCAACAGATGATCTGCTCGTTTCCATAGAGACGGAAATTGCATGCGTCAGCGCAATGGGAAAGGCAAAGCGTTTGCCAAAAGAGTTAAAAGAAGCTATCTCGGGCAAATTAATCATAAACGAATTTTAGAAATGGTGGTCTAAATGGAGCAAGCTATTGTAGACAGTGTTCAATTAGGAGGATCGGTAGACAAAGACCTCTCTATAATGGGCTTATTTTTAGCCGCTGATCCAGTAGTGAAAGTGGTGATGCTAGGTCTTATAGTAGTCTCTATTTTTAGCTGGACGGTAATTTTTGATAAAATTCTCAAATTAAGGGGATTGAGGACTCACGTTAGAGCTTTTGAAGATAGTTTCTGGTCTGGTGGATCTATTGAAGAGCTTTACGACAGAATAGGAAACAATCCGCTTGATCCAATGTCTTTAGTTTTCTCAGAAGCAATGAGAGAATGGAGAAACTCTAAGGATCTTGCGCGGAAGAGTGAGGAGGCAAGAGGTAGCCTCCGAGTGCGTATTCAGCAAATAATGAACCTCACCATAGATCGCGAAATGGAACGTCTAGAGAAAAATATGTCGTTCTTAGCATCTGTTGGGTCTACCGCACCCTTTGTTGGTCTTTTTGGAACAGTTTGGGGTATAATGGACGCCTTCCAAGCCATTGCGGCGACTAAAACGACAGCATTATCGGTGGTCGCTCCTGGTATTGCAGAAGCTTTATTCGCAACGGCGTTAGGATTAATTGCCGCGATACCCGCTGTAGTGGCATACAATAAAATTAGTCATGACCTTGACCGTTTTGCGCAAAACCTAGAGGGATTTGCGGCAGAATTCATTTCTATACTCTCACGAAACTTAGACAAGGGAGCGTAATATTGGGGATACAGACTAGTAACCGGACTGCCGAGCGGAGAAAAAGATCCCGGCCAATGAGCGAAATCAATGTTACGCCTTTCGTAGACGTAATGTTGGTACTTTTAGTTGTCTTTATGGTTACAGCTCCCCTTCTTGTTCTAGGGATCCCCGTCCAACTGCCAAAAGTAAGTAAAGAGTATATAATTGCCGATGATGACACACCGTTAAATGTTGAAGTTGATGAAGATAAACGTATCTACATAAATAAAAAAGAAATTCTGCTGCCTTCATTGGCACCCCAATTAGCTCAAATGAAGTTGGCAAACCCAAAAGTCAAAGTGCATCTGAGAGGGGACGCGCGACTGAATTACGGAGCAATAGCGGTGGTGGCTGGTGAAATAAGGAATGCTGGAATTCAGGTTATTGCGTTAAGAACAGATCTAGCAAACTTGAGGAGTGAAATTGAAGCGTTTCCAAAACAAAACGTTCAATAACCCCAGAGAATTTGGATGAAACTCGGGTTTATATCATCTGGTGCATTACACCTATTAGTAATTTTAATAGTTTGGCTTGGATTACCGCATATAAAACGCGACCCACCGAAACTGGATAGGTTAATTTTTGTAAAATTAGCTGATGTAGCAAAAGTTACTAATCTCCCGCCAGAGATGGACACTCAGCCAAAGAAAAAGAGCAAGATCAAATCGCCAAATACGAAACAATCTGCAAAACAAAAAAGGGCTTCGTCTCAAGAAAACAAAAAGCCTCAATTAGTTAGAGATAAAACTGTTCCTGTACCTGAGGCGAAGCCACGTAAACGGCCGAAGCCTGCAAAATTGAAAGCTACCAAACCTAAAGCGAAGCCGAAACCGCGTCCGATTGTTAAAGTAAGAAAGAGACCAAAACCGACGAAACGCCCTATAAAAAAGCAGTTCTCTAGTCTTTTGAAAAACCTGAAAAAAGAAAAAATAGATCAAAGGAAGCGTATTGAAAAGAAATCGATAGGAGATAGATTGAGGAAATTATCCAAAGGCCGCAGTAGTGGCGACTTTCGGGAAGATCGAAAAGTGACAATGAGTGAAATAGATGTGCTTCGTCAGCAAATTGCTGGGTGTTGGAATATTGCTGCGGGCGCTCGTCAAGCTGAAGCACTGAGCGTTGAAATTGAGATGAGAATGAACCCAGACGCAACCGTTAGAACCGCTCGAGTTGTGGATGGAACTAGAATGAACTCTGACCCGTTTTTCCGAGCAGCAGCTGAGAGTGCTTTGCGTGCTCTGAGCCACCCAGACTGCATTCCACTAAAGCTGCCAGTTGGAAAATATGAGGTTTGGAAATCATTTACTTTCAACTTTGATCCAAAAAATATGTTACAGTGATTCGTGAAGGCTTCTTTTTTATGGAGACTAGTTTGTTACGTTTAGAGTATCTAAAGATTCGGACATTTTGTTTGTATTTTGCTGCTTTTTACCTGATATGCCAGAGCAGCCACGCGGAGTTAAGGATAGACGTAACACAAGGGCGTGCTGATCCTATGCCAATCGCGGTTACAATTTTTAAAACAGATGAGATTAAAAATGAGAATCTTGGAAAGAAAATCTCAACCGTTATATCAGCGAATCTGGAGCGTTCAGGCTTATTTGCACCGATAGATCCAAAAGCCTTTCTAGAAACATCAATAGAAATGGATCTGCGTCCTCAATTCGGAAATTGGCGTGTTCTTAATGCTCAGGCAATGGTCCACGGAGCCGTAAACATTAATGCCGACGGTCGATTAAACGTTCAATTTCGTCTCTGGGATGTTTTTGCTGAGCAACAAATGGTAGGAAATGCATATTTCACTACTCCGAAGAATTGGCGGCGTGTAGCACATATTATTTCTGATTTAATTTATAAAAGAATTACCGGGGAGGATGGCTATTTTGATACTAGAATAGTTTACATCTCGGAGAGCGGTGACTCGGATAATCGAGTTAAAAGATTAGCAATTATGGACCAAGATGGGGCTAACCATCGTTTTCTAACTGATGGATCAGACCTTGTACTGACACCAAGGTTCTCCCCAACAATGCAGGAAATTACCTACCTAGCCTACTACAATAGAAAACCGAGAGTTTATATCTTCAACATTGATACTGGCCAGCAAGAAGTTCTGGGCGACTTTCCCGGTATGACTTTTGCTCCTAGGTTTTCCCCCGATGGATCGAAAGTTATTATGAGCCTCGCAAAAAATGGGGTTACGAATATTTACACAATGGATTTGGCGACAAGAAGAGTTCGACAACTAACCCAGAGTCCCTCAATTGATACATCTCCAACATATTCTCCAGATGGATCTCGGATAGTCTTTAATTCTGATAGAGGCGGCACGCAACAGCTATATGTTATGAATTCAAACGGTCGCGAGGTTAAAAGAATAAGCTTTGGAAAGGGTCGCTATGCAACGCCCGTTTGGTCGCCCCGCGGCGACCTAATAGCGTTTACTAAGATGTTTCAGGGTAAATTTTTCATTGGAGTGATGCAGCCCAATGGCAAGAATGAGCGGATCTTAGCCGATGGCTACCTTGTAGAGTCGCCAACTTGGGCCCCAAATGGACGCGTTTTGATATTTTTTAGACAAACAGAACCGACTGCAGACGGTGTTACAAGGTCTGTAAAATTATTTTCAATTGATCTAACCGGCTACAATGAGCGTGAGATTGTTACTCCGTTAGACGCCTCAGACCCCGCATGGTCGCCGCTTAACCCTTAAAAATGAAAGAGAATCGAATTTTATTTGTAATTTAATTTATTTTGTTTGGTTTATTCCTTGGCACTCTGTTACAAAGTAAGGAATATTCTCATTCTTACGTTCGAGTCTAAGATGGTTTGGACGTTAGGGCTAACTATGTTTTTTAAGAGGTGGATTATGCGACTAAATATTTTAGCACTTTTGGCCTCCGTAGTCTTGGTGTCTGCTTGCGCTCAAGATCAAGACATATCCAGCGGGTCTAGTGGAACAGGTACTGTAGCAAGTACTACCGGTTCATCCTCTGGCAGTGGAGTAGGATCATCGGCTCTAGAACCAGGCTCAAAGGAAGAATTTATAGCCGAAGTTGGGGATAGAGTATTCTTCGGATACGATAAATCAGATCTGACCTCATCGGCCCAATCAACACTTGATAGCCAAGCACTATGGCTTCAAAAATATCCAAGCGTGCGTGTAACAGTGGAAGGGCATTGTGATGAGAGAGGGACGCGGGAGTATAACCTGGCTCTAGGAGAACGAAGAGCAAGTTCAGTTAAAGACTATTTGGTCGCGCGTGGGATTGACGGTGGACGAATTAGCACAATAAGTTACGGTAAAGAACGCCCAACTGCGCTAGGTAACAATAAAGGTGCATGGATGCAAAACCGTAGAGGTGTAACGGTTGTAGACTAGTTGACTTTTTAGCATTAATTTTAAGGGCGCCATCCAAATAAAATCGGATGGCGCCTTAATTTCCACACGTTTTAAAAATATAACGTTATTATTTAGAGACCGTGCATACTAATAGCTGGCATCGAATTATGCGGAATAAACTATCGCGAACAGTAGCGTTATTTTGGCTTCTTTCTTTTTTTATCCAGCTCGTTGCACAAAATGCGGTAGCGCAAACTAGTTTCAATTCGGATATCGACAATAGACTAAATCGTCTTGAACTAGAAATAAAAGATCTTCAAATCCACCTTTTCTCAAAACAAAAATCAGACACTGTTCAAAAGAAAATCATAAGGAACGACAAAGAATCTACTAATACTCTCGGGAAACAAGTCTTTCCAAAAACAGATTCGGTGGCTAGTACAATAGTTAAACTTCAAAACCTTGAAGCACTAGTTAGGTCACTGCAAGGTGTTGCTGAAGAGCTGAACAACCGGGTCGATAACTTAATCTCGGATCTGGATGCACGTTTAGCATCTTTGGAAGCAAAAAATTCGTCGAGAAAAAAATCGGAACAAATAACAGGCATGCCTAACGATAAAAATTCAGATGGAAGTGAAATTGTTGTACCCAATCAAATTTCAAAGCCTGGTGTTTTAGGGTATATAAGCCGCGATGATCTCGCTAAAAAACAGATCGGATCCTCTCGTCATTTAGATGACAAGAGGAACTCGATTAAACAGAACCGAGAGGCTTTATCTCGTATTAAGGTGGGTTCTGCCAAAAAGCAGAATCGATTGTTACCAGAAGGTGATGCCAAAGCAAGATATCAATATGCTTTTGGGTATCTGCGTAAAAGAGAGTTTGAAAAAGCAGAGCTGGCACTGAAAGAATTTCTGATTACCCATCCCGATGATCCTCTAGTACCCAATGCTATGTATTGGTTAGGAGAGACATATTACACGAGAGGGAAATACGAGGATGCCGCCGAAATTTTCATTTCTGGCTACGAGCAGCACTCTAAAAGTTCTAAAACTCCAGATAATCTGCTGAAATTGGGGCTATCGCTTCTAAAATTAGAGCGTCGAGCGGATGCCTGCATTGCTTTTGCGCAGCTATTGTCAGAATTTCCAAATAGCTCAAAAAGCTTGATTCGCCGCGCTATCAATGCGCGTAAGCGGCATGGTTGTGCGGCATAAGAGCATTGGTCTCAGATAATAGATATAACTCCATCACTCCTCCGATTGATAACAATGAATTTCTAAAGTTAATGCGGGGATCGTTTATAAATGGAAAATATCTGCACGTTGCCGTGGGTGTTTCTGGAGGTGCAGACAGCTTAGCTCTTTGTCTGCTTGCCCACACGTGGGGGGAACAAAATGGTGCGAAAATAACGGCATTAACTGTTGATCACGGGCTTAGGAAAGAGTCAGCAATAGAGGCTGCGCAAGTTAAGAGCTGGCTGACAAAACGGGCAATTCCTCATGTGACACTTCTGTTAGATCAGCCTTTCCCACGCCACGGAATTCAGGCCTTTGCACGTAAATGGCGATTTCAACTTCTTGGAGATTGGTGCAGAATTAACTCGGTAGGCGCGGTGATGCTAGCTCATACCATTGAGGATCAGATGGAAACTATTTGTATGCGCCTTTTAGCGAATAGTGGGCCGGAAGGTTTAAGCGGAATGCGCAGCAACGCCGTTGTTGGAGGCTTACGTATACTTCGTCCTTTATTAAAAATTTCTAAACATCGTCTGATTGCAACTTGTAAAGCCTTTAACCAAGAATGGGTTGTCGATCCCACTAATCAAGATACAAAATATTGCCGAGTAAAAATTAGGCAAATGATGCCGGATATCGAGAAAACGGGGCTTGAAAGAAATAAAACCCTCCGGCTTGCATCTGCAATGGAAAAACTAAGGGACGCTTTTGACCACTTTTCGTCCAGTTTTATTAAAAATAATGGTGGAATACTTAAAACGGGCATAGCATGGATCAATATGTCGAGTTTCGAGAAAATGCCGAACAAATTCAAGGAACTTATTCTACTTCGCCTTTTGATTAGTATAGGTGGAGCGCCATGGCCATCAAATAAAAAAAAGATTAGTCGTTTGATCGATATTTTGAAACGAGAGAAGAATGGCAAGACTACGCTTGGTGGTTGCGTGATTGAAAAGACAATTTCGGGTAAAATTTGGATTTATAGAGAAATCAAAAGAAGATGTCTGTCAGTTGTCATAGCGCCCGGCGCAAAACTTAGATGGGATAATAGGTTCGAAGTATTCCAAAATTTTGATAAAAAGTTGACGCTAGAACCTCTAGGAGAACAAGGATGGAGAAAAATCAAAGAAGATCAGACACCAAGTTTATCCGATATTTTCGATTTTTCGATACCTTTTCATGCAAGAATAACGATTCCTGTAGCTAGAAGCCTTGACGGCGACCTTATCATACCCCACTTTGAGGGTATTGATCGAAAAAAGTGTGAAAGGTCATCGAATATCGTTTCCTGTGACTTCCGGCCTGACGCCTCTTGGGTCCGCGGCCTTAAAGCCTAAAGTAGATGGCTTCAATCGACTCTATAAAGCCTTTTTTGGGATTTTTACATGTATGCAATTTTAATAAGTTTTACGAGGACTTTTAAGTGAATAAATTTGGCCGAAATATAGCTTTGTGGGTAGTGATTGGAGTCTTGCTAGTGGCTCTCTTCAATCTGTTCCAGAATAATACCTCTCGCAGTAGCTACTCCAGCCTAGCGTTCTCAGATTTCTTAGGGGAAGTAGAACAAGGTAGGGTGAGCGACGTCACTATCCAAGGAAACAATATAAACGGACATTTTAATGACGGCCGAGCATTTTCAACCTACACACCGAACGATCCCGGTATAGTCGACAGGTTGCGAGAGGGTGGCGTCAGGATATCTGCAGCTCCTAAAGAGGAAGGTATGTCAGGACTGCTAGGTATTCTCATTTCCTGGTTTCCTATGCTCCTATTTATTGGGGTTTGGATATTTTTTATGCGTCAAATGCAAGGCGGCGGCGGAAAAGCAATGGGCTTTGGGAAGAGTAAAGCGAAACTACTTTCGGAGAAGTTGGGACGCGTTACATTCGACGATGTCGCCGGCATCGATGAGGCAAAGACGGAATTGGAAGAAATTGTTGAGTTTTTGAAGGATCCACAGAAATTTCAACGACTGGGAGGAAAAATCCCCAAGGGTTGTCTTCTGGTCGGTCCACCGGGTACTGGAAAAACACTTTTGGCGAGAGCAATAGCGGGTGAAGCTAAAGTGCCTTTCTTTACAATTTCCGGATCTGACTTTGTTGAAATGTTCGTTGGCGTTGGTGCTAGCCGAGTAAGAGATATGTTCGAACAGGGAAAGAAAAACGCTCCATGCATCGTATTTATCGATGAAATAGATGCTGTCGGGAGACATCGCGGCGCAGGCTTGGGCGGTGGAAACGACGAACGTGAGCAGACACTGAACCAGTTGCTCGTTGAAATGGACGGTTTTGAAGCAAACGAAGGCGTAATATTAATAGCCGCAACAAACCGCCCCGACGTTTTGGATCCAGCATTGCTACGCCCAGGTAGATTTGATAGACAGGTGGTTGTTCCAAATCCGGACATACTAGGTCGCGAGCGCATATTAAAGGTTCATATGCGCAAAGTTCCCCTAGGGCCGGATGTAGAGGCTCGTACTATAGCAAGAGGCACACCTGGTTTTTCTGGAGCCGATTTAGCCAATTTGGTAAATGAGGCAGCTCTTCTTGCGGCCAGAAAAGGTAAACGAGTTGTCTTCATGAATGAATTCGAAGAAGCAAAAGACAAGGTGATGATGGGGTCCGAGCGGCGCTCCATGGTGATGACGGATGAGGAAAAGAAACTAACAGCTTACCATGAAGCAGGGCACGCTGTTGTTGCTCTTCACTGCCCAGATTCCGATCCTATTCACAAAGCGACAATCATACCAAGAGGAAGAGCCCTCGGTATGGTTATGAGACTACCTGAGGGTGATCGAATATCCCTTTCGAAAGCAAAAATTTACGCTGATCTCCGGGTAGCGTGTGGTGGTAGGATAGCGGAAGAAATGATTTTTGGAGAAGAAAAAATCACTACTGGAGCATCATCTGATATTAAGATGGTGTCTGACATGGCGCGCCGGATGGTTACCGAATGGGGTATGAGTGAAAAACTTGGATTTTTGGCGTATGGGGCTGACCAACAAGAGGTTTTCCTCGGGCACTCAGTCACGCAGACAAAAAACCTTTCTGATGCAACAGCTAAATCCATTGATGAAGAAACGCGACGAATAATCGATGATGCATATCGCGATGCGTCAAAGATCCTTAGCGATAATGACTCCGAATTGGAGATGCTCGCTCGCGGACTATTGGAATATGAGACCCTTTCTGGTGATGAAATTCAAAGCCTTATCAATGGCGATAGTCTATCAAGAAATAAGCCTTCCGACGAAAATGGACGCTCAGAAAAGGGGAGATCATCTGTACCGACAGGAGGGCAAGATATATCTGGCAGCGATCTTGAGCCTGATCCACAACTAGGTGATTAAAGTCATATAATGATGGATTTAACGAAAAAGGCCGCGCCCGAGCGCGGCCTTTTTGTTCCTGGAAGTAGTTTGTTTGCTCGGCCCGTTTCGTTAGGGAAAAAAAAATTAGTTATCGACGATGGAGCTAAATCCATAAAGTTAAGGGGGGGGCCAAATCAATTTGATAAATTAGAACTCTTGATTAGAACAAGAGAGAAAATCGTTGCTTTTGTAACCGAGATAGATGAAGCGCGAGAGTGGGCATTAGCCGATGGTTGTAT
>PCAV01000145.1 GCA_002730675.1 Rhodospirillaceae bacterium | reverse complement strand
GCGATGGTATGGAGAAGAGGGTAAGCGGGTCTATGGTCGAATAATTCCTTCAAGAATTCCAAACATGGAACATGAAGCCAGAAAAGTGCCTGTGGGGCCGGTGCTGGCCTTTGTCGCATGGAATTTTCCTGCTACCAACGTAATGAGAAAGGTTGCCGGGGCGCTAGCAGCTGGATGCTCAATTACGATCAAACCTAGTGAAGAAACTCCAGCAACAGCAATAGCAATTGGTCACGCTCTAATGGAAGCTGGCCTACCAGCTGGGGTCTTGAATATAGTATTTGGTGTGCCTTCAGAGGTATCAGAGCATTTGCTCGCTTCTCCAATACCACGAAAACTCAGCTTCACTGGCAGTGTGCCTGTAGGAATTCATCTGCAAAAACTGGCAGCGCAAAATCTGATTAGGTGTACGATGGAACTCGGAGGACATTCGCCTGTAATGATTTTCAAAGACGCAGATATTGAAGCTGCTGTAAAACATTGTGCTGCAGGGAAATTTCGAAATGCTGGCCAAGTGTGTATTTCTCCAACAAGATTTTTTATTGAGGAACCAGTTTATGATGAATTCATAAAATCATTCAAAAGTCATGTTGAAGCAATAAACGTTGGAGACGGACTCGACTCAAAGTCAACTATGGGACCGTTAGTGGCAGACCGACGATTAGAAGTAATGGAAGACTTCATATCTGATGCGATTTCAAGCGGAGGAGAAGTAATTTCTGGAGGCGGGAGAGGTCAAAGCCCGGGCTCATTCTTTGAACCTACTCTGATCAGAGATGTTCCTGATACTGCAAAAATCATGATTGAAGAGCCATTTGGCCCAGTGGCTCCCAGCGCATCATTTTCATCTATCGATGAAATTATAGAAAGAGCAAATTCTTTGCCCTTTGGCCTCGCATCATATGCATTTACTAGCAACCCAAGAACCAGTCAGATATTAAAATCGGAAATTGAGTCTGGAATGCTTGCAGTAAATTCTATGCACATTCATTCAGTCGAAACGCCATTTGGCGGACTGAAACATAGTGGATATGGTTATGAGGGAAGCATAGAAGGACTAGAGGCTTTTCTGGTGACAAAATATTCTAGTGAGATATACACCTAAATTGTTGCTTCAAATCAATGTCAGATAATTCGAATGCCTAGCCTTTTTATAGGCTAGGCAACATTTTATAAAAGCTAACGCTCTTGAAGTATCTCAAACAGAATTTCATGTGCTATCTGTAAACGTAGATTGGACTTGTCCAAGCTAACGTACCGTCTTCCTGAGTGAGCCTCACAAAGATAGGATTGTCACCTTTTGAATTTAGTTCTACAGGATAGTTCACTTGCATTGTCTTATGAGGATTTTCAGTTGGTAGTCTGAAAACCTTCAAATATCTTGGCAAAACACCGCTATTATCAAAAATGTTATCCTCATAGCCTATGTTTTCAATTGGAATGCTGGCCTTTACAAGAGGTGTTTCAATTTTCAGAGTGCCACTGTAAGGATCAGATAAGCTCATGTCGAAACCACCAATGTTGCCTGTAGTTAACGCCGTCCATTTCAATTCATTAGGAGAAAGTTGAGTAAGGCTTTTGTCTTTGTTAAAGAAATTTATAGCCTTCGATGAAACGATCTCATTATCTGATAAAAAGGCTAAACCATCCCATATGACTTCTCTAAAGCGACCCCGGTATTCTGCTCCCTCCCAGATTATTCTTATCCTGTTTCCTAATTCATCTTGTTTGTATGGCTTTATTGTTTCTAACTTTTCTAGGCCATTGAATATATCTATGCGCTCAATGGGTACATTGCAATTTATCTCAACGTCTAGCTCCATTTCACCGTCTGGCAGATGAACTATGTCCCCCATCAAAGCGCTTGAAGCTTCGATGTAACTAGTATCAAATAAGTTAGGGTCGTCATGATATATACGTCCGGGTAAAGTAAAAGAAGTATGTAAATTAATCAGTGGCCGGCCATTTTCTCCCCCAGTCGTGGCATAGTGGTGTCGCTTTCGCATACAGTCTAGAACAGTTTCTCTAGTTAGCTCATTTATGAGAAAGCACGTAAGGCCTCCGACAGCGCCAAATTGAGATGCGCCCGGATAACTGGCTCCGGGTCTACCTTTATGTCCATCTGAATTGGCGACTATTCCAAATCTATAGCCTAGACGAAAGGCGTCATGAACTAGCCACTCAAATGTTCCCCAGCTGGAATGTATTTCCATGGATTTTTCAAAACGTCCATCGTGAGCAAGCTCGATGTCTGCGTAACGTCCGCCACAGTGAGCATACATAATAACATCTGTTTCATTACCTCTTGCGAAAGCAGAAAACAGATCTTCAGCAGAGTTGCAATCAGTATCTAGGTCTGAACGGTCACTAACTAATGCATGAGATGACCGACGAATAGTTCGACCTTCGCACGGAAAAAAGACATTTCGATCTCCCCCAAGACTTGTATTTCCAGACCATTCATAACCAGGGATTGTTATAAATTTTCCGTTTTCATTGTACTCATGACATAATTCATCAAGATGTTTCCAAAATTGGCTTGTCATTTGAAAATCATTTCCTTGATGAGCAGTTACATCAACAAATGCTCGATCACGGGCGAATTTGAAATAAGCCTCCGCAGAGTTGGTACCAATAGTCTCTTCTGATTGTCCATGCAAATCGCCCCAATAATGTCTGGACTGCGGCTCTTTTTCGATTCTTATGGGATTTGTCTCAAAAACTATATCGTTCGAATAATTCGTAAATTTAACAATAAAATCCTCAGCCGTCCCCACCCTGAGATCTGACAATGTTGCTGTGAACTCTCCAGGTTTTAGCTTAACCTTTTTAGGAAGGCCTTCAATTTTACATGTGGAATCTATGTCGAATTCACAATCACAAAGGTCTGTTGGGTTTCCCCATTTGTCCTCACCTTTGACCTTGATTTGAAATGGTTCATCTACCGCACGAACCGTCGGCCCAATTGCTAAATATTTTTCTGCGGGGCCCGGAATAATTTTAATAGAAGGCTGGATAGGCATCGGCTGGTAGCAATAGGTAGCAATTGGGTCAACTACAGTGTGAAATTCATAACTTTCCTCACAAAAAGTTTGTAGCCGCATTCCAGGTGAACCTTTTGATTTATCACCAAAGACTATAGTTATTGTATCACCCTCTGACAGGTAACCTTGAACGACCTTTATGTATAATGTCCTATCCCAAGGCCTCACATTCCCTTTAGGGTCATAGTGATAATTCAATACTGCGTTGTTAGATGCTTCTATGGTTGTATAATTTGGCCCTTTTGGGTTTTCAAACTGCGGTTTAGTCTGGTCACTAGCGAAACGAAAACAAACCCTCATAGAGCCGGAGTCATCAATGCCAAACTTCCCCGCTGTGTACACCAGTGTAAAAGTTTGATAGCTTCCAGCTTCAAATGAACCGGATGGACTAATTGAAACTGAACCTAACTCTTCAGACGGAATAGGAAATGCTACCGGACTGCTTTTTTCTCCGCCCAAACCTCCGCCAGAATGAATGTCATCACGGCTCCCTTCAGCAATCTCAGTCATATTAAAATCTCTAATTGTTTTGGCTTGTTCTAAATCAAAGGAATAATTAAATCGCTTGTTTCACGGATTAATAAGACTATACCAGACACAAATATTAGCCAAACCAATAATCTACGAAACTGATTATCTGTTAGTTTTTTAAATGTGAATATACCGAGCTGTGAACCTAAAACTGAAAACGGGATAGAAATGAAAAGCGCAAATAAAAATTGATCATGAATTGGGTTCTTGTATAGCAAGCATATGAAAACAGTGCCAAGAATGATTACATTAAAGGGTTGCAACAGGGCTCGTTGTTCATATTTATTCCAACCATGAAGAGAACTCCAAATAGTCGGCAATGCTCCAGATAAACCTGCAACTGCACCTAAAACACCTCCAGCAAATCCAGTCAACATATCACCAAAATTATTGTCCCTTGCCATCCTCGGAAAATTTGACCTAAAAGCAAAGAACACTCCAAAGAGTAAAAGTAATACGCCAACCAAGACCTTCAAAAATTGCACATTTATGCTCTCAAGGAACAAAAAACCCAGAGGCAACCCTAAAAAAGCTGGAACTAAAAATCTTAATAATCGTGGCCAATTTAAATTTTGCTTTATAGCCACAACGCCTTGAAGTCCACTTACAAGAGATAGCGCTACTACTAACAACACTGATGTCATTGGAGGCAACACTAGAAGCCACCAACTCAGTGCGAATAGACCTGTGCCAAAACCAGCAATACCATTCACAAAGCCACCAATAGAAGCCCCAACTGCCACGAAAACAATAAATTGAAGTTCAAACATTCATTGACCTAGGATTGGCAAAAACACTTATCTAAAATAGCAAATTATACCCTTGCTAATTAATAAAGCTGACTAAGCACATTTTAAATTAGTTCATCTGAGCGGTTGTCTGTTTCACCATAACGCTTGAGTGTGGCGGGCTTGGTGCCTTCGTATAATTTTCCAATTCCCTCTGCAATTTTTTTGTTTTCACGTTCAAATAATGAATTTCCTAGTAAATCACTCTCGACCATAAAGGGGCCCATTTGTTTTACATCGATCAACCACATTGCTTGAGCTAAACCAAGTTCAGAATGCCAATAAACGCCTGAAACTCTCTCCACTCCTCGGCCCAGAAGTGCTCCAGTGCCATAACCGACAGTTGTCAAATAAATTGCACCGTTCGGAACAAAATGCTGCTTGTAATCCCTTGCACTCATTCCACCTTTTCCAATTATTAGCTTTGCGCCAGTTTGCGCCAACCATTGTCCGATCCATTTGGAAAATCTAAATGATGCTGTTGCAGTGACAGAGCCTAAATTGAAGCTTCCATTAGAATTCATTGAAGCTGCTGGGGAACAATGAAAATTTGCGGCACTGCGTTTAGGTAAATCAACAGGCAGGCTCACTTGGTCCTCTAATGAACGTTTATAGACACCCTCACGAGCTGTATAAATGGTACCATCAAGATAGATGACATCGCCCAAACTTAGTTTAGCTAACTCATCTTTCTTTGGATTTGTACTTAATGTTATCCGGCGTGGTTTTGCCATGATGGCCTCTCCTGCCAGTCTACAGTTTCTCTTCTTTGATAAGGAGTATACCACTGCGGATCTGTCCGATAAATCACCTTTCCATCGGGATATATTCGTGCAACCGCGCGACGTGATGATAAACAAAATGCATGAACTGACATCTGCATTCCTCCAGTGTGGCAGAAAGCTACTTCAATATTGCAGTCTATAACCATCGAATTACCCACAAAACCCATTGCACCCATACCTATTGAATTACCAAGTTCTTTAAACTCTCGCTCCAATTCAGCTATTTTAGGGTCTGGATTCTCGTCTCCAACAACTCTTAAGCAAGCGGCTCTTTTTCCAAGAACCATGCATGCGTCTTTAGAACCACCCAAACCGATTCCAATTATGGCAGGCTGACATGCCAGACCTCTCTTCCCAAAGGCAATAAGACTGTCAAGGTAGAACCTTTTTATCCCCTCAATTCCGTCAGAGGGAAACAACATTCTGTAATCTGTCCCGAACAATCCGCCTTTATGGACAGTGATTAGATCAACCCATTCGCCTTCAGGTTCAAAGCCATATTCTATTTCTGGCGCACCAATACCAACATTGTTATCAAAATCTGTTCGCCAAAGAGGATGCACACGATTAGGACGCAGTGGCACTTTTTTTGTTGCATTTGCAGTTGCTCTTCTCAACGCGCTTTCCAGCGCAACTGGTCCGCCCTCTATTCTGGCATCATTACCTATCTTAACATACCATCGAGGCGTACCTGTATCACCGCACATGGCACTTCTGTCCTGTTTAGCAGCCTCGTAATTCTCAAGCATCGCTTCTAAAACAAAAGACGATAAATCTCCATCCTCTTCTTTTGCGGCAATTTTTAAGCCATTAAGATAATCACTGGGGATTTCAATTGCAGCTTTCTCCATCAAAGCCTCAGCTGTATTTTCTATTTTTTTTATTTGAATCAATGTTGAAAGCTCCAAAACATAACTGTTAATTGTTGCAAATCTTTTAGATCTTATCTTCAAAATAATTCAAAAAGGGACAAACCCTGCTATTTGAATCACAAAACTTTTGTTAGTTCAATTAACAACACTTAGTTTTCCAAACGCAACCGCCTCTATAAGAGCAGCATAACACGTTTCGATGATATGGGACTTTGGGTTGTCGTTTAAATAAGCTAAACCCAGTTGGCGAAAAGGCGCATTAGCACCCAGAGACAAACTTCGAACCGGTATTGGATTAATTGAAGTTACACAGCTCTTTGGAACAATCGATACACCGAGGTTTGCAAACACCATGCTTGATATGGCCTCTAAGCCCTCCAACTCCATTGTTTCATTCACTTTTAATCCATTTTTTTGCAGCCATTTCTCGACCATTTGACCAAACAAAGCCTCGCGGTCAAACCGAATAAATGGTTGAGTTTTCAGCAATTTAATTGGATCCTCACTTTTGATATCTGGAGGAACAAGCAACAGCATCGGCTCGTCAGCAATGGGCCTAAATTTCAACCCATGCGAAAAAATATCTGGTTTTCCTATTATTCCCGCATCAATTGAACCACGTTCAATTTGTGACATTTGCCTGATTGATTGAGAGGGATGAATGATAACCTTAAGTTCTGGATAATTTTGTTTAAGTAAATGCATTGCCATTGGCAATAGACCTGTAAGTGTTGTTGGAACAGCGCCAAGAACTATCTCTCCTTCAAAGTTTTCACTACCTAAAGCGGAACTGAGAATACCATCATAAGCTTTGATGATTATCTCTGCCTCATTCACAATGGCCTTGCCAATCGAATTCAGTTCTGGGCTCCGATTGCTCCGGTCAAACAATGTTTTATTCCACATTTTTTCAAGATTTTTAATTTGCTGGCTCACAGCAGGTTGGCTAAGACGCAACATCTCCGCTGCGGCATTAAAGCTCCCATATTTATGAATCGCAACTAGAGTCCTTAAATTTCTTATACTCATAAAAATATCTCCAAATACGAATCTTTCAATTTTATAAAGTTACTTATAATTATTTTTTATTTTCAATAAAAAAATCGAATGATTATAATTGGGAATGGTGTTCAAGTTTTATGAGAAGATTCAATGCCAAACACTGTGTATTATTTTAACGTCAAAAGATGGAGATTTACTGAATGCTCGATGCGGTAGATAATCAGTATAAATTAATAAAGGTAAAAAAGTTTGCGCCCAATTTAGGCGCTGAAATTTCAGGGATTGACTTATCAAAAGAAATTAATGCCGATCAGTTTGATGAAATATTAAAAGCGTTTCATCAACACCAAGTGCTATTTTTTAAAGAACAAAAAGAGATATCACCGCAGATACAGGTTAAATTCGGCAAGATGTTTGGAGAATTACACACGCATCCTGCTGCGCCAACAATGTCAGGCCACCCAGAGGTATTTGAGATTCACGCCACAAAAGACTCAAAAATTGCTAATGGTGAATTTTGGCATTCTGATGTTTCTTGCGACGAGACACCACCCCTTGGCACTATGCTACAAATTCATATCCTACCATCTTGCGGCGGTGATACCATGTTTAGCAACATGTATTCAGCTTATGAAAGTTTATCAGCGCCAACCAAGAATTTTCTTGAAGGATTAACAGCTACACACGCCTCAGAACATATTTATAAAGGCCGCTACAACGACCGTGGCAAAAAAGATTCCGAGATAGATTGTCCTTCAGCAAATCATCCAGTAGTCAGAACCCATCCTGAAACAGGACGAAAGGCACTATT
>PCAV01000144.1 GCA_002730675.1 Rhodospirillaceae bacterium | reverse complement strand
GATGTCTGGAGCATCGACAGCTTTCATGCCTACGATATTGTATCCACAATCTACATGATGTATCTCGCCAGATACGCCGCTAGATAAATCACTTAATAGGTACATGGCGGCACCACCCACGTCTTCAAGAGTAACGTTCCGCTTCAATGGTGAGTTGTATTCGTTCCACTTTAAAATATATCGAAAGTCACCTATTCCTGATGCGGCTAAAGTTTTCATGGGGCCGGCTGAAAGTCCGTTCACCCTTATTTTTTGGTCGCCGAGGTCCACCGCTAGATAACGCACGCTTGATTCTAAAGCCGCTTTTGCTACTCCCATAACATTATAGTGTGGCATAACGCGTTCTGCCCCATAATAACTAAGTGTTAAAAGGCTGCCTCCATCTGGCATAAGCTCGGCAGAATACTTTGCAACTGAAGTGAAGGAAAAACAAGAGATATCCAGTGTGCGTAGAAAGTTATCTCGGCTAGTGTTGATGTACTCTCCTTTCAATTCATCCTTATCTGAATACGCTATTGCGTGGACCACAAAGTCAATCTTTCCCCAACTCTCTCTGATTGTATTGAATACTGTTTCTAAACTATTTTCATCAGTGACGTCGCACTGCATTACCATCTCAGAATTAACTGATTGTGCAAGTGGTGACAGTCGTTTTAGAAGAGCATCTCCCTGGTATGTGAACGCCAGTTCAGCCCCATGGGCTGCTGCCATTTTGGCTATCCCCCACGCTATAGACCGTTCGTTGGCTACGCCCATAACAAGTCCACGTTTTCCAGACATAACTCCTACTGAACTATTCATATGAAATTCCCATTTTCCAAGGATTAACGTAATAAATTTTGAAATTTTATCATCTAAAAGCTTTATTAACTCTACAATAAACCACTGAGGGTATAAATCCTAAAGGCGCACAACTTTTAATTTTATATCTTTTTTAAATAACTACATACTGCGTTGATCCTGTCAAAAGAGCGAGCTTTCGATTAAAATATCGTGTATACAGCATAGATTAGGGGATGGCGAAGCGTAGTCATAAAAAAATTGCCATGTCTATTTGTTACTGCACACGTTTAACGTTTTACCATCTTCCCCATTGCAAAATCGATAGTTGTATAGTCTGAAAACCCTCAGGTTAAACTAAACGTTTTAGGGGTTTAAAGAAAACAAAAAAAGTGAAATTACGCTTGAATGTATTTACCTTAGCTTTACACTAGTCCGCTGCCTACTTAGTCTGTCAGACATGTCTGGTGAATACTTGTTTGTTTTTAAGACTAGGAGTTCAAACGTATGAATATCAGCCATCAGACCCTGGTAGAATTTATAAATGTGCAGAAAACTTATGATGGGACTGAGTTAGTAATCAAGAATCTAAACTTAACGATTCAAAAAGGCGAGTTTTTAACACTTCTTGGACCTTCAGGGTCTGGGAAAACAACGTGTCTAATGATGTTAGCGGGCTTTGAGACTCCAACACATGGTAAGATTATGTTGGGGGGCGTAGAATTAAATAACGTGCCGCCCCATAAACGTGGGATTGGTATGGTGTTTCAAAATTATGCTTTGTTCCCACATATGTCAGTCTTCGAGAACCTCGCTTTTCCCCTAGAAGTTAGAAAGTTCAAAGCGAATGCTGTAAAAGCGAAAGTTGAAAAAGTGTTAAAGATGGTCGAGTTGGTGCAATTTGGATCTAGGCGCCCTGCGCAGTTGTCCGGCGGGCAGCAACAGAGGGTTGCTTTAGCGAGAGCATTAGTATTTGAGCCAGATTTGGTGCTAATGGACGAACCTTTGGGGGCGTTGGATAAAAAATTAAGGGAGCAAATGCAATACGAGATTAAACATATTCATGAAAACTTAGGAATGACAGTTGTTTACGTGACACATGACCAAACTGAAGCCTTAACGATGTCAGATCGCATAGCAGTTTTTAATGACGGTATAATTCAGCAGCTGGCTCCTCCGAATGTACTATACGAGAAACCGGAAAACGCTTTTGTTGCTGAGTTTATAGGCGAAAATAATCGATTGCAAGGAACGATAAAAGAGGTCGAAGGTGCGAGCTGCTTAGTTGCGGTAGAAGACCATTTAATATCTGCAACCAATGTTCATGAACGGCAGAAGGGTAGCAGTGTCATACTGTCGGTGCGCCCAGAAAGGATTATTCTTAATCCGAAAGTTGGAATTGACATGAATATTTTTGAAGCAGAAGTATTAGAGTTAATATACCTCGGAGATCATATTAGATGCAGAATGGGTATTTGCAAAAGTGATAATTTTATCGTTAAGATCCCTAATGATCACACGAATGACCCGTTGAACAAGGGTGACGTTGTCAAGATTGGATGGCAGGTAACAGATTGTAGGGCTCTTATTGTTATGTAGAAACAACCTCCGTCACGACGGCTTTTGAAAATATCTCTGCGCTACTTTCTAAAGAATATTCTCAATAAAATTTGGAACAGCGCGATTAACCAACTACCGTATGTATCGGTGATTAAACAAGGAGAATAAAAATGAAACTCCCAATAATAAAGAGCGCAATACTAGCAGGCGGTTTAGCCCTTGGCGCAAGCTCAGCCTATGCAGGTGATGCCTTGACGGTTGTCTCATGGGGTGGTGCTTATACCAAAAGTCAAATTGAGGCCTATCATAAGCCTTACACGGCTAAGTATGGCACTAAAATTCAATCTGAAGACTATAATGGTGGGCTAGCAGAAATTCGCGCTCAAGTTGAAGCAGGAAAAATTACATGGGACGTGGTAGACTTAGAAGTTTCAGATGCGGCGCGCGGTTGCGATGACGGATTATTTGAAAAAATCTCCGCCGGTTCACTACCAAATGGCGTTAACGGAGCGCTGCCATCCAAAGACTTTATACCTGGTGCTTTGCAAGAATGTGCAGTTGGGACCATTGTTTGGTCAACGATCTATGCTTACGATGCCGACAAGTACAAATCAGAAAAACCAGCAACGATATCTGACTTCTTTAACGTTAAAAAATTCCCTGGAAAAAGGGGAATGCGCAAGGTGCCGAAGGTGAATCTGGAATGGGCATTAATGGCAGATGGCGTTGATGGCAAGGACGTATACAAGGTATTAGCGACTAAGGCAGGTCAAGACCGAGCCTTTAAAAAGCTAGATACGATAAAAAATGATGTGCTTTGGTGGGAAGCCGGTGCTCAGCCTCCACAAATGCTTGCTGATGGCGAGGTTGTAATGACTTCAGCTTATAATGGACGTATTTTCAATGCGGCAGTGGCAGAGAAGAAAAATTTCGAGATTGTGTGGGACCGGCAGCTGTTTTCTTTTGACCTTTATGCTATTATTAAAGGAACCCCGAGATTTAAAGAAGCACTTCGGTATGTTCAGTTTTCGACTGCGTCCGAACAACTTGCTAATCAGGCCCGGTGGATTTCTTATGGGCCTACACGTAAGTCCTCTATCAAGCTAATTTCAACCCACGCAACAGCTGGAATTAAAATGATGCCGCATATGCCTACGGCGCCAAATAATTTTAAGACTGCAGTTTTAGAAAATGCAGAGTTTTGGTCCGATAACGGTGACGAATTAAACGAAAGGTTCAACGCTTGGTTGGCAAAATAATTCATAGATAAAGGTAGGCCTTAAAGGTCTACCTTCAATTTAATAGATTGAACAAAATTAATTGCTGGTGAGGTAGTTCTCTTGACAAGTATTCTCACTGCAGATGGCACTCCACTAAAAGATAGTCTGTACAAGGCTGAAAAAGGGCGGCGTGTAAAAGCGTTCCTGCTAGTAGCCCCACTTTTACTTTTTGTATTGGTGTCTTTCGTTTTTCCAATATTCGAGATGCTTTTCAGGAGTGTGGATAATCCTGTTTTGGCTAAAAATCTACCACTAACAATTGAAAAACTTCAAAAATGGGAAGGAACTAATTTACCAGATCAGGAGACGTTTACACTTGTTGCAAAGGAATTATTGATAGCGAGAGAAAATAGCAAAGTTGGCAAGATCGCTGCCCGGCTTAATTTTGAGGCAGGTGGCATGCGAAGCATGATTAATAAGACTGTTAGGAAAGTGAGGAAATATAAGGGCAATGATTATAAAAAGGCATTAATTCAGTTCGATAAAAGATGGGGAAAGGTTGTCACTTGGAAAGTCCTTAAGCGTATAGGCCAAAGATATACAGGAGTTCAGTATCTTGCAGCTTTAGATCTGAAAGTGAATGCGGATAACACAATAGGGTTCCAATCCGAAGATAGACGTATTTATGTAAAAATTTTTCTGAGGACAATCTGGGTTAGTTTTTTAGTAACAATTTTCTGCCTTATTTTGGCATATCCAGTATCTTTTCTTTTGGCAACGCTCCCTTTGCGAATAAGCAATCTTCTTCTAATAATGGTCCTCTTACCATTCTGGACATCACTGCTTGTTAGGACCACATCTTGGATTGTTCTTCTCCAAAGAAATGGTGTTGTTAATGATATTCTAGTTGCATTGAATATAATTTCTGAAGATGGCCGTATTCAGATGATATACAACCAAACTGGTACCTTGATAGCCATGACCCAGATACTACTGCCGTTTATGATTTTGCCTCTTTATTCAGTCATGAAAACCATCTCTCCTTCGTATATGAGGGCTGCTAGATCGTTGGGCGCTAGCCCACTTAAAGCATTTGTCAGAGTTTATATGCCTCAAACGACGCCGGGCATTGGTGCCGGCTGCCTCCTCGTTTTTATTTTATCGATCGGTTACTATATCACTCCAGCACTTGTGGGCGGAAGGTCAGGCCAGCTCATAAGTAATTTTATAGCATATCACATGAAATCATCGCTTAATTGGGGTTTGGCTGCTGCATTAGGAACCATTCTCTTGTTTGCAGTCCTAATTCTTTATTACTTGTATAATAAAATTATTGGCATAGACAAAATGAAGTTAGGTTGAATAATATGGTATTTCCTCCGCACCTAGGAATTGGTGGAAAAATAGCACACTACAGTTTCATACTTTTCTGTGGTTTTGTCTTTGTTTTTTTAGTCGCACCTATCTTGGTGATTATTCCCCTTTCGTTTAATGCGGAGCCCTATTTTACTTTTACCGAAGGTATGATTTCCTTTGAACCGGAGGCATATTCTATTCGTTGGTACGCCGATATCGCTAAGAACCCACAATGGGCGTTCTCGGCCGCTAATAGCATAATCGTAGCGACTTGTTCGACTTTTTTAGCTACTTTACTAGGTACGCTCGCTGCGTTGGGCCTAAGTCAGTCTCATATGCCGTATAAATCTGCAGTAATGGGGGTGCTTATATCGCCCATGATCGTGCCGCTTATAATTTCTGCGGCAGGAATGTTCTTTTTTTATTCGAATATCGGATTAGCGCAAACGCTGCCTGGTTTAATTCTTGCACATGCCGTGCTAGGAACGCCTTTTGTGGTGATAACCGTAACCGCCACTCTGACTGGCTTTGATCATTCATTAACCCGTGCATCGCAAAGTCTTGGTGCGGATAGCAGAAAAACGTTCTTTAAAATTCAAATGCCATTGATTTTACCAGGGGTAATTTCGGGAGCTTTATTTGCTTTCATAACTTCATTTGATGAGGTTGTAATAGTATTTTTCTTGGCGGGTTTTGAGCAACGAACGATTCCCAGGCAAATGTGGGCAGGCATACGAGAACAAATAAGTCCAACCATTCTGGCGGTAGCTACTATTCTCGTAGTTGTTAGTATTTTACTTTTAACAACAGTTGAACTTCTGCGACGTCGTAATGAAAGACTGCGTGGTATCTCTACATCTTGAGGAAGTGAATTAATATAGGAAAAGAGTTGTTGCGAATGACTCGCAATTAAGTTATTATCTTTGAAACTGTTGGGGTTTCAATTTGTATAGAGACAATTCCCTCATTCCTCGCGAGACTATCAAAATGGCCGCTTTGGGAGCCTTGATTGAACGTGAAAGAAGTTACGACGATCTTGCAAATGAAGTGCGCAGCTTCATAAGTAGACTCGTGGGGCCTTCACTTGAGTTAATGGGTACATCAATTGAACTTCTAAAACTCGAGGGCCTTATCGAGACCGTCGATGACAAGGATAAAGGTGATGCGTCATTATTGCAGTTAAGTTCTGCAGGTTTACAAGAGCTCAAGGACTATCTCAGATCAAATCTTAAATCTGGGGGATCGGAACTAAACAAGCTGGTAATTGCTTTGAAATTGCGGTTCATGGATATTTTGAGTGAAGACGAAAGGCGAGATCAACTTACAGCTATTAGAGATATGTACCATAACGAGAAAAGAAGATTGGAAGATCTAAAAACTCAAACCACTTGGTTGACAGGATTTTTGTTGGAATCAATAGAGTTAGATCTCTTTGCAGTAAATAAAAGAATAGAGTGGTGCAACCGAAGAATAAAAACCCTTAAATAAACCTGCAAAACGTTTTTGCATTTAAGTATCCCTTCAAAGTATATGCTGCCCACCCGTAACAAAAATCTCTGTCCCCGTAATGTAGGTACTGTCGTCAGAACACAAAAAGTAAATAGTCGACGCAATATCGTTTGGTTGTCCTAACCTATTGAGGGGGATACGGGGGATAAGGACTTCAGTGTCAGGCGACAACATAGCTGTTTCAATTTCACCAGGTGCCACTGAATTTACTCGGACACCTAAATCCGCAAATTCATTGGCCATTTCTCTAGTGAGAGAACTTAGCGCTGCCTTGGAGGTGCTGTAAGCAGACCCTGCAAAAGGATGGATCGCATGTCCTGCTATTGAAGTAATATTGACGATCGAGCCATTACCTTTCCTCAAAGATGCTGCAAAGCCCCTAGCAAGTTTTAGGGGAGCAAAAAAGTTCAGTTCAAACACTCGTCTCCAAGCTTCAAGATCGCCATTTAAACATCCTAATCGTTCTTGCGTTGGTGATTTTGGCGACCATCCAGCATTGTTTACCAATGCGTGTAGTGGCTTGTCAGCAAGAAGCTCTTTAGCCCGCACGACGAAGTTATCGAGGCTTTCGCCATCCTCAAGGTCTGCTGTTATATGATGTGACCAATTAGGATCTCTCCGGCACTCTTCTGGTGGCTGTTCTCTGGAGCAGGTTATGACTTCCCAATTTTTTTTGCTAAAAAAGCTAACCGTGGAATGTCCTATTCCGCGGCTAGCTCCGGTCAAAAT
>PCAV01000143.1 GCA_002730675.1 Rhodospirillaceae bacterium | reverse complement strand
GGAAGTTGAAGTGCTTCCGGCGACCGGAATTGATCCTGCTTTATTTTGGGAGGGGTTTTCGAAACTTATCGAAAAATTCGGCCCGGTAAATAAAAAAGTGTTAGCAAAACGTGATTATTTACAAGCGCAAATTAATGACTGGCACAAGAGACAAAAGAGTAAAGAAATCGATTTAAATGATTACAAAAAGTTTCTCTATGAAATTGGTTACCTTGTCGAAGAAAAAGAAGATTTTAAAATACAAACAACGGGTGTTGATCCCGAAATTGGGATGGTGTCAGGACCGCAATTAGTCGTCCCTGTGACCAACGCACGATATGCTATAAACGCTGTCAATGCGCGGTGGAACAGCTTGTACGATGCGGTATACGGTTCTGACGTTTTAGGCGACGCTCCTCCGCCTGGTTCTTTCAATCCCGAGAGAGGTGAACGGGTTATATCTTTCTCTAAATCACACCTAGATCTTCTCGCTCCACTAGAAAATGGATTGTGGGCTAAGATTTCGAAAATCTCAATCCAAGAGAATGAACTAGCCTTATTTGAAAAGGACAAACAAATAAAGCTAAAAGATCCTGGACAGTTTGTGGGTCATCTAAAAGAAAACGATGGATACTCATTCGAAATAATTCTGATAAAAAATGGCCTTCATTGTCGTATCGAAATCAATCCTAATGGTTCTGTTGGCGCAAACGATATTGCAAACATAAATGATATTCAAATAGAGTCAGCAATCACTACGATCATTGACTTCGAGGATAGCGTTGCGACGGTCGATGCTGAAGATAAGATAATGGCCTACCGAAATTGGTTAGGTCTAATGAAAGGGGATCTTTCTACAAACTTTGTAAAAGATGGCAAGCATGTTGAGCGGCACTTGAACAGCGATCTCGAAATTACTAATAGACAAGGAGTTAAAACCTCCCTCAAGGGAAGATCTTTGCTTCTGGCACGTAACGTTGGACATCTAATGACAACGCCATTTGTTTTGGATCAAAAAGGCGAAGAGGTGGGTGAGGGTCTTGTTGACGCGATTTGTACAGTATTAATTGCAAAACATAACATTGAGCTTAAATCGGGTCCAAAAAACTCAATTCATGACTCCATATACATTGTTAAGCCAAAGATGCATGGTCCTGAAGAGGTAAAACTTGCTAACGATGTCTTCAATGAGGTGGAACAGATTCTGCAGCTTCCGCGTAATACAATCAAGATTGGGATTATGGACGAGGAACGTCGCACGAGCGTTAATCTTAAAGAGTGCATACGGGAGGCTAAATCAAGATTAGCTTTTATTAATACGGGATTTTTAGACCGAACTGGAGACGAAATCCATACTTCTATGGAAGCCGGTCCAATGGTCACAAAAAAAGATATGAAGGTAACAAGGTGGATTAATGCGTATGAAAACAACAACGTTGACGTAGGTATAGCCTGTGGCCTTCCGGGTAAAGCCCAGATAGGAAAAGGTATGTGGGCAATGCCAGATTTAATGGCAGACTTATTGGAACAGAAGATAGGACATCCGAGAGCGGGAGCTAATTGTGCTTGGGTGCCAAGCCCTACCGCTGCAACAATTCATGCTTTGCACTACCATTTAGTTGACGTTGCGAAAGTGCAGGAAACTCTCGGTACAAAAATCCCAAGGACTTCTCTGAGCGATTTGCTGGATATTCCACTTTTAAAAAATAAAATTCTAAGCGAGTCTGAAATAGACGAAGAAATTCGTAACAATGCCCAAGGTATTTTAGGATACGTTGTTCGGTGGGTTGATATGGGCATCGGTTGTTCGAAGGTCCCTGACTTGAACAATGTGGGTCTAATGGAAGACCGCGCAACGTGCAGGATCTCGTCTCAAGCGCTAGCAAATTGGATATATCACGGAGTGATCTCTGAGCAGCGTGTTTTAGAAATTTTAAAAGAGATGGCTGCTTTAGTTGATAAACAAAACGAAAGCGACGCTCAGTATAAACCGATGGCCACTTCATACAATAACAATGCATTTGAAGCAGCCAATGATCTTATCTTTCAAGCACGGCAGCAACCGTCGGGTTACACCGAGCCAATCTTGCACAGTCGGCGTACGCAACAAAAACTTTTAGCTGGTTAAGCCAGTCCAGTAAGTACCAAAATAGTAGTAAATTTCGGTCGAATTAACCCGGGTTGGTAAACCACGTAGGAAACGGGTCATCCGAATTTTCGAAGGCCTTAGGTGCGCTAAGATAATCTTCCACTAGACAACTATCTAGGCGTTTCCATAGACTATGTTGCTTCATCTGATTTTTTAAGCCGATAAAGACAATTTCTTGCCGGCGATCTCCATAGCTGTCTGTCCAGTATTGTCCAATGGCGTCCTCAACAGCTTCGCGATCTGGCCATTCACTCTCGGGTACTGATGCCCACCAACGTCCGATCCCTTTATGTTTAACAAAGGCGCCAGCTTGCGATATTTCTCCAACAAAGTCCGGGCGGGACGAAAGCCAAAAAAATCCCTTCGCGCGAATTACGCCTGGCCACTCTTGTGTAAAAAATTCGTGGATTTTTTTTGGATCAAACGGGGCGCGTGCGCGATAAACAAAACTTGTAATCCCGTACTCATCAGTTTCTGGTACATGCGCATTAGGGTTATAAAGCTCTTGAGCCCACAAAGGATGATCTTGAGCTTCTTCTAAATCATAAAGCTTGGTATCCATCACTTCCTTTAATTCTACTTTGGAGAGCGTGGTTTCTATAATTTTAGCTTTGGTATTGAGGCCACGGATAATTGCGGTCACTGTCTTTAATTGCTCTTTGGAAATCAAGTCAACTTTGTTAAGTAGTATTACGTTAGCAAACTCAATTTGTTCTACCAATAAATCAACCAGTGTTCTTTCATCTTGCTCGCCGAGACTTTCACCTCTATCCCGCAAAAAGTCAGTTGAACTGTAATTATTAATAAGATTTGCTGCATCTACGACGGTTACCATCGTATCCAATTCTGCTACGTCCGATAGGCTCAAGCCGTTTTCGTCACGAAAATCAAAAGTAGCCGCGACGGGCAAAGGTTCTGATATGCCAGCGCTTTCGATAAGCAAATAGTCAAATTTGCCATCTTTGGCGAGTTCGCGTACTTGCTCTAAAAGATCTTCACGCAGGGTACAGCAAATGCACCCGTTGCTCATTTCTACTAATTTTTCTTCGGTTCGGGAAAGTTCTGCTCCGCCTTTCTCAACTAACGCTGCGTCTATATTTACTTCGCTCATATCGTTTACGATAACCGCAACTCGTTTACCTTCCCGATTGTGAAGTACATGATTTAAAAGTGTCGTCTTTCCAGCTCCCAGAAAACCAGACAGAACTGTAACTGGAAGTTTTTCCATTTGCGTTTGAACCATTGCTGCCCTCCCCCGAATGAGGCAATAATTTTTTTTGTTGGTTGGAGTTCTTTTATTTTACAAAGTAATCACTTGATCTGGCATATTACCCGCTAGCGCTTCGTATAACTGTGGAAAACATCCGGCAACAACACCGTCAACTAGTCCGGATGCTTTCACCTGGCCAGTTCCGCATTGTTCAAAAGTACCCTCAGCCAAGTCTCTTCTTACCGCACACTGGTCACATACCATTAGAAGAATATTTTGTTCCTTAGCCACCTTTGAAAGACGTTCACCAATCGGATCATTTCGCCTTAGTGCAAAAATATTGTCGTCAAAGAACATCATTCCGGCTATTTGCGGGCCATGTATTCCTTGTTCTAATTGCGGCAGGATCATTGTTGATAGCTTGAATGTTGTAGCCATATTCGTTGCAAAAACGTACGCGACCTTCATTAAACCGTTTCCTTATAAAATTAAATGTTATAATGTAACATAATGTTATAATATAACATAATTGGCAATAATTTATTACGGTTAAATAACGGCTTTATGAATGACGGTTTTAGAAACAAAAAACCTTAGAGATTTGATA
Organism: Rhodospirillaceae bacterium; assembly: GCA_002730675.1. GTDB lineage: Bacteria > Pseudomonadota > Alphaproteobacteria > Thalassobaculales > Thalassobaculaceae. The sequence continues at coordinate 8,234 of PCAV01000143.1, read as the reverse complement.
GCTTTCAAACACCATGAAGGACAGTTGGCAATCCTGGAAAGGAAGCCTCTGGGAGGCGGAGACGATTTTTTTAAGAAACTTTCGGAAAGACCCTTAAACGTAATAGGTATTGTCGGCAAAAAGACTAGCGTAGAGGACATACGGGCTCTCCTTGAAGACGAAATCTCGGAAGATCTAAAGTTAAGTGATTTTTATATGCAATGGGTTATTGATATGGCAGAAGTATGCAATGTTTTCTGCGAAACCTTGGCAACGAAGACTGTAGGTTTTTGCCTCGCTACCAAGCGCTCTTGCCAGCGGTATCACATAGACAATGTGCCTCTGAGGCTGTTGGTTACTTACTATGGGAAAGGTACGGAGTGGGTGCCTGACTCAGCAGTTGACAGGTTGGCGTATGACAGTGGAATGCCAAATGATAAAATTTTGACAAATTACAGCGCTAGAAAATTTTTAAATGCATGGGATATAGCTATTTTTCGTGGCGGCCCAGATGGTCTTCTACACAGGACGCCTGATGCTGCGCTCAATACTCCATCCATTCTTCTAAGGTTAGATCACGAGGTTTTTTGGGATGCTGTATTTGGGAACAAGCAAGAGGATGGGTTTTCAAAACCTCTTTAATTAGATTTGCCTAAATGCCAAGTTTGGCCTTTAGATACTTCCAATTTGTCTCCCGTAAATTGTTCACGGATTACATGGTGTTTTTCATACGGTTAGCTGTACTTTTTGTTTGTTTGGATTATATCTAGGGAACGGTATACTCAACAAATAGTGACACCCTGACGGTTAGAGAGTTCACTTAAAACTTAGAGCTAAAGTTAACGATGACATAGCATCTTAATCCAAAGATATGGAAATTGGCTTCCGAGTTTAAACGATTAATTGTCTTGAGTTTTACTAGAGTGACACAGTATCGTTTGCTGTGCTGCTGAGAAATGCGAGGCTCTTTATGCAGTTCAAATATTTATTATTAACCCGTTTCATTGTTCTAAACGCTTTTTTTACGTCCCTGGCACTGGCCGTTTATGGTCAGGGCTGGCTTGATGCCATGATAAGCGCCCGCTTGGTAGAACTAACACTGATCATTTTGGCTGTATTTCTTTACGGTCTTGCCGCTTGCGGATGGAAGATTTGGCGTTTAACCCTTGAATTGAATGGGTTAAACGAGGGAGATTTGCCCTCGAATAACCCCGTGGTTCTTTATCTCGATCATGTAAAGAAGTCAGATTCACAAAGCCGCGCTCTACAGGCTGGTTCTCTCCGCTTAGAATTGACCGACCGCATCGTATCTGTCCGTCACATTGCCAATGCCCTGATTTTTCTGGGCTTAATAGGTACCGTTATTGGGTTTATTATTGCGCTCTCGGCGGTCGATCCGAATGCTGCGTCTGATGCGGAGAACGTCGCCGGTGTGATAGCTACTTTGATTGATGGAATGTCTGTCGCTCTTAACACCACGTTGGTTGGTGCAACATTGTATCTTTGGTTGACAGTAAACTATCGTATTTTGACGACTGGTACGGTTACCTTGATAGCCGAGGTTATCGGGCTCGGAGAACGACGTGCATCAGCTTGACGAACTCGATGAAGATAATTGGGGTACCGTTTTTCGCGATGTTATCCTCCTTGCTTTGATTGGGTTTGTGGCCATGGTAATCATCATGCTGCCGCACATAAAGCCGACTGAAGTGGAAACGCAGGACCATAAGGCACCTGGCAACGTGATTGTCGAACTGCACTGGCCGAGCAACAAGCCCTTTGACGTTGACCTTTGGGTTAAAGCACCTCGGGAGGCGCCGATAGGCTTCTGGAATATGGGTGGTGAGACATTCAATCTTTTGCGCGACGACCTTGGTTCAGAAGCTGACGTCACCAATGAGAATTACGAGATCAGTTACAGTCGAGGGATCCCTGCTGGTGAGTATATCGTAAACGTGCATCAATATGGACCGCTGCCGATTGGCACGATAGTCACTGCAACTGTCGTGGTTAGTGTTCGAACACAGCTGGAAGCTGCCCGTCAAATTCTTACAACCAATATTGATTTAGTTCGCCAAGGGCAGGAGGTAACAGCCTTCCGGTTTCGTCTTGACCAAGAGGGCAACCTTGTGCCTGATAGCGTCAATAAGCTTAGCCGACGTATGGTTACTGAGGAGTAGCGTAATGGATATCTTGTTTTTCATGTTTCTGGCTGCCGGTGCTACTGCTGTTAGCTTGGCTATGTTGGCGATCTGGGCTCCACGGCCAACGCGAGTTCGTGTAATTGCCTGCTTTGCCGCAGTTTTATTTCTGCCCACGGTTTATTTCCAATTCACAGAGTTACTTTCAAAGCCTAAACCAGTTGCCTTTGAATGGTATGAACGCGAGCGTGGAAAGGCTGAAGTGCTTTCGGTGAGCTTGCACGAGGGCAAAGCGATCTACCTTTGGCTTCGACTACCGGGTAGCCGCGAGCCACGCGCGTACGTGGCCCCTTGGAATGTCAAAGCAGCTGAGAAACTTGAGAAGGTTTTGGAAGAAGCTGTTAAACAAGACGGAAAGGTAGAGATGCGAGATCCGTTCTCAAAGCGCAGCTTGCAGGATTGGGGTGACCTGTCGGTAGAGATTATTCCACCCCCAATACCTCCCATGAAGCTGCCACAAACTCCACCACCGGCGAGGAAAGTGTGAACCGGCAGCGGGTCAATGCAATAGCTGCAAGATCGTTGCATTGATGCTTGCTACTTTGTAGAAGCAGGGCCTATATCCGGCCCTGTAAACTGGCAGATCAAATTAAATCTAAGTTATTTAATGCGCTACGTACTAGTTGTTTTTGCTCCTCTGTGGCAGGTGACGTGGGCCGTCTAGCAACGCCGGCATCTAGGCCTTGGAGTTGTTGTGCGTATTTGCAAAGTGAGGGCATGTTGTCGACGCCGATGGCATCCCAAAGTGGCATTAAGCGCTCGTGCAAATCTAGTGCTGTGTCCCAATCTTTATCAATAACCGCATTCCATAAGCGCACAGATGGACCGGGAGCTGCCGTTAAAATGGCAGCAATTGCACCTGGTGCACCCAAAGTATACGAAGAATACAACATTGCATCGACAGCACTGAAAATTTGATTTTCTGGCTTTGCCTGACGAACAAGGTTAGCGAACAACTTCATGTCACCAGCACTTTGCTTGACACCTAGAACGCCACTTACCTCGTCCATTATCCTCAGCAATAATTCGGGCGATAAATAACACCAAGGAACTACGTTATAGATCAGTATTGGAATATCACATGCTGCATGGATTTCCCTGAAATGCTCGACCATGGCATCGTCGTCTGGCTTGAATAAATAATTGGGGGGTGTGATTTGAAGGGCCGCCACGTCCAAGTGTTTAATTGATTTTCCGCGTGCGATCACCTCAGCCGTTGAGTTTGCAATAATACCCGCAACTAAAGGCACGCGGTTATTGATGGCTTTTGAGGTTTCTTCCATTAGTGTTTTATATTCGTCCCGTTCTAGCGCATGACCCTCCCCGGTACTGCCGCCAGCGGCTAAACCATGAACGCCGTTCTCAAGCAGCCAGTCCACTTGTGGTTTAACCAAATCAAAGTTAATTTCACCACTTTCCTTAAACGGAGTTGTGAAGGGGGCAATAATTCCTTTTAATTCACTCAAAATAATCCTCCAATTCCACGATGTGGCCGGTTTCATGAATTGTAAGTTTTAGTTGTTATTTTACGAACAACATATAATAAGGTTTTTTACAAGTCTGTTTATTTGTCTTAGAAAATATCTGATGGGAGTTTGCTTTAGATAAGTTTACTTTAATTGAACTGTTTTAACTTCCCGCCAGGTTATGCATTTGGAGCAACTTCCGATGAATAATGCTTTCGCCATTTTGTTATTTACTGAAGGTCGTTACTAAAAAAGTGAAAGTATAATTTAATATTTAAGATTAAACCTCTGCGCCTACGTCCGAAAAAAAATCCCGACTCAAAACAATGTCAATGGACCATAAAACAGAATTATTATTAACGGCTCCGGTTCCAACTGTTTTATGGAAACTCGCCACACCTAACGTTGCTGGCGTCGCTATGATGACTGCGGTTGCATTTTTTGATGTGTGGTTTGTTGGCCGCCTCGGCAATCAGGCTCTAGCGAGTTTAGCTTTAGTTTTTCCATTTCAGGCTTTAATGCAGATGATGGCAGGCGGCGCTATCGGTGGTGGTATTACCTCAGCTATTGCCCGCGCGAAAGGAAGTAAAAATTCTCGTTCCGCACAAATAATTGCCTTCAACGGGCTGCTAATTGGAGCGTTTGTTTCTCTTATTTATACTGTGATTTTAGGGTTCTTTCCTTACGAAGTTTTCGGGTTATTGAGTGACTCCAAAGAAGTTATAGATGGTGCCATAAAATATGCAGAGATTGGGTTTGGAGGAGCAATATTAACATGGCTTTTCTTTGTTTTGTCGTCGATTATTAGAGGGTTTGGTGATACCTACGCGCCTGCAAAAGCGATTATTATAGCTGGATTTTTTCAGATCATTTTATCCGGACTTTTCACCTCCGGTTTTGGTGGCATTTTGGATCTCGGTGTTGCCGGTCCCGCTGCTGCAATGATTACATGCCACGCTTTCGCGGCTCTCTTTTTAATACGAAAAATAATTGTGTCTAATTCAATACTGCGTTTTCACACTTGCTTCATTGATTGGAACTCAATCTCTAATATTCTAAGGGTAGGGGGACTAGGTCTTATAAACAGCATTACTATAGCTTTGAACGTGGTTATCATTACTGGCTTTGTTTCTGAATTTGGGGTTGATGCTCTCGCGGGGTATGGGTTGGGCAGTCGCCTTGAGTTAATGCTTGTACCTATAGCATTTGGAATTGGTGCCGCATTGACTGCATCGGTTGGAACCAATATTGGTGCAGGTCAGTTTAATAGAGCCAGGAAAATCGCGAAAGCAGGTGCCTTTGTTACTTTTTCTACAACTGGTGTTTTGGGAGTTATCGTTGCTTTAATGCCATGGTTATGGACTGACTTATTTATTGATCCGGGCACCGCAGTTGTTTTTGCTTCGTCCTACTTGACTATTGTGGGACCATTCTATGGGTTCTTTGCCGGTGGTATGAGTTTGTATTTTGCAAGCCAGGGGACAGGCAAAATGATTTTCCCTGTTTTAGTAAATATTACCCGTCTCTTGGTAGTCTCTATAATTTGTACTTTGGTTGTTTTATTTCAACTTGAAATAAAATGGCTTTTCTGTGGAGTAAGTATCGGTTTGCTTGTTACTGGTATAGGGCAGTTTTTGTGTCTCTATTCCTCTCCTTGGAGGAAGTTTATTTGATTTATGGGGGCGTTTTTTTCATGTTTACTCGACTATATATATACAAACTGATAAAAACATTCGAGGTTGCCGACGTCGTCGGTTAAAGGCCTTAATCTCAATTCGAGATGAAACATCGCCATGGTTCTTTTGCGACTGACGTTTAGACTCCGAAAGATTTAAAATGACAGAATTTGATGACGTAGTCCCTGCGTTGCGTAAAGCGTTGCAGGATCAAAAATATTTATCACTCACCCCTGTTCAGAAGGCCGTAGTAACATCTAAATTAGGTGGTGCTGACGCTCTCGTTTCTGCTCAAACGGGCTCCGGAAAAACAGTTGCTTTTGGGCTCGCGATCGCATCTACAACGCTAGGTTTAGATAAACAGTTTGCTCACCCAGAGTTCCCAGTCGCTTTAATTGTTACACCCACACGAGAGCTTGCAATTCAAGTTAAAGCCGAACTTCAGTGGTTGTATAAACTTACAAAAGCACAAATTGCATCCTGCGTAGGTGGTATGGACATGCGTAATGAACGACGAGCGTTAGAACGCGGAGCACATATTATTGTTGGAACGCCAGGGAGACTCCGTGATCATATTGAGAGAAATTCGTTGGATGTAAGCCAATTAAAAGTGTTAGTGTTAGATGAGGCTGACGAGATGCTAGACCTTGGTTTTAAAGATGACCTTGAGTTCATTTTAAAAACATCGCCAAAAGATCGGCAGACCCTTTTATTTTCAGCCACCTTACCCAAAACAATCATCAATCTAGCGAAGAACTATCAAAAAAATGCTGTTCAAATAAGTACTCAAAATGAGCGGGAACAACATCATGATATAGAATATCAGGCGATAACAATTGCCCCCAACGATAAAGAAAATGCAATTATAAATATTCTCAGGTTCAGTGATGCTAAAACGGCGTTAGTTTTTTGCGGTACCCGAGCTATGGTTAATCATATGACAAGCCGATTTGCTAATAGAGGTTTCTCGGTAGTCGCATTATCGGGCGAATTGAGTCAAGAACAGAGAACACACGCCCTCAGCTCTATTCGCAGTGGACGAGCTCGAATATGTATCGCGACTGATGTTGCTGCACGCGGCATTGATATTCAAGACCTGCAACTTGTAATCCATGCAGACCTGCCTAAAAACCACGAATCGCTGCTTCATCGCAGCGGAAGGACGGGGCGTGCAGGGAAAAAGGGAACCAGCGTTTTAGTTGTTCCTTATCAAAGTCGGCGATTTATCGAACGTCTGCTAGAAAGAGCTAATATCGATGCCCAATGGATCCGTCCCCCTTCAGCAGAAGACATTCTAAAAAGAGACCGGGAGCGGATACTAGAAGATCCCGCTTTAATAGATGAGATATCTGATGATGAAAGGGCTTTTGCTAAAGAAATTCTCTCGCATCATTCCCCTATGCAGGTAGCCACAGCTTTTATTCGTCAACACATGGGTAATCAAACAGCGCCGGAAGAATTACTGGATGAAGCACCATCACCAAAATCACAAAAGAGGGATCAAAATTTCAAAAATAGTGTTTGGTATAGCCTCTCTGTAGGAAGCAATGATGACGCTGAACCAAAATGGCTGTTGCCAATGTTATGTAGAGCAGCCCATCTTAACAAGAATGATATTGGAGCTATAAGAGTTCAAGCCGACAAAACCTTTATCGAACTATCCTCAGAATGTGTTGTTAAGTTTAATGAAGCGATAGGCTCTTCCAAAAAACTAGAAAAAACAATCGAAGTAGTCCAGTTAGACGAGCGCCCAGAAATATATGGTGCGCCAACAGTAAAACGGCCAAAGCACAAAAAACGAAAACGTTCCCTCATGCAAAGAAATACTCTGTCAGATTACAAAAACGACACGACTGAGCATGGCCTTGAGGAAGCGAAAAAAAAGTCTGTTCTAGAGGCAGAAAAACCAAATAGAGATCTTGAGGATATTAAACCTAAGGGTAACTTGAGAGTTAAAAAAGCCAAGAGCAAAGCTAAAACTACGGCTTCAAAGGATATCTCGAAAAGTGAACTTGATACAAAGAAATTAGATGACAACTTCGATCAATTTATTAAACAATTAGAAGAAATAGACACAAGACTTCCGACAAAAGGTTTCGGAAAGAAAAATAAGAAAAAGAAAGGCACTAGGCGCACACAGGATCATAAGAAATTTCTTTCGTCTAACACTTTAGAAAAAAAACGCGTTGGGCCACAAAAAGAAAGCCGACGCAATCCCAGCAAAAACGAAAATTTTTGAGATAAAAATTAGTTTTAAGACAGAAAGTATTCTGTAGGCTTTTGGTGCCGACACTGACCTAGCGCCTTTTTGCAGCGAGGACAAAAGCGCGTCCTTTAAATAACTTACTCATATCAGGGGGTGACCCGCCGATCAATTGCTGGCACGTCGCTACCAAGTTGCCCACATCAGCAGCAACCCTGGTAATGCTCGCCAATGGCCCCTTCGATCTGTTGCCACACGGCTCGAAGTGGCTCGGTTGTCGGCAGGCCAGCACGATAGGCCGCGCGCAGAGATGCCTCGGCGGCGTCCAGGTCAATGCCGAGTACGTGGCCCTCACGAACAACCTGCCGACCGAACGCCCAAACCTCAATAACGTGGGCCGCGGTGGCACGGGCAAAGAAAAGATCTCTGGCGGACACAGGTAAAAGGGTGTCGCGGTCAAGACCGTCAAGGTCAAGGATTAAGAGGTCGGCGGGCATTCCAACATCAATCACTCCACCATCTTGCAGGCCAAGGGCGGCGCGCCCAGTCCTACAAGCTGCCCGCAAAGCGGCTGAATGCGTTATACCCTGATTGCCAGAATAGCCTGGGCGTCGCCCAAGCAGATGAAAAAGACGCAATTCCCTAAGACCATCATCGTCTTCATCTAGCGCGCAACCATCAAGCCCCATCGCCACCGCTACACCATTAG
>PCAV01000142.1 GCA_002730675.1 Rhodospirillaceae bacterium | reverse complement strand
GCTATAAAAGGAGCAGTGCTAATTTTATACGGCATAATTTTTTGCGATCGGGGAATTAACAGTTCACTTGTCTTATTGGCATCAATAGCCTCATTATACTTCGTTACACAGTTTAAAAAGTCTTCCACTGGGACACCTATAACTTCTGCAAGTTCCTCTAGGGTATCAGATTTAAAAACTGTCCCACCAGCCTCTTCCAATAATGGGTTTGCGGGTATTCGCGCAGAGCGACCAGCACTCTCCCAGATGGATGCATCGCAAATTATAAAAAATGGAGGTTCTGAATTACTTTTTGCCAGTGCGTTAGTAAGGTAGACACCGCTTTTACCTTCATCAGTCACCCTTGTTCCAAAGCTATCAATAACAATGCCTGCAGTTGCGACCGCATCAAGTTCCGGATACGGCCACAACTTATCGTTATTGACGGCATCAGCCGAAAGTAAATGCCCATAAAATTTATCCATACCAGACAATTTAGCACCTGCGGCGTGTGCCATTTTTATACCGTCTCCGTTACCAGTTTTTGCTCCCCGCTGAAAAGTGTGGTCGAATTTCCCCCCAATAAATTCCTCAAAAAGTTTCCGATTGAACTGAAAACCACCGTCCGCGAGCAATACATTATTAGCTTTAAATGTAATTTCTCTTGTACCAGCTATGGCTCTGATCCCTTTACAGGTGCCATTTTCCATAATTAATGAAGTTGCTTTTACACCTTGGCAGAAGATATCTCCATAATTTGAAAGTTTTGAAACTAGCCTCCTGAGCAACAAATCTGGCCCGCGGCCCTCCCAATCAACACCAGCTCTTAGTGCTCTTGGAGGTGCAATGCACCAGCGGTAGCCTTCCTGCTCATTAAAGCTAATGAAGTCGGTGTTTTGTGCTTTTAACCAATCTAAAAATCGCCAACCATTCTTTATTAATGCGTCTGCCAAAACTGGATCATGGTCACCTCCAGTTCGAGTTTCTATGTTATCCATTAAGCTTCTATACTGGCGATATGGGTCTAGAAACCCAATATGAATGACACCGCCAGACTGTCGCGAATTACAGGGGTATATATCTTGGCTTTCTTTTTCCAGAACCATGGGCTGTATTCCTAACTCTATTGCCCTAACAGCGGCGGTTAGACCTGCTATCCCTCCACCCACAATTATTAAGTCGTGCTGGGCCGACATTAAGAAGCAATTCCCTCAAAAATTAATGCCACGGCTTCTGCACCCGGGTCTGGAACCCCGGTTAAATACTCTTTGGGCACGTAAGCAGCTCTGCCTGCCTTAGCCAAACTCATATCGCGTGTTCTATCAGATCCTAGCCTTGCTGCCCTAGCCGCTTCGATAAGATTATTATTTTCTTGCAACTTTTTTAAGGCGGGACCAAGCGCGTCTATAAAGGTTCTATCTCCGGGTCTTGCACCTCCCATTTCCATAACACGCTTTAGTCCCGCGTAAAGGGCACTTTTCCAATCTTTGCCAGACTTAACCTTATTTGCTGCAGCAGAAAACATAATAGCCATTAAAACGCCGCTAGATCCCCCCATACTTCTCGAAAGAAGCTCACTGACCGCTGAGAAAAACTGAGCTTTTTCTTCTAAAGGAAATTCATCGATAGCTTTTCTTAAGGATCGTGCCGCATTTGCTAGTGAAGATCCAGTATCTCCGTCCCCAATTTTCGCATCAAGTTCGTTTAGGAACTTCTCTTGCTGTTCTAAAATATCACAGCATTTCAGTACAAGGTGTCTAACTTTCGGTTGCTCAGAAGCAATCCATGCCGTGTTTTTTAATTCTTGAGGTACAGCTAATATCTCTGGGCTTTCTAATTTTTTTGCTTGCGGCCAGAACTCACCCGGGGCAGGAAATAAAAGCGCTTCTTCTAATTCGTGCGTTAATTTCAAAATGGAAATAGAGAAACCCTGCATATTTAGAGAAGTCATCAAAAGTGCTGGTCCATACAAGTAACTGAACGAGGGACTTAATTCCGACTTTTCAATCTCTCCGGTCACTATTGCCATTTCCAATGGCGTACAACCACCAAGATTGTTAAGTAACACCGCATACTTTCTATCTTTCTCTATTTTGTTTGCTAAGTTCGAAAGTACCAATTCTATGGCATCAGTTGCTGTCTCATGATGAACTTTTTTAGCTCCAGGCTCTCCATGAATACCCAAGCCAAGCTCTGCCATACCCGGCTCAATTCGTTCTTGATAGTCTACCCCAGGAATTGAACAGGTCATGAGCGATAAACCTAAAGAATAAACGGATGATGCTGCCATTTTTGCAAATTTGGTAACCTCTTCCAAAGTTTTGCCTTGTTCAGCTAGTGCCCCTGCGACTTTGTGCACGAATACAGTTCCAGCAATACCACGAGCCTGAATATCATTTGGAAGTGCTATATCGTCATCAACAATAACTACCTCAACTTTTAAACCCAGGGCCCGAGCTTTTTCTGCAGCCAATCCAAAATTTAGTCTGTCGCCAGTATAATTTTTTACAATTAACAAACATCCGCTGGGACCTGTGACCGCTAAGATGCCAGCCAGAACTGCATCAACACTTGGCGAAGCAAAGACTTCGCCGCAAACGGCAGCCGTCAGTAGCCCGCTTCCAACAAAACCAACATGTGCCGGTTCATGTCCTGATCCCCCACCTGAGATAAGTGCAACTTTTTCCTTCTTCCAATCAGACCTAACAACTACTTTTATATCAGGATATCCATCGAGACGGGTTATTGTGGCCCCACGCCCAAGCAAAAAACCGTCTATAGCATCTGTGACAATAGTTTCTTTTGAATTTATGAAGTGATCCATTATGCCTCTGAAATTTTCATTATTCAAAATTCAGTTCAACTAAACTTCAAATGATCCCGCACTTTTGACATAATCTTTAAGTGCCTGTCGTGATCGCCTGCAAACCTTAAAACTAATTGACTTGCTCCAGCGTCAAGGTAGCTCTGTAAATATTCGATTGCCTGTTCAAACGTTCCCGCGAAACAAGCCTGCATTTTCTTGAGCACATCTGGTCGCAAACCATAATATGTAGACATAAAGTCGTCAGCTTTGGCTTGGGCCTTTGGTACATCGTCGCCTATAGATAGCGTTAAATAGGCCGTACAAGAAATCGCTTCTTTTTTCCTTCCAGCCTTCTTCGCAACAGCTTGCATATTGTCCCAAATACCTTTTACCACTTTGGGTTCGGGGTGGTTTGGAAACCAACCATCAAATTCATTCCCAACTCGATTTACATTCGCTTCTGCATTTCCCCCAATCCATATAGGCGGACCTCCTTTCTGCACGGGCTCGGGACCCAAAACACCTTCTTCGACCTGCCATCTACCATCCCAATTAACAGGCTTTCCTCTCCATAGCTCTCTACAAAGTCGTAATCCTTCTAACATTCGGCCCACCCGCTTTTCCCAGGGAACGCCGGCTGATTTAAATTCCTGCTGAACATTCGGAACGTTAGCAGCTATGCCCACTCCTATTATTGTTCTACCATCAGAGACTTGGTCGAGCGTGGCGATTTGATGTGCCATTACGACCGGGTTGCGTAAAGCAGGAATTAGGATTGCGGTGCCTAATTTTACATGATCAGTACGACCCGCCACCCCAGCTAACAATGTTAATGGTTCGTGACGAGGACGCGCTAAAAGAGAGTCCCCAACCCAAATTGAGTCATAACCCAACCCCTCTGCTTTTTCCGCAAGTTTTAACAAAGGAGCTGCTTCTGGACGTCCCTCCATAACGCTCTCACGAGTTGGCAGCAGATAACCGATTGGTATTGGCATAATGTTTCCTCAGACTTGTGTTATTTAAACCAACAGTAAGTTTAGCCGAATTAGATGGCTTCACAAGTGCTGATATTTTTGATACGCAATTTCGATAGATAAAACCTAAGCCGAAAAACATGAATATCGTTTTAATTAAGGAAATGTTATGAGAGCAGTAGTAGTTACCGATCAAGCAGTAGAAGTGCAGGACGTTAAAAAACCCGAACCAAAACCAAACGAAGTATTGGTAAAAGTTAGAGCTTGCGGGTTAAACCGTGCTGATTTGATGGTAGCAGGCGGAATGGCCCATGGTGCAACCGGTGGCGCAGGGACAATCGTTGGTATGGAGTTTTCCGGCGAAGTTGTAGGTCTTGGCTCTGAAGTAAAAAATTTTAAAGAAGGCGACCGTGTTATGTGCCATGGTACAGAAAGTTGGGCTGACTATGCCGTGGCAGACTGGGGTCGTACCGTTAAAATTCCCGATACCAATATGAGTTTTGAGCAAGCGGCTACTCTCCCAGTATCTTTATATACAATGCACAACGCAATTGTGACCAACGGCACCCTTCAATCTGGTGAAAGTGTCTTAATACAGGGTGCAAGTTCAGGCGTTGGTTTAATGGCTCTTCAGATTGCAAAACTCAAAGGAGCTAGCCTTGTTATCGGAAGCTCAACAAATGAAGAACGCCGAAATAAACTAGCGGAATTTGGAGCAGACTTGGCAATCGACTCTCGAGATACAAATTGGGCTGACCAAGTGCTAGACGCTACCGGAGGCAAAGGTGTAGATCTTATAATCGACCAGCTATCGGGGTATGTTGCCAACGACAACCTCAAAGCAACTGCAATTATGGGAAGAATAATTAACGTTGGCCGTCTTGGGGGCTTCAGCGGTGATTTCGATTTTGACCTCCACGCAGCACGGCGCATTCAATACATCGGAGTAACCTTCCGAACTCGCTCTATTGATGAAATTCGGGCTATCACCAAGGCAGTGCAGGAGGATTTAGGTAGAGACCTAGGAGATGGAAAACTCGCACTACCCATTGATAGTAGTTTTGATATTGAAGATGTGAACGATGCACTCGCACGTATGAAAGCAAACGAACATTTTGGAAAAATCATCCTTACATTGAGTTAGACAGACACAAGAATATAACATGTGCTATCAAAACCATTCAGGTTTTTTAGAAAGCTCGCGTGGCTTTGTCTAACTTTTTAATCATATAATGATAGCTTTTTTCTAAGGTCATACTGCGCGCGAAAGTTCAGGTTAATTTCTGCAAAAGAAAGGTCGTAAAGAGGTGCAAACGGATTATTTTTGTAGATCATTGGCGCTTTAATTGCTGGTTCCTTACCTGACATATTTTTTATCCTGGCTAAAGTATAATCTGGAGCCAGTGTGTTTGGGCCCGATAAAAAATAGGGTCCAAGGCCTGGTTTTTCTAGATCGAGGGCATTCCTGTAAGCAATAGCCAAATCTCTAGGATCTATATAGTGCCACATTGCGCCTCCACCAGGAGGTTTGCGCCCACCTTGACTAGGTCCCGAATACCCTTCTGGATCTGCTGCACGAGCAATAACTTCTGTCTCAAGATCAGGGTAGAGGACAAAAACTGGACGCATAATAACAGCTTCAAAACTGCCGCGATCTCGGAAACTTTTTGTCATCTCCTCACATAGTTTTTTACTCAATGCATATGGATCTGTAGGTCTACAAATGTGGCTTTCATCGACTGGTAAATAATCAGGAGCGATCATCGACCCAGATAGAACTGTATAACCTATAACTGAATCACTCGATGTAACGATTACCCTCTTCACTCCCGCTTCTTCAGCGGCCTTTAGGACATTCCAGGTGCCCGTTACATTTGTATGGATAATTTCCTCGTGAGTCCCACTCCAGATATTTGGAACCGCTGCTATTTGAATTACTGCATCCATTCCCTCACAAGCTCTTCTCACAGCCTCATAATTTAAAATTGTGCTCTGTATATGCGGAAGCCCTTTCTTGTCCGGTAAAATATCGATACCGTAGAGATCGTAGTGACCGAGCAATTTATCAATTACATAACCTCCCATTAAGCCACCCGCGCCCGTAACTAAAACTTTCCTTATACTCATGGCCTGATCTCTCTCTTTTTCAGGTTATTTTTTTATAAACTTTATCTAATAAAATAAAGACAATCGAACTAAACGATAACTTTTTATATTCGGATCGGAAAATTATCGTTAATCAAAATCTAAAAATAGCAGTACCAGGAGAAGATTTATGTCTTGCATTAAAAAAATGTTTACCACGCAGCTGGTAGCCTTCCTCGCTCAAAACCCCTCACCCAACTCTATACGGATAGAGTGGCCGATCTCAAAATAGACGAGAGTATGTTGTCTGATAAGTCCTATCACGCAACTAAATGGGTGATTGAACATCAAAAAGCTGTTGAAATTGACTTCCCTAACAAATGGGAATGAGGCTAGGAGGAGCCCTCAAGGTAAATGGAATCACTGCGTTTAACCTTGCTCAAGGTATCAAAATTTTCGGATTATTTTCTTAACGTTCATACAGCGAGCAAATAATTCCGAAATTAGTTCTGAACCATAAAAAAATGCTAGATGGAAGATGTTTCAAACTCTAACTAGTGCTGTGGGCCACAAACTATGCTATTTTTCAACCAACTTAGACCGCAATTGAAAGTAGGACCATGCAATTTGCCAGTCGTATGAACCAGATAGAAACATCCGCCAGTGCAATGATGTCGCAAAAAGCGAGAGAAATGAAGCTTAAAGGAAGGGATGTTATTGCGCTTAGCTCCGGACAACCTGACTTTCCAACCCCCCCACATATTATCGAAGCTGCAATGCAAGCAGCCAATAGAGGGGAGACCAAGTATACAACCATTAGTGGGAGTAATGAGCTCAAAGATGTGGTAGCTGAAAAATTCAAACGTGAAAATAATCTATTTTATGGACGCGATGAAATAATTATAGGGAACGGTTCTAAACAAGTAATCTATAACGCCTTTGTGGCAGGAACAGAAGTAGGCGGCGAAGTTATAATGCCGGCACCATTTTATGTTGCCTACATGGATATGATAAAATTTGCGGAAGCTAAACCGGTAATCATACCCTGTACCGAAGAAGATGGTTTTAAGCTTAGCCCTCACCAATTAGAAGCAGCAATTACAGAAAAAACTCAATGGTTATTGCTTAACTCCCCGAATAATCCAACAGGAGCAGTATATACAGAACAAGAATTGCAAGCACTTGCTGATGTACTAGCCAAGTATCCAAACGTGAAGATTTTAACAGACGACATTTATGAGCATATCCTCTTCGACAATGCCAAATTCAAAACAATCGTTAATGTCGCTCCCGAATTAAAGGCACGCACAGTAATTGCAAATGGCGTTTCAAAATCATATGCCATGACTGGATGGCGGGTAGGTTATGCCGCTGCTCCTGCTGCTATGGTTAAAGAGATGACTAAATTACAATCTCTCGTTACTTCAGGTGCATCTTCCATCAGTCAAGCTGCGGCTATCGCTGCGTTGACTGGACCTCAAGACTTCATCGTTTCAAGATCAAAGTCTTTTCAGGAACGCCGAGATTTAGTCGTTTCTATGATTAACCAGTCAGATGGTTTGAATTGTCCGACCCCAAATGGAGCATTTTACGTATATCCTTCTTGCAAAGGGGTGATCGGTAAAACAACACCACAAGGCAAGCAAATAGAGACGGACCACGACTTTGTAAAATTTCTACTCGAGTTTCATAATGTGGCAACAGTCCATGGCGGAGCCTACGGGGTATCTCCATATTTCAGGATCTCTTATGCCTCCAGCATCGATGAGTTAACCGAAGCATGCGAACGCATTCAACGCGCTTGCGCAGAGCTGAAGTGGAAAACACCCCTTGCATAGTAATAAAAAGAAAGGCGGAACATGATGAAACTTAATGATCAGGTGGCACTTGTCACGGGAGCTGGTAGTGGAATTGGTGAGGCAATCGCCATTGGTTTTGCAAAAACTGGTGCCAAAGTCGTTTGTGCGGATAAAAATCTGACGGGGGCAGAGAAAACAGCAAACACGATTTTAAAAAATAACGGTAATGCTTTTGCGATCAAAGCTGATGTATCAAACCCAGTAGATTGCAACAGTCAAGTTGAGGCAACTATAGAAAATTTTGGCACGATAGATATTTTGGTTAACAACGCAGGGGTAGGTTTTCACCG
>PCAV01000141.1 GCA_002730675.1 Rhodospirillaceae bacterium | reverse complement strand
TTAAAATCTAATGTTTAGTCACATTCCATAAGGTTTGATTGGAGGCATTTTGATGCCATTTCTTTTGCCGCAGCGATGTCAATTTTGGACATATTCATCTCGAGGATATTTATCAACTTGCCACACGTTACTTGCTCTTTTTGCGCACAAACTTTCGCCCACATATAGGCTAAGACTACGTCTCGTTTTACGCCTTCCGTACCCGTGAAATATCTAGTGCTCATGTCAAATTGTGCTTGGGCATTGCCCGACTTTGCCAAAGACAAACACCCTGGAATCGTTGTCGCTCGTTGACTGGCTGAACAAGTGGCTTTTGCGTCATTATAACCAGCAGCCAGTAAATAAGATAATACGACAGTCGAGAGTAACGCTGTAATAATTTTCCTCATGGTGAGCACTTTAGATACGATAAAAATTGAGCGCAATACCCGAGTTGAAGAGCTTAGGGCTCGAGAGATATCATTAAATAATTTGCTAATATGACTTTGAAAGGATACGGCACCGTCTTGAACAGAACTTGACATCATCCCAAACCTTCTCCCACTTTTTTCGCCAAGAAAAAGGTTTTCCGCAAGCAGGGCAGGTTTTGTTTGGGAGATTAGATTTTTTTATCCCTTTAGGCACACCGATCACCGTTGTTTAGAAATGCCGTCTTCTTCGCTTGGTTCCAATATTTAAAAAATCTTTTAAACTCAACTGTCCTGTCCAGGTTTACGAAACATGCCTCAGATAAATAGTGAACCGTTTTGATTTTCTCTATCTCTGAGAAAAGGTTCTTCAACGCTTCATCGCCGGAATAAGGAATAACTATGTGGTCAAGGTTTTGCTCCATCAAAATATCCAGTGTATTTCCGTGTATTATTTCTAAAGGAAGTTCTAAGAGCGTCTCATATATAAAAACTAGCCGCTTGAGTGAGTATTTTTGCATACGATAATATTCGTCGTCCCATATATGGATTGCCCTAAAACTCTCACTTTTGCCACGGAGGTCCAAACCAAAACGCAACGCTTTCTCGTGGATCAAAAGGAGTTTGTTAGCCATTTTGAAGTTCCAAGTTGGGAAATAAACGATTGTGTAGTGTTGGATAGCTTGCATCTAAAACACGGTTTCTTGATGGGGTTGTGTCAACGATTCCATTAAAATACCTATCAACATTTTCAAGATTAAAAAAATAGGGTTTATTACTAAAAGTGCTCGCAATCCACTGCCAGGAAAAGTTGTTGCTGGCAACATCTCCATCCAACAAGTGACTTAAAAACCAGCGAGCCCCAGCCTGCCATTTAACCTGACGGAAGTGGACTATATAACTGGCCAAGTACATCCTTGCATGATTATGAACGTACCCGGTATTGACGAGATCTCCTATAAAGGCATCAATACAAGCAATACCGGTGTCACCGACCAAAATATCCTCAGGTACTTCCTCCTGATAATCATCACTTGCGTATCCGGTCTTGTAATCTTCAACATCATTCCACAAAAAACACTTATTGTTTTCAGCAAATCGTGACCAGAAATCTCTCCACCCCAACTCTCTTATAAACGTCTCAATCGATTTCTGATCATTACTATCTTTGACAACATGGTTTCTAACCTCATTTAAGGTTATAACCCCATGACTAATGTAAGGGGAAAGCATCGAAACCGATCCGTTCCCATAGTTTCGCGTTTTACCATATTTTATTGCGTCGAGCGCCGTCAGTCTTTTTTTACATTCTCGTTGCCCGCCAAGAATTTTAGATGCATCTCCTTCGGCCCACGGGGCAAGCTCTTTGACATACGCTATTAGATCGTTTCTGTTGTCGAAGTGTCGTTTTAATACAGACAAAGGCATCTCCATCATTATTCTAAGAAACTAACGAACTATTACG
Organism: Rhodospirillaceae bacterium; assembly: GCA_002730675.1. Taxonomy (GTDB): domain Bacteria; phylum Pseudomonadota; class Alphaproteobacteria; order Thalassobaculales; family Thalassobaculaceae. The sequence continues at coordinate 5,304 of PCAV01000141.1, read as the reverse complement.
TAATCAGTTGCATTGGCCTTGAAAAGTTTAAATCGGAGTTATAAACGCCGTTTGAAACGCGATAGTGTTACGGGACTGAACCAATTACAGATCACTTATTGGAGAGATATTAGAAGCCATCAACTTGAGGTTTAACGCGAGGATTACTTTTTAAACACTTATTGAATGTATTGCCTAACTTTCAGTCAACAACGAAGCTCTTTTTGTAGAAAACTGAGAACATTTCCCTCATTCCTTAATAAAATTAACTTGGCATATAATTTGGAAATCATTGGCTATCTCCCCGATCCGAAAATGAAATTAAAATGAAATTTTTACTAAAAAGGTGGTTGCGGCCAAGGACTGAAATTCAAGCGGATCTTTGTTTGGAGGAAGTCAACTTTCATGGATTGAAGAAGAGGCTTTTATTTTTAACGCTTGTCAATTAAAGACGACTTAGTGGTTACGCCTTATACCTCAAATATAGAGTTTTTATTAGCCGTACGTATTAGAGATATCATTTACATTGGTACGGGTCGCACGACCATAACATCGAAGTGCATCATAAGGAAGAAAGGCAATGATACAATACTTATCCAAATTGAAAAAATTGTATTTGTTTTAGTTGATAGAAAGGGGCAATCTAAACCGCATTATCAAACACAGGATGCTCTGCAAAGGATTAACTAAACTCGCTTTTTAATTGATATAGTTCTTCCTTTCTGCCCGGGCTGTCCAAGCTTTTTATGTGCCTCGTAAACAACTTGCATCCTGTCAAATAAATCGGATTTCATCGGAGCAACTTTCCGTGCCTGCGCGTCGACATGCAAATAAATGACTTCTGCTTCGGCCGCCAGATAGCCCTCTTCCGCATTGAACATTGACTGACACAAGTGAATACGCTTTTCATCGAAATCCACCAATTGACAGGTAATCTCAATACGAATTCCTTCAAATAATTCCCGGATATAATGAATATGAAAATCACCGCAATATGTTGCGACACCCTCCCTGTGCCTATACTCCTTCGTAAGTCCCATCGAACGAAAAAAATCACCGATATTATGGTCAAATGCCTCTAGATAAAAGGTAACATTCATATGGCCGTTGTGGTCAATCCATTCGGGTTTAACTTTATAATCGCTTCTTTTAAAAGGCGCAGATATATCAATTGCTTTGGTCTTTATCATCTTATTCCTGAATTTCGTGATTACACTATACCTTATGTGCCCCAACCGGTATGTTGTCGTAAACACCCACACCCTGGAGGATCAAGAATTTTGCCTTACTCATTTCGAGACCATGAACGTAATGTGCATTCATAGGTGAAACTGAACAGCGTTCTCCAACATCAAGCAGATGTGTATTACTTGGTGCTTTCGTTTCAACGACAAGGGTTCCTTCTAAACAGACGAAGTAATCGGTTATTTCGCTGTGAAAATGCCAGGGTATTGACTCGCCTTCGTCAAGTGTGAGGACCTGAACCCTCATATCTGTTCCCTCCATTATTAATTCTCTACCAGATATAGTCGCTGGCAAATATTTTTTAACTTGCATGATTTACTATCCCTTCCTCAGACAAACTTACTTCTATTTTTGAAACTTTAACGCCTTAGAAAGATTAGGATAGTTCATTCAAAACTATCTCCACTCAATCCAATGATTGTGGATAAAAGTACCTGCACTTATTGAAAAATGAAAGAACCGCCACACCTTTTAAATATTATAAAAAAAAACGTTGTACAGAGCGAACGAAGATTTAGGGCAACCCATCAAATGAACATTGTCTGGTTCAAGCGTGATTTGAGGTTAGAAGATAACGAAAGTTTTTTGGAGGCGGCTCGAAACGGTCCAATCCTCCCCATCTATATAATAGAAAAACAATTGTGGCTACAGCCTGATCTAACTGGTAGACACTATAACTTTTTAAAACAGTGCTTAGATGATTTGGATCGTTCACTGAAGAGTTACGGCGCCAGACTTATTATAAAGGTTGGAGACGTCGTACAAATTTTAACCGAATTGAAAGAGAAACATAGTTTTGACAGACTGTACTCTCACCAAGAAACTTGGAACGGTTGGACCTTCATACGCGATATTGAAGTGAGAGCATGGGCAAGGAAAAACCGTGTCCATTGGATTGAAAAAACACAGCATGGTGTAATACGTGGTTTATCTTCCCGCAATGGTTGGTCAGCAAATTGGTACTCTTGCATGAATAAGCCTGCATTTCAAAAACCAACTGACATAATGTTCGTTAACGAACAAACAGACCCGATGCCTACTAATTACGAACTAAAGCTTGATCATGATGAACTTTATGGAGCTCCTAGGGGTGGCAGGATAGAAGCTAAAAAACTCTTAAACAGCTTTTTGAACTCAAGAGGAGAAAAATATAGAAGCGAAATGTCTTCTCCTCTTACCGCCACTGATAGCTGTTCGCGTTTATCTCCCCATATTGCTTTCGGGACTATCTCAGTGAAGGAGGTATACCAAGCTACTAAAAACAGACTACAAGACTTGCAACACATCTCAACTGACCTAAAAAAAGACTGGAGCCAGTCCTTAAAATCTTTTTCCAGTCGCCTCCGTTGGCATTGCCACTTTATTCAAAAATTAGAGTCAGAGCCCGAAATTGAATTTAGAAATATGAATTCCTGTTACAATGGATTACGCGAGCACTGTTTCAATCCAACTTACTTTGAGGCGTGGAAATGTGGGCACACCGGATATCCTATGATCGACGCCTGCATGCGTTTTTTGACTGCTACTGGTTGGCTTAATTTCAGAATGCGTGCACTTTTAATTAGCTTTTCAAGCCAACACTTATGGTTACATTGGCGCGAACCATCAGTTCACCTTGCAGGACTTTTCACAGATTACGAACCCGGCATTCATTACAGCCAGACTCAAATGCAGTCTGGTACCACGGGCATAAATACAATTCGGATTTACAATCCGATAAAACAAGGATTGGATCAAGACGCTAAAGGATCCTTCGTTCGTCAATGGGTCCCAGAATTGAAAGATATCGATAATGACTTTATCCATACGCCATGGCTCTGTACTCATAAACCAAAAGGATATCCGCCTCCCATCGTCGACGAAAAGACAACAAGAGAAACAGCCTCTAAGAAGCTTTACGCAGTTAAAAGAAAACCCGAGCATAAGGAGATTGCGAGGGAAGTTTACGTTAAACATGGAAGCAGAAAACGGAAGCAGACCACTAGAGGAACACAAATAAGCTCAAAGAATAAACTCCAGGGTGAATTAAATTTTTAAAATTAGAAAAAGGTATCTACCACAAATTTTTTTTCTTAATATTGAGTTGTACTCAATTACGTTCTCAAATGAATTATCAAACCCAAATATCCACATTTAGGATTATCCAGCCAATGTCCCACTATAAACGAAGAAAACGCATAACGAAGCATGCCTTAATTGCATTATTTGCAGTAATTGTACTACCGGCCGTTGCTGCACACGGCGGCGAAAAAAATTATACGATACTCGGCGCGGGCGAGATCTCTTGTCGTGTTGTTTTGAAAAATCCAGAAGATAAGGGTTTGAGAAAGTTTTATCAAAACTGGGCGCAAGGATGGATAACTGCCACCAATTATTTTGGCGAATATATTCGATTAGGGTTGAAACAAAAGACCAGTATGAAAGGCCCTCTTCCCAATGATATAGCACCCCGCGAGGACGTAATTTGGTACAAAATCTTAAGTTTCTGCAGCGAGGAGCCTAAGGCTTTACTTTCTGACGCTGTAAAAGAACTACTCAATTCCCAATGGCGCAAGCAGGAAAAATAACTCCATAATCCGGTTAAACAAAAGTGGTTAAAACTAGACATTTTATAGCCATACCAATTCTGATTGTTTTATCTTCGGTTATGTTTCGCGAAGCTAAGTCTAAAACTATTGTGGCAGATTATACGTTCTACTTTGGCGGTTTTACTATTCTACAAGCCAACACCACAATCAAATTAAAACTCAGGCGCTATAAAGTCGTTTCTGAGTCAAAGACCGACGGACTCTTGAATATATTTTTTGAATGGAGTGGGCAAGCCATATCTGAAGGGAACTTTCTAGAAGGGCGTTCAGTCCCTAGGCTCCATCAAAACGTTGGCAAAAGAGCCGGGAATGTCCGGAAAACAGTTCTATCATATGAAAGCAGCGGACAACTAAACTCAAGTGAGATTCATCCCCCCCCAGACCTTTCAGAAGTTTTTCCAATCCCGAGGGGGCTGGTCAAAGAAACCATTGACCCACTAACAGCCGTTGTACAAATAAACCGAAGACTTGAACGTGACATGGGCTGTAGCGCGAAACTTCCAGTTTTCGATGGACGTCGCAGGTACGACTTGACCCTTGCGGACAGAGGAGAGACAACCCTCAAGCAAACGCCGTTTTCCGTTTTTCAGGGAAAGGCGCTTGTTTGTAAGATTAATATTAATATGCTCGGCGGGCATAAACGCGAGAAAAGTAAATATGCAGCGACCTCTGGAGAAAAACTCGTATACATCGGTCGGCCATTAAAGGATGGGCCATTCCTTCCCGTAGGTTTAAAAATTGAAACAGCATTTGGCACGTTAACGGGACATCTTGTGTCGATACAAAAAACAAATACGGTGCCAACTTCGCGTTTTAAGAAATAACTTCAAGGATTTTCATAAACACAATACCTACCATCTTCTTAAAACTTTATTTTGTGTTACTAATCAGCCGGTCCTTCTCCTCCTTTAAATGGCACGGCCAAGCTTTTTTTATCCAACCTCCGTAGAAGTCTCCGTTCTGGGCAAAAACCTTTTCACCGTTTACATAACGAGCATCTACCTTTGACGCGTAAAAACTCAAATAATTCTTAATTTTTCTAAATCTCGGAGTTGGGTAGGTATATGTCCATGCAATATCCGTTATATTACGATTGCTTACCTTAAAATTAAAATAAGACGCCTTTCCTTTCCATTCGCAGAGTGTGGCGCGTTTATTACATAGTAGAGCATCCAAATTTATTTCATCTGGAGGAATATATTTAATTGGTGGGTGCGATGTTTCCAGGGAACGGAAACCTCTGTCTGTTTTCACAATTACCTTACCTGATACCACGACCATCAGGCTACCGTTGAAAGGCTCGCATATTGCTGGCCTTAGAAAGTCCCATACATTTTCTTTTTTATTGCTATTTTCTCTTTTACCCACGTTCAGGCATTGCCAGCGGTCCAAAATTATTTTTTGTTATCAGTGCGCAAAAGTGCATTTTTAACTCAAAATGTTATCAGCATTGGAGTGGTATCGTCTGCCCAGTGAATAATTTTAGGTCTTG
>PCAV01000140.1 GCA_002730675.1 Rhodospirillaceae bacterium | reverse complement strand
GAATTGTGCTGTAATTCTTAACCACTTTTAATGCATTTTTTTATAGTTAATTGCACCACGCTGATAAAAAAGCCGTTCGAAACTAACTGCCTTAAAGAACCCTTGCATTAAAGTTTGGACGTCGTCTTTAGGCAGAAAGCAGTGCTAAAAGTGGAATTTTTTGCATCTTTTTATACTCGAGCGTGAGAAAAAATTTTACTATTATGCTGCATGGAGATCGCAGGACTCTATTTGACGGTTGATTTATTAATGGATAAAAGACTTAATTGCTACCGGTGAGTAATGACTGAGGGATGAATAAATACCGAAACCGGTTGAGATATTGGAAGTGGACACAAAGATTGTTGCATGTGACTGAGGTGGAGGAACGCTTGGTCATTCGAGAGTATTTTGGCAAATAGGACAAGAAAAAAGATAAAGTTGCCGTATTGGGGGCGTATCAATACTACCGTAGAGTATCGCTCGCTACAGCAAGCTTAAATTGTTTCATTGTCTTACGAATACATATATTTATTCTTGGTTAAGACGTTACTTTAGGAGGGACGAAATTGCTGAAAGGGAAGCGGATTCTCCTGATAGTCACGGGCGGTATTGCGGCTTTTAAATCATTGGATTTGGTCCGCCAAATCCGTTCTGCTGGTGGAGAAGTTAGAGCAATATTGACGAAATCTGCGGCTGAGTTTGTTACTCCTCTAAGTTTGCAGGCGTTGACTGAGGACAGGGTTTATTCTGACATATTTTCTCTTACTGATGAATCTGAAATGGGGCATATTCAGTTGTCACGTAACTCTGATCTAATTGTAGTTGCTCCGGCAACCGCTAATTTTTTAGCGAAGATGCGTTTAGGAATCTGTGATGACTTAGCCTCAACTGTTGTGTTGGCAACGGATAAGCCCGTTATTGTCGCCCCAGCGATGAATGTTCGGATGTGGGATCATATGGCAACTCAGGAAAATATAAGCACCTTAAAGGATCGGAATATTAGATTTATTGGTCCAAATGAGGGTGAAATGGCGTGCGGAGAGTATGGTTTGGGGCGGATGTCTGAGCCAACAGAAATTGTTAATGCTATCAAATCAATATTAAAAACGGATCGACCTCTCTTGGGTAAAACGGCTTTAGTAACGGCAGGCCCCACACGTGAGCCAATTGATCCTGTTCGCTTTATTGCTAATAGATCCTCTGGCAAGCAAGGGTATTCTATCGCAGAAGCCCTTGTTGCAGCTGGTGCAGAAACGACGTTAGTCACGGGGCCAACTAATCTTCCTGTTCCAGGTGGCATGCGGGTCCTAAAGATTGAGACGGCAGACGAGATGCTGACCCATTGCATGGAGTCCCTCCCCGTTGATATAGCTGTTTGCGCTGCTGCAGTAGCGGATTGGAAAGTAGCAAAAACATCCGATCAAAAGATTAAAAAACAAAAAAATATCAACCAAGAGAATTTACGTCTAAGCCAGAATCCCGATATTTTGAAAACGTTATCCAACGCTGACAACAATAGGCCAGACTTAGTAATTGGTTTTGCTGCTGAGACTGAAGATATTCTCAACAACGGAATACGGAAGCGAAAAGAAAAAAATTGCGACTGGATCTTGGCAAATGATGTTGCGATCGGCACTCAAACCTTTGGAGGAGATAATAACGCTATCCACTTTATTTCAAAAAAAGAGACCGAGGAGTGGCCCATTATGAAAAAAGAGGATGTTGCGAGATATTTGGCAAAAAAGATAATTGATGAAATCGGTCGCGTCTAAGCTTGGGTAGTATATTTAATATAAAACGATTGCCGCATTCAGAGGGCATACCCCTACCCAAATATCAGACGGACGGAAGTGCAGGCATTGACCTTCCTGCTGCTATTGAGGGTTCTGCCTCAATTGATCCCGGTGCGCGACTTTTAATACCAACTGGTTTTGCTTTTTCTATTCCGCGCAATTACGAGGGACAGATTCGATCACGGTCAGGGCTAGCATTAAAATATGGTGTTACGGTTTTAAACTCGCCGGGCACTATTGACTCCGACTATAGAGGTGAAGTTTCGGTGCTTTTAATTAATCAAGGAAGTAAAACGTTTTTCTTTGAAAGAGGTGATAGAATAGCGCAAATGGTCTTCACCAAGATAGAGCAAGTAAAATTTCAGGAAGTAAAAGCACTAGATAAAAGTGACCGTGGTTTAGGGGGTTATGGATCAACCGGGCTGTCTAAAAGTTCAGAGAATAGTGTGTCGTAATGAAGGAACTTAGTGAGGAGCAGTTTCAGCGTTATGCAAGGCACTTGATACTTGATGAGGTAGGTGAAGAAGGTCAAGACAAGCTTCTCTCGGCTAAGGTTTTATGTGTGGGCGCAGGTGGCCTCGGGTCTCCAGTAGCAGTTTATCTAGCAGCCGCTGGTATCGGGACAATTGGCATAATAGATGATGACGTTGTTGACTTATCTAACTTGCAACGCCAAATCATTCATGCAACATCGAAAATTGGTGTGTCAAAGGTTGAATCCGCTCGGGAAACGCTATCTCGGATAAATCCCACTATAAACGTCAGGACATATAAACAGCGCCTCACTGCTGCAAATATTCAAAAAACAATTAGAAGGTACGATCTGATCGTAGACGGCAGTGATAATTTTGAAACGAGATATCTCATTAATGACGCAGCTCATTTAAATGGCAAAATTGTGGTTTCTGGCGCTCTTCTTCGTTTTGAAGGACAATTAACTACATTTCGATCAGGCTTGAAAAGCAAAAGAGATGAACCGTGTTATAGATGCCTTTTTCCAACCGCTCCACCGGCAAATAGCAGTAATAGGTGTGAGGATGTTGGGATACTTGGTTCTGTTGCAGGCGTTATGGGTACACTCCAGGCAACCGAGGTTTTAAAAGAGATCATTGGTTTGGGTGAGACCATGTCGGGGAAGTTATTAATTTTTGATGCTATGAATATGCAGTTCAGAAAAATACGATATAAAAGACGTTTAGATTGCGTATTATGTGGTGATGCTCCTAGCATTAAAGATATACCCTAACTAAAAAAAGAGATTATCCATATGCGGTATGCAATAACAAAATGCTTCTTGTGTATTTTACTTATTGCTATGCCTGTAATAGCGAAGGCGGATTTGGGTAAAGAAACTGGACTACATGTTCCCCGTTTTGTTTCAATGAATTCTTCAAAAGTGAATGTGCGGGCTGGGCCAGGTACAAGGTATCCAATAAAATGGGTCTTCCAAAGAAAAACCTTACCGGTTCAAATTGTGGCTGAGTCTGACACATGGCGAAAAATAAGGGACTTTGAAGGAATAGAAGGGTGGGTTCATCAGCGTATGCTCTCTGGGCGCAGGCGTGCAGTAGTCATTGGTGGGATACAACAGTTAAAGAGAGAACCACAAGAAACAGCAAAAACAGTAGCTTTGCTAGAACCTGGCGTAATTCTGCGCCTTGAAAAATGCTCTGGGGCTTGGTGTTTAGTCGAAGGTGGATCATACGAAGGTTGGATTGATCGGCAAAGTATATGGGGCGTGGATGCCAACGACTAAACAGCTACATATTGATACGAGTCGTGCCCACTTAATTAAAATCTTTCAACAAAGCCTCTCTTGTCTTACCTTGGATTTTGGCACCATGTCCATATTCGGGATAGTCAATAGATGAGAAGCTTGAAGTTTTTTTGTTTTGCCGGCTGTAGTGCAGCTTTTTACAGCAATTCTATCGACTCAGGGCAATTCAGCACCAGTTTTCACACCTATATTGGGCCTATCTCTCGATCTCGCCCTAGTGTAAGCGAGGTTAAGAACTGCGTTGGCAAATAAACCAGAGTTATAAAAAAATATTTCAATTGTTTTTTGGGTTATATTTTATTCAGTTTTTGAGATTAGATGCTATAGTATATTTAGCAAATATATTAGAGTCCAATATTGTAGCCCTATTACGGCGCACCATTTAATGTCTAATTGCGTGTTACTTCTCATCGGCAGAGCAGAGGGGATATGGAATAAAGTGAGTTCAGAACGCAAATTCAGTTTTAACTATGACGACCTTATAGAATGTGCCAAAGGCCGGCTGTTTGGACCAGGCAATGCAAGATTACCTCTACCACCAATGCTGATGTTTGACAGAATTACCCGAATTTCTGAGGAGGGCGGGGCCAATGGAAAGGGAGAAGTCGAGGCAGAATTCGATGTGAAACCGGATCTATGGTTTTTCAAGTGTCATTTCGAGAGTGACCCAGTTATGCCTGGTTGCCTTGGGATGGATGGTTTATGGCAATTATTAGGTTTTACACTAGGATGGCTGGGCGGCCCTGGCTCTGGCAGGGCAATATCTGTAGGTGAAGTAAAATTCAGTGGTCAGGTGCTCCCAACAGCAAAACTTCTTAAATTTCAACTTGATCTAAAAAGGGTCATAATGCGTCGATTATTTATGGGAATTGCAGATGGGCGGGTTCTGTGTGACGGCGAGACCGTTTTTGAGGCAAAAGATATTAAGGTTGGTTTATTCTCTAACAATATCAGTGTTGAGGCTACGATTTAATGCGCAGAGTAGTCGTGACCGGGTTGGGAATTGTCTCAAGTCTTGGAAATAACATCGAGGAAGTTGCAACGTCATTGAGAAATGGTACTTCTGGAATAACATTCTGTGACGAGTATAACGAAATGGGTTTTCGGAGTCATATTCATGGCTCGATTAAACTCGATCCTTCAGAGTACGTAGACAGGAAGGTGCTTCGCTTCATGGGGGATGGCGCAGCATACGCCTATATTGCTATGCAACAAGCCATTGAAGACTCGGGACTTGAAAAAGCCCAAGTCAGTAATGATAAAACAGGCTTGATTATAGGCTCTGGTGGCCCGTCAACTTCAAATATGATGACTGCTTTCGACTTAGCCCGTAATAAAGGGCCAAGGCGAGTTGGCCCCTATATGGTCCCCCGGGTAATGTCCAGTACCGTCTCCGCAACTTTGGCTACTTCTTTCCAGATCAAGGGGCTCAGCTATTCAATAAGCTCAGCCTGTTCGACTAGTGCACACTGCATAGGTAATGCTTTTGAAACTATTCAACTGGGTAAACAAGATATAATATTTGCTGGTGGGGGCGAGGAATTACACTGGACACTCTCCGTTTTATTCGATGCAATGGGGGCACTTTCATCTAAATACAACGAGCACCCCACCTCCGCCTCTCGGGCATATGATCTGGATCGTGATGGATTTGTTATTTCTGGGGGCGGCGGTGTCTTAGTTCTTGAGGAGTTCGAGCATGCCAAAGCTAGAGGAGCTAGTATTTACGCCGAAATTATTGGTTATGGTGCAACTTCAGATGGTGTAGACATGGTTCAACCTTCAGGCGAAGGCGCTATAAGATGCATGAAAATGGCCCTTAGTGGGGTCAAGGAGCCAGTCGATTACATCAATACTCACGGAACGAGCACTCCGATAGGTGATACCAAAGAATTAGAAGCAATTTTAGAAGTTTTTGGCACAGCAGACGCAGTTCCCAATATAAGCTCAACAAAATCGTTAAGTGGCCACTCCCAAGGAGCCGCGGGTGTGCATGAGTCTATTTACACTCTTCTAATGATGAGAAATAGATTCTTAACAGCTTCGGCAAACATTGAAAACCTTGATCCTGGTGCTGTTGGATTGCCCATTCTTCGAGATCTGAAAGATGACATCGATATAAATATAGCTTTGTCCAACAGTTTTGGTTTTGGAGGGACAAATGCAGTTTTAGTTTATAAGGCAGTAGATAGCTAAAGAAGAATCATTTGACCTTTGTGTAACCTGGAGATTAGCAAAAAAAATGATCGGAACTACACCTAAAGGTGATTTGATGGCGGGTCGACGCGGCCTGATTATGGGTGTCGCCAACGAGCGGTCTATTGCTTGGAGTGTGGCTTCGGCTTTGGCGAGAGAAGGAGCACAGTTAGCCTTCACTTACCAGAATGATGCTATATCTAAGAGGGTTAATCCTCTAGCAGCTTCGGTGGGATCTGACTTCACATTGGAATGTGATGTGGCTAATGATACCGATCTTGATTCGGTGTTTTCTAAAATCAAACAGGCTTGGGGTCACTTAGACTTTGTCGTTCACGCCATTGCTTATTCGGATAAAAATGAACTTAAAGGCAGATACGCCGACACCACTAGAGAAAATTTTCTAGAGACAATGGACATATCCTGCTTTTCTTTCACAAATGTTGCTCGCAGGGCGACGGCTCTTATGGGAACGGGAGGAAGTTTGATAACATTAAGTTATTTAGGTTCAGTAAAGACCATCCCAAATTATAACGTTATGGGAGTAGCTAAAGCGGCACTTGAAGCCAGCGTGCGATATCTGGCGGCCGACTTAGGCCCGCGTGGAATAAGAGTAAATGCGTTGTCCCCAGGACCAATGAGAACGTTGGCGGGGTCTGCAATTGCTGACGCGAGGTACGTGTATCGTTACTCGGAACAAAACTCTCCGCTCGCGAGAAATATTGAGAATAAAGAGGTAGGTGATGCCGGCATTTTTCTTGCTAGTAGCCTATCTAGTGGAGTTACCGGTGAGGTTCATTATGTCGATGGTGGAATGAGAATTGTTGGAATACCAAAACCTGTATCTTAAAAAAATCAGTTCAATCAAAAAATTTTTGGCTCGTCGGTTATGAATGTGTTGATATTTAACTCAGCTAAACGTTTGGCTGTATCAAGATCATTCACAGTATAGGGTATTATGGGAACATCGAAGCTGAGTACCTTCTTTATATTTGCGCGGTTCTTTAGAAAAGAGATGGCGGGGTGGATCGAAAAACAAGCATTCGACGATAAATCTGCCGCCAGATCACCATGGAATTTTTTAACTATCAAACCTCTTGGAAAATTTGGGGATAAACTTTTGAGAGTGCTCAATACTTTAGTATCAAAGCTAGAAAATAAAAGTTTTTCTTCAAATTCACTCCCAAACTCATTTACAACCGAGAGAGTACGAACAACAGTATTATGTATTGAAGTGCCATAGGCCTTAATTTCAAGATTGACACCGAGGTTTAATTTTTGGCACAAATCGAGAGCGTCAAGCAGTAGCGGAACGTTCTCCCCTTTATATTTTGCATCAAACCAATAGCCTGCGTCTAATGAAGCTAGAGAACTAGAGTCAATGTTTTTTATCTCGCCCGATCCATTGGTCGTTCTATCCAGGCTTCTGTCATGAAGTAAAACTGGTACGCCGTCTTTCGTCAATTGAACGTCTAATTCCACCCAACCGGCGCTACACCTTGCTGCTTCGTTAATCGCAGCCAACGTGTTTTCGGGAGCACTGTTTTTAGCCCCTCGGTGGGCAATTAGCCTTGGTAGATGTAAATACTGCTCCATTATATTATATTAAAAATTTCTTCAAAATGAAGTGTGGCATGCAGAGTTTCGCTGTCTTCGCTGTTTTATTCCTCAGGCTCGATAGCAGCGCCGGTTTCTTGATCGACGAGCCTCATGCTGAGTTTGACTTTACCTCGGTCATCAAACCCAATTACCTTAACTTTAACTTCATCGTCAACCTTCACAACATCTGTTGTTTTATTGACCCTACCTGGTAGGAGTTCGCTTATGTGCACTAACCCGTCTCTTGGACCCAAAAAGTTTACGAATGCCCCAAAATCTACTGTTTTAACAACTTTACCGGTATAGATCACACCGAGTTCTGGCTCGGCCACAATTGATTTGACCCAATCTATAGCGGCCTGACCTGCCTCGTTGTCGACGGCTGCAACCTTGATGGTTCCATCATCATCAATATCTATTTTAGCCCCAGTAGACTCACAAATTTCTCGGATAACTTTTCCGCCAGGTCCAATAACGTCTCGTATTTTTTCCTTATTTATTGAGAATGTCGTGACTCTAGGGGCATTGTCAGAAACTGTTTCACGTCCCTGTCCTATTGCTTTATCCATTTCAGCTAAAATATGTAGTCGTCCCTCACGAGCTTGCTCTAATGCTACCTTCATGATCTCTTCTGTTATAGAAGTTATTTTAATGTCCATCTGTAAAGAGGTAATGCCAGTAGATGTCCCCGCTACTTTAAAGTCCATATCACCGAGGTGATCCTCATCACCTAGGATGTCAGATAAAACTGCGAAACGGTCGCCCTCCTTAATTAAACCCATTGCAATCCCAGCACATGGCTGCTCCAGTGGAACTCCAGAGTCCATCATAGACATTGAAGTTCCGCATACTGTTGCCATCGAAGAAGATCCATTTGATTCTGTTATCTCAGAAACCACACGGATAGTGTATGGAAAGTCATCCTTACTTGGAAGCAAGGGCTTTATCGCTCTCCAAGCTAACTTTCCATGGCCAATTTCTCGCCGCCCCGCCCCGCCCATGCGACCAGCTTCGCCAACAGAGTATGGTGGGAAGTTATAATGGAGCATAAAATTTTCACGGTACTCCCCCTCCAAGGCGTCAATGATTTGTTCGTCTTGCCCCGTTCCAAGAGTTGTAACGACAAGCGCTTGTGTCTCTCCTCTGGTAAACAAAGCAGAGCCATGTGCTCTTGGAAGGACGCCAACTTCTGATTCAATAGGTCGAACAGTTTTCGTATCTCGACCATCAATCCGTTTGCCAGTGTCCAGAATAGAACCTCGGACAATATCGGCTTCCATAGTCTTTAAAACATCACTAGCAACGTTTAACTCATCTTCTGTTTCTAGAAGTGCTAATCCTTTTTCTTTTGCCGCCATGACTAGCTCTTGACGATCCACTTTGTCCGCTACTTTGTAGGCTGCTTGGAGATCCTCTCGGATAGCTTCGTGAAGTTTGTCTTTGACGAGTTGTACCTCTGGTGCCTCTGGTGCAATAGCTCGAGGCTCTTTTGCGCAAGCTTCAGCGAGCTCGATTATCGCATCGATAACTATCTGGTTTGAATCATGTCCAAACATTACTGCACCCAGCATCACATCCTCCGGTAAGCTAGAAGCCTCGGATTCTACCATTAGAACACCCTCTCGGGTTCCAGCCATAACTAAATCAAGCTTTGAGCCTTTTGTCTCCTCTTGGGTGGGATTCAGTATGTATTTGTCATCTATATATCCAACTCGGCATCCGCTAATAGGTCCTAAGAATGGCAGACCAGAGATGGTTAATGCCGCTGAGGCTCCAACTATGGCGACAATGTCTGGGTCGTTTTCCATGTCGTGGGAAAGCACGGTGCAAACTACTTGTGTTTCATTTCGGAATCCTTTTGCAAACAGCGGTCGAATAGGCCTGTCGATTAAGCGGGATACAAGTGTTTCTTTTTCTGTTGGCCGCCCTTCTCGCTTAAAGAATCCTCCAGGTATTTTCCCAGCAGCAAAAGTTTTTTCCTGATAGTTTACCGTTAAAGGGAAGAAGTCAGCACCAGGTCGTGCGCTTTTTGCTCCCACAGCGGTACACAATACAGTTGTTTCCCCTAGGCTAGCCAACACTGCTCCGTCAGCCTGTCTAGCTATCTTTCCTGTTTCTAAAATGAGCTGCTTGCCACCCCAATTTAGTTCTTT
>PCAV01000139.1 GCA_002730675.1 Rhodospirillaceae bacterium | reverse complement strand
TTATTTGAGTGTCTTGAGGAATTAGAACGAAGGCTTTCAATCACTCGCTTTTTATTAGGCGATAAAATAACCGAGGCGGATTGGCGGTTATTTACTACATTGGTCAGGTTTGATGCTGTGTATGTTGGTCATTTTAAATGCAACAAAAAAAGGCTTTGTGACTATCCAAATCTTTGGGGCTACACCAGAGAGCTTTATCAGCAACCCGGTGTCTCAGAAACGGTGGACTTAGAACATATCAAACACCATTACTATGGAAGTCATAAAACGATTAATCCGAACGGGATAATTCCAGTAGGACCTTTTATCAATTTTGATGATGCACATAATAGGCAGCCGTCCTAGCTTACTCGCCTTGTTTCTTTATTTTTAGCTGATAGTTTGTGTAGGGCGACAGCGGGCCTTCTAGGGCGATTATTTCATTGTCTTTGAGAGCATTTTCAATAGCTGAAGATAAACGACTGATGCGGCTTCAAATACATGTTGTTCAGGGTTTTTTTTGCAAATAGTCTCTACCGCTAGCCAGATTTCTTCCGGTTTACTTAGATCGAAAACGGGTTGGCTATGAACCAGTGCAAGGGATGACATGAAACCAAATACCCATTGCTCATAAACATCTTTATTCAAGTTTTGCTTGTCAATCAAATCTATCATACTGCTGCATTGCGCAGACCCGGTGCCGATTAGTGGTGGCTTTTCTTGAGCAACAGATGTGCTCACTGTTGATAAAAATATAGTGACAATGCATGTGAAAAAAATTTTCATAAAATTTTGCTCTATCTATAAGTTGCGTTCTGGATTCAGCGTCGATTGTTTTAATGGGCTTCAACAGGAGTTCATTTTAGACATTACCGTCCTAAATAGGTGAATGAGCTGAAAGTCAATACAGGTAATTTCATTAACCTTCAATTATATAGACGGAAGGTTCATGAGCTTTGTCTTCGCGTCCCGTAAAGGGATTAATTAATTTTTCCCCCGAATTTAGACTTTTTTCTAACCCCACCCGTATAGTTTTATTTTGGCTATTTATTAATCTGTATGTGTTGTTATCCTGTTTCACTTGCCAGGGACCATCCATACCTAATCGCTGTATTAGTTCTGAGACTATATTACTCGCCACACGCGGATTAAAGCGTCTGTCAACAAGCCCAGTTCTAGTAAAATATCCCCGATCAGCGTCATCAAAGGTATCTATTATAACGTTTACGTTATTACCGATAGCCGCCAAGCAGGTGTCGCCAAATCGTAATGTATTGGAAATTTCGTCATCGAAGCGCTCAGCGGGACTGGCTTCTGTAGACTTAACGTATAGATAAGGTGTGCATCCCGTCGCGTTTGCGAATTTTTGCACCAGTTCGGAAGCCTTCCAAGGGCAGTCTCCCCTTGTAATTGTAAATTGCACGCCAGAAACCAGATGCTTATTATCAGACAGGAAGTTACTTAGTTCTCCCGTCTCGGATAAACTAAAGCCGTGGCTTATTAGATGGTTAAATTTGCCCCCGGACGTTTTTGCGCTGTCCTTGCGATTCACTCTCGATAAAATGATATTTAAACGAAAATGATTGGTTAGGTCGTTTAATACCTTTGTGTACTCTTTAATTTTATCCCACGATATAACAATTTCGAGTTGAGAAATAAGGTGGGTGTTTTCTCGGATCAAGCTGATTTGTTCCACTGTAGGAATATCATAAACGTAGACATGAAAATTATGCCCTACGTCTCTCATCAATCTCATTCGTCTTCGTGTTTTTTCGTCCTCCAGGTCTTGGATGGGAACACGCAAACCGCGAATTCCCATCTCCCATACAGCCATTATAGGATAGTCATTGCGTGCTATTTTTCGTCTAAATTCATCGACCGCGCCGGAAGGCGACACTGTCAACTCCTCGGCCCACGCGTGCCGCATATCAATGTAAATGTTTTGGATGTCCACCGTTTTTACATGAGGCCGTGTTACGACCGGGGGAGCCGAGATTGGACCGTCAGCTAAGCATCCAGCAAAACTGCGGTGGTAGTGAGCGACATGTCCCTTTTCGTATATCTCTAACGTAATGTGCCCAAGTTTCGCAGTGTCATTCCGACCCTGTTGACTACCGCCATCTATTCGATACATTTCGGAATAGTCGTGTCGAACAAAACATGTAGACGGTACAATATAATATTCCGTTTCGCCGATAACATCGTACCAAAAATTATGCACATGCGCTGTGAATAACGCCTCGGGCTTGTAAGTCTCAATCAGGTTAATTAGCCAGCTTCTCCCAGGTTCGTCTATATTATCATAACTTTCTGGTTCCTTTGGATTTGAAACGTAAAGAGGATAGTGGCTAAATAAAAATATGCGTTTGCTTCTATTTTCTTTCAAATCAGCCTCTAGCCATTTTGCCTGCTTCACTTCTCTAGGGTCCCCTGAATTGATTAGGGGTGAATTAATAATAACGAAGTGACAATTTTCATAATTGAACGAAAAAAAATCTTGGCCAAAATGATCTCGGTATAGATCAATTTGCTCTTTGTTGACCATTCCTGCAGGCATCCATGTTACCGGTTTATCGCCTATATCATGGTTGCCTGGCATTAAGTGCAGAGGGATAGTCAGTCTTGAGGCGATTGAATGAAAGTTTTCTGCTGCAGCACCGTAACTGGGTAATTCAGGCACTGGGTTTACCATGTCACCTAAATGAATACAGAATTTAGAATCACTTTGTTTGATTTGATCGAAAATATATCGGGCTCGTGGGTTAGCTTCCGCATTTGCAGGATATGGAGACGCAGAAGAATCTTCGGCCTCGTTTATATGGGTATCAGAAATAAGCGAAACTCTAAAAGCTAGTTTTTTCGACGGTCTGCGTTTCAATTTTTTACTTCCATTCTTCGGTAAATATTTTGAGTAATTGTATTGCTTGTCATTTAAAAATGTAAACCGATTAAAATACTAAGCATCAGTCTGGTTAAATGCAAAATTCACTAGCCTCTTTCTATTCATTCTCATAATGTAATTGCTCTTGAAATAGAATTTTCGAAATGGGAGGAATTATTAATGGCGAAGATCAATGGTGCGACCCTGATCGCTCGGAGTCTCAAGGAACAGGGAATTGATCATTTATTCGGTGTAGTGGGTTTCCCGGTAGGACCAATCGCGGAGGCAGCACAAAAAGAAGGCATCAATTATGTTGGGATGCGTAACGAGCAAGCAGCTTCCTATGCTGCTCAGGCATATGGCTATATGACTGGCCGACCCGGAGCTTGCATCGTTGTGACAGGACCTGGCGTTGTGCATGGTCTGGCAGGATTAGCAAATGCTCAACAGAATTGCTGGCCAATGATACTAATCGGTGGCGCTTCTCAAACCTACCGAGGTGGAATGGGTGCTTTCCAAGAAGAGCGACAGGTTCTTATCACAAGTCCATTTTGTAAATTTTCACATGCCGTTGACAGTGTGGAACGTATTCCATACTACGTCGAGATGGCCACCCGTCATTCAATCTATGGCCGCCCCGGCGCCTGTTACATAGATATGCCGGATGACATTATTCAGGGTGAATGTGAGCTCGACGATATAATAAAGGTTGATCGCGTTCCAGAGCCACCAAAAATGATTGCACCTGCCGAAAATATTGAAGCTGCTTTAAATGTTCTTGAGAGTGCAGAGCGGCCCCTGGTCTTAGTAGGTAAGGGCATGGCTTGGGCGCAAGCTGAAGACGAGGTGCGGGCCTTTATTGATCGAACTCAGCTCCCTTTCGTAAGATCGCCAATGGGTAAAGGTGTAATTCCGGACGATCATCCGCTCGCCGCCTCAGCTGCTAGAACATTGGCCTTGCAACAGGCCGATGTTGTTTTTCTTATGGGTGCACGCTTTAATTGGATATTCCACTTCGGTCTACCACCGAGGTTTTCTCCAGATGTAAAGGTAATTCAATTAGACATCTCGCCAGAAGAAATAGGCCATAACAAGCCTGCCGAAGTAGCTTTAGTGGGCGATGGTAAAGCAATTATGAGCCAGATGAATCAAGCTTTGGATGGCCGGCAGTGGTTTTACCCAAAAGATACACCATGGCGGACCGCATTAGGTGAAAAAATTTCATCTAACGTAGAGACCATTAAAGCGCAGGTAAATGATGACACAGCTCCGGCAGGCTATTATCGAGCCTTAAGAGATGTAGCAGCATGGATGCCTGATAATGCAATTTTGAGTGCTGAAGGTGCAGGTACAATGGATATAGGGCTTACTCAGTTACCTGTTTCAAATGCTCGTTCATGTTTAAATGCTGGAACATACGGTACTATGGGAGTTGGTCTTGGGCATGCAGTTGCAGCATGTGTTGTTCACCCAGACCGGCCAGTTATTCATCTGTCTGGGGACTCAGCTATAGGGTTCTCTGGGATGGAGATGGAGACATTAGTACGTTATAATTTACCTGCCAAAATCGTTGTACTAAACAACGGTGGTATTGGACCTGGCATGCCAGAAATTCCAGATGACCCGATGATGAAACTGAAGCCTAATGCTTTAATATATGGTGCACGTTACGACAAGATGATGGAAGATTTTGGTGGAAAAGGTTTCTTTGTCGAAGATCCAAACGACATTCCCGCTGCATTAGAAGCGGCGATGGCTTTTCCAGGACCAGCATTGGTCAATATCGTGATTTCTCAAAACTCGTCACGTAAACCTCAAAAATTTGCATGGAATTCATAATTACGTTTAATTTAAAGAGATAGGGGCCCAAAAGGCCCCTGTTTCACCACAGACTTTTGCTCGATTTTTCAGGATTAAGTTGGCTATCTCGTCCAAATTGCTCTTACTTTTAAAAAGTCTAGGTGGGCTGGTGTATATTTTGTCTTTTTTGTGGAAGTGAAATGAATAACCGTTGGTTTATTCTAGGGCTGCTTTTCATAACTAGAATAAGTCTTGGATTTCAATTCCAAACAATGGGATCTACTAGCGGCAAAGTTATTTACGAACTCGCACTTAACTATGCGGAGATAGGAACACTAATAGGACTATTTATGCTGCCAGGCCTTTTCTTGGCTATTCCTGCAGGGTTAGCAGGAAATTTTTTCTCTGATAAAGCTCTCATTGGATTTGGTTTAATTGCATTAAGCCTTGGTGGTACAATTGCTGGCCTTTCCCAAGGATTTGGATTTTTATCCGTGGGAAGAGTTATTTGTGGAATTGGCTTTGTAGTCTCAACTATATTTTTTGCAAAAGTTTTAATTGATTGGTTTGAAGGAAAGGAATTGGCCACTGCAATGAGTGTATTGGTCATGTCCTGGCCTTTTGGGATCGCAATGGGACAAGTTGGCCATGGGTGGTTATCGGTTTTTTTAGATTGGCGTTGGGCTTTTTATATTGCTTCATTATATTGCGCTGCTAGCGCGGCTCTTATGACATTACTCTATCGTGTGCCAGTAAAAGAGTTGAGGGAAAATCGCAGCGTTAAGTTTTCCCTAAATAAATCTGAACTTCTACTGACGCTAACAGCATCATTGGCCTGGGGTTTTTTCAACGCTGGCTATGTAGTTTATTTAAGTTTTTCTCCTCTTGTCTTAATTAGTTTAGGTCATAGCGCGATGGCCGCTTCTAGTATTGTTAGCGCGGCTAGTTGGGTAATGATCTTTTCCGGTGCGATTTGTGGTTTCATTTCGGATAAAACTAAACGGCCAAACCTTATTATTTATATCTGTATGGGCGCCTGTACCCTAAGTTTTTTAATGTTATTAAATTTGCCATTGCCTCTTATTTCAGTCCTAATTTTTGGATTAGTAGGGATGGCCCCTGCGGGAATATTGATGGCGTTGTCCGCGGAGGCAATGCGGGTTGAAAGTCGCTCTATTGGAATGGGGGTGTTTTTTATGGGGCAAGTCTTACTTCAATCAACCGCTCCGCCGGTAGCTGGTTGGTTATATGACGTCACCAAAGACGTAAACTTACCAATATTATTTGCCGTTGCGTTATTTTTAGCAACCGGGGCAAGCAACTACTGCTTTCAGCATTTAAAAATAAAACACGCAATTTAGATTTAAACGCTATTAATAGGAAAGGTAATTTGTCCCGGCTTTTAAAGTCACCAACCTATTTAAGGTATCAATCGTTCTCTTCGCATTTCCATAAAATATTTTTGTATCGACTCACTTGTATCTATACAGCCATTGAAACCAATCTTTCTAATTTTGATTGTAGAAACGAGAGAAGGAGAAGGGGATGGTCCAGCATCACGAAGTGCTCTATCTAGAAACTGCCAGGAGCCTCCCACTAATTCCTTTAGCGTTAATTTTTTTAGTTGATATTTTTCAACAATAACGCGCCATTCCTTTTCAAGCTTCGGTAATGCTGTCGACAATGTTCTATTTCGTTTTTGTCCCAATGGAACATCAAAATAATTTGCAATTTCGGGCCATAAATGATGCCAAATTAAAACGTCACCATTTGTAATATTAAATGTCTGATTTTGAGCATTTTTTTCATTAAACGCCCATTCTAATGCTCGAGCAAAAAGTTCGGCATCAGTCGCCTCGGTAACAATCGGGGTTCCTTTAGGCTGAAAAAATGCCATTCCAGTTTCTCTGCAAATAGTTGCGTATACTGCGACGGCGGCAATTAAATTCATAGGGCTTCCAGTTGCGTTCCCGAGAACTACTTGGGGGCGCCATATATTGAAAGACCAGTTTTTCTTTTTAGATAGGCGTTTCAGTATATCCTCTTGATGCCAGTAGAAGTTGTCGTGATCATGGCGTGGCCATTTTTCTTTTGCGGGTGCTTTCATTGGTTCAACATGAATACCATAGGCTTTTGTGCCTTGTAATATACTTAAGTGCCGAAGTTTTGGAGAATAAAGGGATAGGGCGCTAGTTAAATTCTGAAACATTAGGGTGTTAGTTTTAATTTGCTCACTATGTCTCCACCCAATAAGAAGATCATCCATTTCATAAAGTGCCGCATAAAGCACATGCGTTACATCGTGCAATCTACTCTGTAGTCTGTCGATCGAACCTTTATCCAAAAGGTCTCCCTGTAGATATTCAACATTTCTTATCTTATGTGGGCGACGAGATAATCCAGCGCACTTCCAATCTTTTTTGTTTTTAAAATATTTAATAGTCGCTTTACCTAAAAGGCCAGTAGCGCCTACAACTAATAATTTATTCATAGTGATCCATATAATTTACAGCCGTCAAAAACATTCTTAAACCAGAATACAGCAAGAGGTCCCGAAGGTGAAACTTAGAAAATGCTTATTTTTTAGTTCCAGGCCAACCATGTCGATCAAACATAAGTTAACTCACTACATGTTCATCTGAAATTCAAAACAATGAGTTTGCCAGGCTAGAACACAACGTTTTTAAAAGTGAGGAACCTATTTCAATTTTGGGACTTTACGCCGCTAGAGGGGCATTTCCATTAAAAATGCCGAGGTTATACCGGGTTTGCACACCCCAGGTATCCCCGATTTGTCCAAGAACCCAAATGGCTTGAAAAATTGTGCTCGTTTTGCCTCCTGAATTAATTCTTCGAGCGACCAACTTGTAGGCAAGCTGAGTGTTGCTTTTTATTACTTCCTCCAGCTCCTCTAACTCGGTGTAGGACCAATTTTGGTCATAATTTCTGATGAGTTCCCATGGCATGGGATGTTCATTTTTATAGTTTTCAATATTGGCTACTCTGTAGAAGTGACCATCATAGCGATGAAAGGTGAAAGGGAAGCAGATTGTGTTCAAGTAAGCTTCTGTATTACACTCATTCATTGCTTGGTGGTGAGAAATTATCACTTTTTTTGCAATATCCATGTAATCATCCAATGATTAGTTTTATTTGATAACTATAGGTTGACCCCTATTGGAATAGCTAGAACGTGCAAACTTAATATTCATCTAATGACATAAAAGTGTAATATTTTAAGTTTAGCGACAGAGCTACTGATGTCTGCTGCTTTTTAGTTCCAACAGGTATGCATAAACAGCACACCTATATAAGAAGGTTACACCGAGTACTAATTCGTATCAAATTTGCTGAAAAATGTTTGCGATAATTGGTCAGCAAAACGAGCGGCTGCTACTTGTAGGGTACGATCTTTAAGTTGAGCCAAATGCAGTAGTCCGCTCAAATCACCAGATAGTTCTAATGGAATATTGATTAAGTCAAAGTTTGAGTTATCCAACGGCAGGCCAATTGGTAGTTCAAAGGAAATGGCTTCTCCTAAGCCAACATAGTTTCTCAAAAAGGTGAAGTCATCGGATGTTAATATTGGGGTTAATGGTGTAGACGTTTTGCTAGCAGTCAGTTCCAATATATCCCTTAACGATTGTGGATTACCAGGTAAAGCTAGCGGGTAATCTTGACAATCGATCAGTTGTAGACGCTTTCGAGTACTTAAAGGATGGTTCGTTGCCATTATTGCTTGAATGGGTTGTCGCACGGTGCAAATGCTTTGTAAGTCTGCTGTTTTCATTGATGAAAACTCAAACACAAGCGCCAGATCAGCACTATAGTCTCGTAGACTGTCCATAGCTTGTTCGCCGTCTTTTACTTGTATATCAAATGTGACATTTGGGAACTCTGATTGATATTTATATATTTGATTGGGCAGAAAATAAGTTAGTAATGCTTGATTGCAAACTATTGAAACGTGACCGCGACGGATTCCAGATAAGTCTGCTAATTGAGATTTTAATCGTTCAGCTTCAGCTAGTTGTTTTCGAAACATAACGACGACCAACTCACCTGCAGTGTTTAGTCGCACACCATTGCCGATACGCTCAAATATTTGAAAGCCAAGTTCGTCTTCTAAAGAGAGGATTCTTCGGTTCAACGCTGAACTTGTTATATTTAGGCGATCTGCCGCTTTTCTTATGGAACCGGTGCGAGAGATAGTATCGACATAACGATAGATCTGTAAATTTCTCATAACGAAAATTTCTGGTGATGCAAAAAAAAATAATAAAAAAAGAAAAATAGCACTTAACTGCAGCACGCAAAACCATCAGAATTCAGAACATAGAATTTCCATAATGGGACCAATCGGGTTGCTTTTTGTTTGAAATTCCCAATACCAAATTAAACAGGCCTGAGATAATTTTTTAATTTTCCTTGAGCACAGGGCCTTTGATCGTTCTGGAGTATCCTCGAAACTCTGCTATCACATTGGCATTTTGATTTGTTACCGTCACGTCGTAAATACCGTTACGTTTTACGAGACTTATTTCTTTTGCTGTCGCAAAGAGCTTGTCTCCTAATTCTGCAGACTTTATGAAAGTGACACTCGCGTGTTGAGCGACACTCGCTGCATTGCGACTATTACAGGCAAAAGCAAAAGCACTATCTGAAAGTGTAAAGATTACTCCTCCGTGGCAAATACCATGTCCATTTATGTGTTGCTCTTTAATCTCTAAAGACAAGGTAGCTGTACCTTCATTTACGTACTCCAAGCATATCCCCATCGATCGACAAGTCTTATCACGTTCCAATATTTTTGAAGCGACTTTTTTCGCCGTTTCTTTAGAATTCATCGGAACTGCACCTTGCTTTGTAGTTTGATATAGCTTGGCCTCTGCGCTTTATATTTCAGTACCAAATTATAGCGATTTGACGAATTGATTGACGGTAAAGGCCAGATGCATGAGGTTTTGCTTTAATAACCTGCCTTTTACGGGTGATAGCGGAGTAATAGGAACTGGTAACTTTGCCTCTTCTTTTCCTGTAAGAAGCTCAGCAAACACTTTGCCGAACATTGTCCCAGTGGTTATGCCTCGTCCATTGTATCCAATTGGGGTGTAGAGATTATCAGCAAGTTTATGAATTCTAAAAAGGTGATTGGGCGTCATGGCGATATTTCCGTGCCAAGCATTTTCAATATTGATTTCACCCAGTTCTGGGTACAGCCGGCGAAGATTTCGAACAGCCCATCTTTCAGACATCTTTTCCATGCCCTTTACTATCGAACCCATCGATCCTATGACGAGTCGACCGTGAATATCTTTTCGTAAGGAAAACATAATTTTTCCTGTATCCCAAAGTCCATGCCCTTCAGGTAGAACAGAATATAACTTCTCATTAATTGGGGTTGTCGCGATATTGAAGTAATTAATTTTTGTGAATGTTTGTTTTAGTCCAGGCCAAAGATTATCGGTATATGCATTTGTTGCTAAGATAACAGTCTTTGCTCGCAGTATCTGCTCCCCAAATTGAACCTGCCATAAACCATTTTCTGTCGTGAGCTTTTCGACATGAATTCCAGTTGATATTCTCGCTCCGGCGGCAAGCGCTATTCTAGCTAGTCCTCGCACATACCCCATAGGGTTGATCGTTCCAGCACGATTATCCAGTAAGCCACCGCAGAACCTCTTGGTGCCCGTTTTACTCTCCGTTTCGCTCGCCGTAAGTAATTCGACAGGTGCACCTAAACGTTGCCACTCTAGGGCGCGGGCCTCTAAATTCTTGAGTCCTGCTAGGGAATGCGCCGCGTGAATAGTTCCATTCTGGGTTGCTTCACACTGAATTTGATGTTTCTCGATTAAGGAGAAGACGTACTCGGGCATCTTCCCTAATGTTTCAATCAAACTTGCAGCTGTTTCAGCCCCCAATTTTTTATTCACGTCTTGAGGGGGTAACCATAATCCAGCATTTACCAAACCTGTGTTGCGGCCTGAGCCACCATATCCAATTTTATGGGCTTCTAAAACATGTATATCAAGTCCAAGTTTGGCCCCGTGGTAAGCTGTAGATAAACCGGTAAAGCCGCCACCTACAACAATAACGTCTGCATCTCTTGATGTTTCGAAGTGGCCTGTGTAGTCATTCTCTTCGGCTGATTTATCCCAAAGCGATATATATTTTTCTTCCATTTTTTCATTAAACTTTTCTGAGTTCAAACAGTCAATATTCAGAAACAAGATGCTGGCTAAAAAAGTCTTATCTATTTAAGTTCTTTACGGGGAGTCAAACAATGCGGCAATTAACAAAACTATTATATAGAGATATAGAAAGCCCTATTGGTCCTCTACGACTGGTTGGGAGTGGTGACTGCCTTCAATATCTAGTTATTTTAAAAGCACAGCAACCTAGAGATAATATGTGCGAGTGGATTGAGGAAAGTTCAAGTTTTGGGTCGATCGTCGCGCAATTGGAGGCTTACTTTAATAATCAAACAAAGTATCTCAGTATACCTAGATTTTTAACTGGCACTGATTTTCAAAAACGAGTTTGGGAAGAATTAGATAAAATTCCTTTTGGCGAAACAAGGACATATGCGGAAGTGGCTTTATCAATTGGACGCCCGACAGCTGTACGAGCAGTGGGTAAAGCGATTGGTGCAAATCCTATTCCAGTTGTTATTCCTTGTCACAGGGTTATCGGTTCTAACCAATCGCTCACTGGATTTTCTGGAGGGCTAGAGAACAAAGCTTTTTTGCTAAGGCATGAGGGCGCTAAAATAATAGATGGACGTTTATTAAATTAAAGTAACGGGGCAGCTTAAATTAGTTAACGCCATGAGAAACAATCATTTGACTGAGACTTAATCATGTCGCTTCGTTACTCAATCAGTGTAAGGAAGAGACATCTATTGATTGGTGCAGAACTCAAAGAAGTGGATTTAAGATGCCCTCTAGATAATAATTTACTTGAGCGAATACATTCTCGTTGGATGGAAAACTTAGTTTAAATCTTTCCCAATCAATCGTTAAATGATGAACAACATATAAAGTTTGGTTGCCAGTTTGTAGAGTGGGGGGTGCATCCTTTGCTAGCGCATTGATCTTTCAAAAAGAAAGAAATCTAACGAGTTTCTAATGTTGACGAGTGCGGTAATATCATTCAACCCAATGAGACGGCTTGGCAGTACATTCATTAAGAAACGAAAAGGTGGTTTGTATCAAATACACTATCCTGCAGACACTCATTTTTTATCTCCTCAGGCTATGGATAACATCTTGGGTGTGGAAAGTAATGAAAGCGGAAAGTTACGAGACGAGAGTATACACGATGCGACGTCGGAAAAGATTGTTTACAAACATACATGGGAGAATGATGATGTCGTGTTGTGCGATAATCATTGGACAATGCATGCAGTCGAGCCATTTGATAATATATCAGTGCGAAAGATAATGCGTCGCGTCACATTAGTTGGAGACAATCAACCAATATCTATCGAGAGTTCATAACCTCAGTTGCCTAATTTTCCTTTTAGAATGGTATCGGCAATTTTCTCTGCGGTCATTATAGTGGGAAAATTTGTATTAGCACATGGCACAACCGGGAAAATTGAGGCATCTACGACGCGTAAGCCCGCAATTCCTCTTACTCTGCCTTGATTATCTGTCACCGCCATTGGGTCGTCTTCTGCCCCCATTCTGCACGTGCATGAGGCGTGCCAGACACCAACAGCTGCCCTCCTAATAAAAGCCTCCGCCTTATCCTCATCAACACATACTTCATCAAGAGAAAAATCTTCCATAAGAAAATTTTCAATTAGATAATTACGAAGGAATGCGGGGCCGTCCAAAAGTTTTGCTGCAATACCGGTAAGTATTTTATTTTTTGTGGTAATAGCGCCTACTTGACGTACTTTGTCTGAGTAGGCAGCGGGAAATGGATTGCTTGCCACGGATTGCATCGCCGGATCAGAGTACAGAGGGGCAAGGCGACGTATAGAGTCAATTAATCGGTCTAGATCACGTTTGTCGGATAAAAGATTAAAATCGACAGAGGGCTCATCGCTCCAGTTCGGCGAATTTAATTTAACTTCCCCAGTTTCGGAGAATGTCTTATTTACAAAAACTAAGAAGGCTCCAATCTGTTCTCCCACTTTATGCCAGGAGTTTTTTGAAGTGCCAACGACAAACATATCGCCAGCAGGTGCTCCTCCAATGTTAGAAGAATATCGCATGGCCAAATTCATATGACGACGCGTTAAGTTATTTTGGACACGGGCTGCAGGCTTTAAAAACGAGGCTAGCGCAATAGAGGGATGATCCATAAGCCGTTGGCCAACTCCCGGAAGCGCGGATCTAATTGGAATGCCAAGCTCTCTTAAATGCCCTTCCGGACCGATACCTGATCTCATTAAATGGGCAGGTGAATGAATAGCACCTGATGATAAAATTATTTCGTTTCCTTGAAACTCCTGCGGTTTACCACCTACTAAGGCTTTTACTCCAATACATTTTTCGCTTTCAAAAACCAATTCAGTAACGACCGTTTTGGTCGAAATAGTTAGATTTTTTCGCTTTCTTATTTCTGACGTTAAGTACCCAATAGCCGCGGATACTCTTTTTTCCTCAAAATTTGAGATCGTTACGGGGAAAAAACCATCTTCAAAATGACCGTTCTGATCGGGAAGATATTTATATTTTGCACGTTTGAACGTCTCGAAAATTGCCTTAGAATGACCGGTCCAGTATTCCTCTGGGACACGGCGAACTTTTATGGGGCCATCGTTGCCATGCCAGTCGTCAGATATATCGACATCTGTTTCTAATTTTTTGAAGAAAGGGAGCACATTTTCCCAATTCCATCCAGCAGCACCGCGAGCCTCCCATTCATCATAGTCGGTTGGCGCCCCTCTGTTTGCCATTTGTCCGTTTATTGAGGAGCCGCCACCTAAAACTCTTGCTTGCTCGTACTTTCGAAGGGGTGGCTTAGGAGCATCCTTATTATTATGCGAAATAACCTCTGTTGTTACTTTTAGGTCTTTCCATATAAACCTATTATTTAAATAAGCAGTCCCAGGATAACTATCTAGAATTTCCTCTGGCACTTCCCCAGGAGCAGTATCCTCTCCGGCTTCGCATAATAAAACATTTATATTACCATTCCTGGATAGTCGGTTTGCTAATACGCTTCCGGCAGATCCGCCACCAACTATTATATAATCAAATACCACTCTAAGCTCCTTAGATAACGTTCAGCAAAAATTTGCTGAAATGCCCTCAATTATCTGTGATTAATATCTGGTTAACATTAATCTATTTAAAACGGGTCATTATGCACAAGTTTGGAGACGAGCCTTCTCATGCACAAGTTCGTTACGGGTGCTCGTTATTAAAGATCATCAACTTGATAGTCATGGATTTGGAAAGGCCTTGGTTTCTAGAATTTAATCAAGAAAATATCTGCTCACGTTAGTATTTTTTAACGTTACCTAAGAATAATATTTGTAGTTTTGAGAACCAATGCTGATTCGAGAAGACATAATTTTTAAATGGATGTACTACGTATTCTCTATTTTTCGGTGTTAATTAGAAATCTTTGAGGTTAACAGAATTTATAAGGAAACAAATGTCAAAAATGTCTTTAGAAAAAGCAGTTATGTCCCGTCACTCTGTTCGGGGCTTTCAGCAAAGGGAAGTTTCGCAAGATTTACTCAATAAAGTATTCGATATTGCTCGATGGTCACCGTCGGGAACAAATATGCAGCCTTGGCAAATCCTTGTAGCTTCTGGCGCAACGAGGGATTTACTACGAGAGAAAATGATGGCGGCAGTTAAGGATGGGCTGCCGCCAAATCAAGACTTTAAATCATCTGGAAAGCCTATAGGCAAGCTATGGAAGGATAGACGAAGAGAGTGTGCAGCAGTGTTGTACCGAGCAATGGATATCACCTGGGAGGATAAAAAGGCACGAGGTGCAGCCGCGTTTAGAAACTTTGAGCTTTTTGATGCTCCTCATGTGGCGTTTATATGTTCGGACGAGGCATTTAGTTTGGCGAGAGCCTGGGACATTGGTATGTATGCACAAACGCTGATGTTGGCAATGACAGCCAATGGTTTGGGTTCATGTGCGCAAGGGACAATGGGACATTATCCAGAATTTGTTCGCGAAGCATTTAATCTTGGTGAAGAGGTAAAAGTATTATTCGGTATAAGCTTCGGCTATGAAGATAAATCTATGAAGGTTAATACAGCGCTTACAGAGCGTTCTTCGATCGAAGATACTGTAATATTTAAAAACTAGGGATTTTTTTGGGTTTTTAGCTTTGGATTAAGTGACACAAATTCTGAGACGTCACTGATATCGAAAGATCGTTTTTCAACTTTGTTTATTAGCCAATAAAAATATTTTTTATATTATTAGAAATGGCTATTTATCTGTTGCAATATAAACGCCGTCCCAATCTTGCCCTGGTGGATTAATTTGATACTCAGCGATTCTCTCGTCGAATAAGTCATATAGACCGTCATACTTCTCTCCCGCAACTCGTCGCGCTTTCTGAGAGAGTGAAGTAGCATTTTCCCAATTTTGGTTTCTATATTCTAAGATAAGTTCAGCATGAATTGTGTTGAACTCCTTAAACCAGTCGGAATTTTGTACCTCTTTATTCCCAATTAAGGCAAAAATTCTAACAGGGACAGTTTTTCCTTTAACTTGTATTAGGTCCAATTCTATTGTAGCAAAATCCGACGCTGCGACTTTGGTTGTTTCACTTATCACGATATCTACGCCATAACCTTTAGACTGGCCCTCTAATCGAGAACAAAGATTGACGTCATCTCCAAGAATTGAATAGTCGAACCTTTGTGTTGACCCCATGTTACCCACACAACACGTGCCCGTATTTAAACCAATTCCGATTTTCAAAGGCCGGAATTCTTTATTATTACTTATAGCTTCGTTTTCAAGTTCTTGGTTGAGTTCTTCTAATTTCTCAAACATAACCAGTGCAGAATTACAGGCTTCAGTAACATGGGTCGGTACGTCGACTGGAGCGTTCCAGAATGCCATAATGCAATCTCCCATGTACTTATCTATGGTTCCCATTCGATCCATAATCACTTGTGTCATCGGCGTTAAAAATTTATTTATAAGTTGTGTAAGGCCCTCTGGATCATACAGCTCAGATATAGAGGTAAAACCGCGGACGTCGCAAAACATAATTGAAATATCTTTCATTTCCCCGCCTAGCTTCAGTTGTTCTGGGTCTGATGCCAATTGCTCCACGAGCGCAGGGGATAAATACATTCCGAAGGCACCTCTAACTCTTGCACGTTCGGCCTCTGTGGCTAGATAAATTAGTAACGATTGGGTAAGATAAATTATCAGTATTACTAAGCTGAAGTAAATTGGGTCAAGAAGCCAATTGTAAACATCAAATGCATACCATGCTCCTCCGATAACACCGCCGATTGCACATACCGTAAGTACAGCGCACCAAATTGATCCCCATTTAGGAAGTAACCAAATTAAGAGCAGACCTAGTAGGAAGCTGGAGACCACCTCTAGTCCGTGAGCAAAGTCTGGTCTGTTCAAAAAATTTCCTGTAAGTATTGTTTCGAGAGCCTCCGCATGGAGACTTACTCCCGCGGCTGCAGGATTAAGAGGCGTTGCCCGCAAATCTTTTAACGCTGCTGCCGATGTTCCAATAAGGACAATATGTCCTTCTAATTTCTCTGCCGGCGCTTTGCCCTCTAATAGTTGCCAGACGGGAACATAACGATCGGGTATATCACCAGTAAACCTGACCCAGATTTGCCCGTTTTCATCTGTTGGCACAGTCACCCCACCAACCTTAAAGCCTACCAACCCTGTCTCACCAAACCCCTCTTCACCGCTCGCACCAACTGCTCGTATGATGAAGGTGGAGGCATCTTGCGCGACCCGCAGCGACTCCGCTACCAGTGATGGATAAATTTTATCTTTTAGCGTCATAAACATTGGTATTCTTCGGTAAACGCCATCACTTTCTGGAATAGCATTCAGTGCGCCATTTCCAGCGGCTTTAACTTCGATATTTGTTAAAACTTTCATCGCTCCGGCGTAGGCAGGAAGATACGGCGCCGCTCTATCGCCATTTTCAGCAAATCCAGCTTTTATTTCAGGTGTTGGGCCACTTGTTTCTGCACCTGTTAATGCAAATCCTGTTACGACATACGATCCGTCAACAGTTTGCGCAAAGAGTTCATCATTATCGGGTATTGCTAGCAGACCTTTTCTCGCTTCGTCAAACTCAGGCCTCTCGGGGAGCATTTTGCGTAGGCTTTTAGGAGACAAACGGTCGGGTTGAGAGAACACCATATCAAAAACAACGGCCGATGCACCGAGCTCATTTAGTCGGGCAACGATCTCAGCCATAATGTCCCTAGGCCAAGGCCACTGTCCAACACGGCTGAGGCTTTCATCGTCTATATCTAGAATTCGAACCGGGATATCATTAGAATATTCTCTTGGTTTCAGTCTTTGATATTCATCAAAAACCCGGTGCCGCATTTGCTCCACGAAAGTAGGTTCAATAACGTGGATGCCCGTTGATAGAAAAAGAAATAATAAGGGTAAAACAGGCGACCAAGGAAATTTTTTCATGTTTGCTACTCCGGCCCAAGGCGGCCCTCGGCTCTACCAAACTGATTGAAATGTTTTATAGCTTGGTGTTCCATGGCACGCTGAAAGTCTGGACCTGGCGTAACTTCGAGTGCTCTTACAGCTTTTTGGGCATGTAACATAACGTCGGGATTATTTATCAGGTATTGAAGGGCAGGGGACTCCGATATTTTTGTAAGAGGTTCCCTTGCTATTCTTTGTAATGAAAGTGATTTAGATTGCGATAAATTGACGCCATCTAAATGTCGGCCTTCAGCTCTACCAAAGTCATTATAATGATCCAATGCAACCTGTTCCATCGCTTGCTGGTAAGCTCGCCCGGGGGCAATCCCGCGGGCGTTTACTATATTTTTAGCATGCATCATCACGTCAGGATTTCTTATGAGATATGACAAACCTGCGGAGCTAGAGACCGAAATGAGGTTGGTATCTGATATTGGAGTTGTCGTTAAAACCACTAAATTTTGTGACAATGCAAGAGGACCAGGACCAGGACCAGGGCCGGGATCAGGGCTAGGGCTAGGACTAGGACTAGGACTAGGACTAGGGCCAGCTACTTGACCAGGGCTAGGACTAGGCGTTGGAGTAGGACCAGGGCCAGCTACTTGATCGGGACCGGAACCGGGCGCCGGAGTAGGACCAGGGCCAGCTACTGGATTAGGGTTTGCAGGGGTCGGGTTAGGTGCGGGTTGACCTGATGCTTGACCACTGCCGGGCAAGGGTTGAGCTCCCGCTCCTTCACAAGGTGTCTCTTGATTCCCTTCACAGTTTTCGTTTCCCGCATTTGCACCTGGATCACCGCCAATTATGGGCTGTCCATCAGCCCCAGCACCAGGAAAAGGA
Organism: Rhodospirillaceae bacterium; assembly: GCA_002730675.1. Classification (GTDB taxonomy): domain Bacteria; phylum Pseudomonadota; class Alphaproteobacteria; order Thalassobaculales; family Thalassobaculaceae. Next base: position 838 of record PCAV01000139.1, on the reverse strand, counting down.
GCTCCAGAATTGGGACCGCCAGGAACGGGACCGCCAACAATAGGACCGCCGGGAACGGGACCGCCAACAATAGGACCGTCAGGAACGGGACCGCCAACAATAGGGCCGCCAGGAACGGGGCCGTCAACAATAGGTCCGCCGGGCACGGGACCACTAGGAATGGGGCCGCCAACAATAGGACCGCCGGGGACGGGACCGCCGGGAATAATAAAGCCTCCGCCTTCAGGCGATCCACCGCCGAGTGCTGGATCGGTTACAATAAAAATCCCAGGAGGAGGGCCTGGAGGTAAAGTGCCATCTGGATTTTGAATTGGCGGTGCAAGTGCAATACCAGCTCCGTTATCTTGGAAAATAGCATTAACCCCGGCTACTTCTTCTGGGGTTAGATTTATAAGTGCGGAAGCAGGAACGCTTGCTAGAACTTCAGGCTCATTTATAAATGATTCATTTCGCTCATTACCAATATCAGTCGAGATACCGGCAGGTGCTTCGCCAACGGGTCCACCTGTAATTGGTCCGGCTGGACCTGGCTGCGGCATTGGCATCATTGCCATTCCATCAACTCCAGATGGTGTAGGTGGTATTATCATTTGTATATTTATTGGCGGTGCCATTTCCACCTTGCCCATGCCAGTATCCATCATAGCATTAATATTCATCGACATTGGTCCGCCTTCGCCACCTGGCATCGGCATCATCGGCATTGGAGCTGCCTGTGCCATTGGCATCATCGGCATTGGCCCGCCTTCGCCACCCGGCATTGGCATCATCGGCATTGGCCCGCCTTCGCCACCCGGCATTGGCATCATCGGCATTGGCCCGCCTTCGCCACCCGCCA
>PCAV01000138.1 GCA_002730675.1 Rhodospirillaceae bacterium | reverse complement strand
TTCCTTGGAGAAAGAATATCCGTAAGACCAACTTTCTGAATCAAATCGGGCACCTGGGTAGCGATTCCAATACCATGTACCACCAACATTATCGCCTGCTTCGATTACTAGCGCTTTTAGCTTAAGTTGTCGTAACTTGAAAAGTTGATAGAGGCCCGCAACACCAGCTCCTATCACGATCACATCATACTGTGAATTATTCTCAGACACCATACCAACTCTTAAAATGTCGTCTTACTTCCGGTTATATAAAGCGAAACCTACTAGCCTAGAAGTAATAACCTAAATTTAATCTTCAAAAAATACTACGTTTGATAATATATCTTTCCTAAAGAGCAATGATCAACTAAATCTACCCCGCCATCAGTAAACGAAACCAAAAAACTATTCGGTTTTAATTTGGAGTAACCTCATGAATGATATCATCGATAATGTAGAGGCATATATATTAAGTGTTCCCAATGAGAAGCGCCCCCATTGGGTAAGCCTTTTCAAAGTTCCTAGTGCCAATGAGCTACTTATCCGCATAAAAACCAAATCAGGGGCCGAGGGTTTTGGTTTAGCAACCAGCTATACGGACATTTCACCTATTGTTAATGTTGTTAAGTCGGGGTTACTCAATGAAATCATCGGAATGGACGCGCTTGCACCTGAGCTTGTTTACGAGAAATTATTTGGCTTTACATCCAGCAGAATTGCGTCGGAAAACGGTTGGGGTAAAGAGGCTTTAATCCGGATATCCTCAGCCGTTGACATTGCTTGTTGGGATGTTCTAGGTCATGTCGGAAACCTTCCGCTGCATAAGATATTTGGCGGCTACAATAATAAAGTCCCCTGTTACGTTACCTGTGCTTATTACCGCGAAGGAAAAGATAACTCGGAACTACGTGAAGAAATCCAAATGCTTGTTGAACAAGGACACAAAGGTTTTAAGGGAAAAGTTGGTGGCCTCTCCTTGAGCGAAGATATTGCCAGAATGGAAATAGTTCGTGACGTAATAGGCGAAGAGAATAATTTGATGGTCGACGTTAATAGGGCCTGGGACTTAAAAACCGCCACCGAAGGCGCCAAAGCACTTGAGGCGCTTCAACCAACTTGGTTGGAGGAACCTGTTAGATGGACCGACGATCGGCGAGAGTTAAAGTTACTGTCGCAGAGGACTAATATACCTTTATCCGGCGGAGAGAGTGAAATTACGAGCTACGGCTGTCGTTCGATGATAGAAGAACAGGCGATTCAAATTCTTCAATTTGATTGCACGATGTTCGGTGGATTTACCGAAGGTAGAAAACTAGCTGCATTGTGCGAATTGAACCACGTAGACGTGGCGCCACACCACGACTGCTTTATCCATGCACCGCTGGTTGCAGGTAGCCCAGCTGGCAGAATAGTCGAGTCCTTTACAGACCCTGAACGAGATCCATTGCAAGCCGAACTTTACGAAAACCCACCAAAAATTGAGGACGGATATCTAACTCTGAATAATACGCCTGGATTGGGCCTCAAGCTCTCCGAAGCAGCATTAAAAAAGTTTGGCACCCGTATTATATGATCTAAAAAAAAATGGCCCTAAACTACTCAACAATTTTCGGGATCGTGTTGTGCCAATCTGTTACTTCTTGGTACGCGTTTCCTAATCTAAAAAGTTTTCCTTCCGAAAAAGGGCGCCCAATCAACTGAAAAGCAGCGGGTAAGCCTTTTGCCCCAAAACCACAAGGGACGCTGAGAGCCGGCAAACCGAGGTAGCTGATGGGCCGTGTATTACGGGATAACATCAAAACAAGTTCAGGCATACTCTCGCCTCCGCCAACATCTAAGTCCTTATAACGGGGCGCCACAACAGGCATAGTTGGCGTAAGTAACGCGTCACACTTGGAAAAAACGGTGTCACAGTAGGCTCTTAAGTACTTTTCTCTAAGAGTTAACGCCTCCAGATAACGTGTAGCCGGTTGATACAGTCCAAATTCTATACGCCTCTTGACCATGGGGCCATAATCGTCGGGTCTGTCTCGCAACCACTTTCTATGGATGGTTGATGCTTCAGCAGCGAGAGCTGCTGCCCATATTAAATTTATGTGATCATGACTTGGAACGTCAACGGAAACAATTTCGACCTTTAAACCCTTAAATATTTTCCTTGTATCTTTCAGCAAACGGTCAACATCAGTTTCCAGATCATCATAAAAATAATTAGAAGGAATTCCCAGCCGCATAAAGGCAACCTTTTTATCGCACTCAGCCTCGTAATCTGGAACTTTACGTCGGCTCGAGGTCGAATCTTCTGGATCATGCCCGGCAATTATGTGCAGGATTCTTGCTGCATCTCGAACTGTACGTGTTAGCGGTCCACTGCAGTCAAAGGAAAATGAAAGCGGCATTAGACCAAAACGACTGACCCGTGTCTGGGTAGGTTTGATGCCAACTACGCCACACATTGCTGAGGGTATTCTTATTGAGCCACCGGTATCGGAGCCTAGCGCTCCATAAACCGTGCGCGAAGCCACAGCAACACCCGATCCACTCGAGGAGCCACCCGGAGTGTGTTCCTGGTTCCAAGGATTAAAGCAATCGCCGTAGTGAACATTATTCCCTATTGGACCTACCGCGAACTCAGACATGTTTAATCCACCAAGGTATAGAGCTCCTGCTTTTTCGAGTCGGCTGAGTACTGTTGAAGTTCTATCGCCTTTGAATTTTGATCTGATTTTCGACCCGCACGTTGTTATTTTTCCAAGCCGATAAAACATGTCTTTATGAGCCAGAGGTATACCTGCCAAAGAACCGACACCCTCACCCTTTCGAAGCCTCTTATCGATTTTTTCTGCTGCCTCCAGTGCTTCGTCTTTTTCCAAGCTTATAAATGAATTGAGTTTTTGTTGAAGCGCCTCGGCGCGATCTATTGAGGCCTTTGTTAACTCGGTCGCGGATAATTCACCTGATAAAACTAGGTCGGAGGTTTTACAAATGTCAAGATTTAGGTAGTCCATCATTATCCAAGCCCCTCTTCATCACCAAGTTCTTCAAGTGCACGGTTATAGTCTGATGGCTCTAGATCGAACATAATACTCGAAGATACTTCTTCGCCTGCATCATCCATTGGAGCCAGCATGTTGGTCAATGTATCCGCCTCTTCATTTTCCAGAGAGAATCGATGCCATATACTTGCTATTGTTTTAACAAATTCTGATGTTATTCCGCTCATAATTACCCTCTATATTATATTTTGTGATTTACATTTTAATTCGTTAAGCACTTAAAAACGGCTTCCGCAAATTTAATCAAGCGATCGTCGCTATACCGCGTGCCAACAACTTGAAGTCCTAAAGGAAGCGCTGTATCCTTTTCTTGGGCAACCGGCAAACTTATTACGGGACAATGAAGAGATGTCCACGCCATATTAAAGTCTGCACTTCCAGTACTTTCTAACCCTTTTGGGGCAGCACTTTGAGCAGAAGGACAAATCACAAAATCAACCCCTTTCAGTACCTCATCAAATTTAATTCTAAGCAGTTCTAAGTTTTTCTTTGCTGCTTGATATGAAGAAAACGCAACACGAAAACCATCCGCCATTCGGCCATTCCTTAGTATCTCGCTAAGTTTGTGAAAAGCTAGCCGACGCTCATGAGCTAGCGTTCTTGCAAATTCATAGCCGGAAATTTCAATATTCCACTCACTTAAATTTTCAAATACTCCTTGGTCGTCCAAAGCAAAAACTTTAGCACCAGCATCTTTTAAGACGCTAGCTGCCTCTTCTATCATCTGCTGACTTGAAGTGCATGCCTCCTCCCAAAAAGGCTTCGTAGCAATTGCAACTCTTGCGCCTTTAAGGGAAAGTTTTTTTAATTCTGGTATGCTCTCATCAAGCAAGGCTTTTCGGACAAGCACCAAATCATCAACGCAATTCGCGAAGAAACCCAACGTATCAAAGCTTGGCGTATTCGCTAAAACACCAGATATGTTAAAATCTCCATAAGAAGGTTTATACCCTATCACTCCGCAATAGGCCGCCGGCCTTATAACCGAGCCCGTCGTTTGAGTTCCAATAGCTATAGGAACCATTCCACTTGCAACTGCCGCAGCGGATCCGCTAGAGGACCCTCCTGGAGTGTGCTCAATATTCCATGGGTTAGCTGTTTTGCCAGGATGACGGTGTGCAAATTCCGTACATATCGTTTTCCCTAGAGCGATGCCGTTTGATGCACGCATCCCTGCAACACATGCAGCATCACGGCTAGGTCGATATCCCAAATACATATCAGTGCCATATTCTGTCGGCATATCAAACGCATCAATATTATCTTTTATTCCAAACGGCACCCCAAAAAGAGCCCCGCTGGGATTTTTATCATCTAACTCCCGCGCGAGTTCGCGCGCGCTATCAGTATTAATAGATGCCCAAGCCCCCACATGTTTTTCGTACAAATCTATATTTGCAATGCACTGTTCCAAAACTTCACTCGGCTTCATTTGTCTTGAGGACAAAGCCAACTTTATTTCAGAAGCGCTGTAACCAGTTGGCTTAGTCAACCCACTAATTTTTGTTAAATTTGACAAATTTATTCCCATATTTAGCTCTAAACCAATATTCTTAGCACGTATCGGGTGAAATTTACTCTTGGCTTGTTCTTTTCACTCATTCGCTGATTAAATAACTCCCTAAAGTTTACAGGGAAGGAATGATTTCATGAAGTCTATAATGCGAAAACTTAGTGTGCTTGGCCTAATTAGTTTATTTGCGATAAGCCTCGGGTTTGAGAAAAATATTGCCAAAGCAGAGAGCCTTCAGAAGGTTACTATCAGAATATCAGCAGACATTCCACCACCACCGATGCCTACCGCAGTGGCCATGGAATGGTTTAGGAAGAAGGTAGAGTCGGAATTTCCAAGTGGTAGTAAAGTGCGAATTTACTACGCTGGCGCACTTTATAAAGACCCTGATGCTATGACTGCTATGAGCCAAGGTAATTTGGAAATGGGTTGGCTAGTAGCGGGTAAAACAGCTGCAACTGATATTTGGTTAAGTATAGTTGGACAGCCTGGAGTACTAACCACAGCAGGTGCAGTCCACGACCTTATCAACCAACCAACTGGTAAGATGCTGCAAAAACGCCTAAAAGACAAGCACAACATTGAAATGTTCGGATTTGCAGACATTTCCTTTGCTTTAGGCATGGCAGGTAAAAAGCGCCTCTTAACTCTCGATACAATGAAAAATAGAAAAATCCGCACTTTTGCGGCTGGGGTTAATCCTACAGTATCCTCTTGGGGTGCATCTCCTGTAGTGATGTCATTTGGTGATGTGCCTAGTGCGCTTGAGTCCGGTGTTATCGATGGCGTCATTACATCCATCGGTGGTTGGCGTGCTATTACAGAACAAACTCCGTTCTACACCATAGCTGGAATATCTACAGTAGCCTTTGATACTTATTGGGTTGGAGCAAGTTCAAAATGGATGAGTAAACTGAACAAAACAACGCAAGACAAAATACGTTCTCTCATCGATGAAACCATTGTATATCAAAACGATCTCAATTGGTGTAATGATCAATTTGCCATAAATAAATACAAAACTACTGATCCATCTAAACCCGGTATTTATCAAGCAACCGCTGCCGAGGCCGCTCCTCTCCAGAAAGCAATTGGAACTAACGTAGCCGACTTTTTGAAAGAGAAACTGCCCGACGATGCAGACGCTTGGGTAGACCGTTTTCTAAAAGATGGAAAAGCCGCGTCGGTAAAATTTGGTCCCGGCACAGATGCTGTCCACAAACTGGACTGTTCGAAGTATAAGGACCTATTGAGTAAGAAGAAAAAATAATAACATAAGTGAAAATTCAAGCTGGGCCATCTAGGCCCAGCTATTACTTTTAGGTTGTTTTATGAACAAATTATACGACTTATGGCGCCTCTTTCAGGACAATTTTTTACAGTACCTATCAGCTATACTTCTTCTATGCCTCACATTACTTGCTATTCTAGAGGTAGTAAGGCGGTATGTTTTGGGTGTCTCTTTTGAATGGCAACAAGATCTCGTCACCTTTGGTATACTATCGGGCATTTTTCTTTTTTTTGGGATTACTCAGGCTCGCAGAGCCCATCTTAGAGTAAGCGCATTACTTTTATTACTGAGACAAAAAGGTGGAAAAACTGGAAGATTGATTGCGCGCCTTGCTGAAATATTCGGACAGATTCTCGCCGTTTGGATATGTGCTTATATTGTATGGACAAGCAGCGAACATTTAATTTACTTGATAAAAGAAGAGCGAAAAACTGAGAGCCTTTATTTTCTTATGTGGCCTTTTTTTCTCACTTTCTTAACAAGCATAGGCTTTCTTGGTATTAGCTTTCTTTTTCAATTGTGGAATGAGGTTAAAATACTAGCTGGATTGCCTGGTTTACCTAGCATGCAAAAAGAAGAGGAGGACTCAGGTCCAATTCTTTAAATGACATTTTAATTAATAAATCAGATTCGAGTACAAGATGGGTACATTTCTATTTAGTCTACTTGGTTTATTAGGTTCCGGCGTTACCATCGGCATCGCACTATGCGCGGGCAGCATGATCTTTATTATGCTAGATCCGATGTTAAATGTTGAAACAGTTGGGCTCAGTTTCTTTAATTTTCTCCAAAGCTACAGCCTTATGGCAGTGCCACTTTTTATATTTGCAGGGTTCCTGATGGAACGAACCGGCATGGTCAGGCAACTCTTTCAATTTGCTGAGTCTTTAGTAAGCTGGATACGGGGTGGTTTTGGATTAGCGACGGTTACTACTTGTGTAATGTTCAGTGCGATATCCGGCTCGAGTGTTGCTGTTGCGTCCGCCATGAGCTTAATAGCAATACCCGAAATGCGAAAACGGAAATATCCAGATTGGATGTCAGCAGGCATTGTGGCATCGGGAGGAGGCATTGGTCTTCTCATTCCGCCTAGCCTTTCCTTGATCATTTATGGTGTTGCAACAGAGACATCTATAGTTCGACTTTTTATGGCGGGCGTTATTCCCGGACTGCTACTTGCGCTCGGGATGTATATAATAATCATTATCGCAGCATCACGCGTACCCTCGTTAGTCAGAGGGAAGTTTGACGTCAGTATATTGGTAACCAGCACTGTGGCGGCTATCCCTGGCCTAGGAATGCCAGTATTAGTTTTGGGCGGACTTTATGGAGGACTTTTTACACCAACAGAGGCCGCCGCCGCCGCATGTGGTTATGCATTGGCATATGGCTTCATATCGAAGCGCCGTGAATTTCTTAAAGAATTACTGCCTGTAGCAGCACGGTCGATGAATTTAACAGCTGTTGTCTTTTTTCTAGTCGGCAGTGTAGGAGTATTTCAATTCGTCGCAGCAAATATGGCGTGGCCTCAAGACCTGGCCGAAATGGTCATTGAAATGAACCTGAAACCACTACCGTTTCTCTTCAGTTATCTCGCTCTTCTGATAATCTTAGGAATGTTTTTGGATGGGATTGCAATGATCCTTCTGACTGTACCTGTAATCTTTCCTGTTTCTAATGCACTCGGCATCGATCCGATCCATTTAGGTATTGTTGTTACTATGGGCGTAGAACTCAGCGTTATAACGCCGCCAGTAGGGTTTAACCTCTATGCTGTAAGCGGTATCGCAAAGATACCAATACAAACAGTTCTTAGGGGGGCGATGATATTTTTCATATCCGATTTAATAGTAACTGGACTAGTTGTGCTATTTCCTGAATTATCGACATGGCTTCCAACTGCATTATCAAAGAATCCTTTTGGGTAACGATACAAAAGTACAAAATTTTTATATTAATTCTGATAGGTAGCATATGACAGCCTTTCTCACTACCGGTATTGGCAGCATGCCGAGACGATCTTGGTTGTTTAGCAATCAGGCTGGCTTGGATGGAAAGCACGACCATTATGGGAAAGGCGGAACCTGGATGCTTCCAGAAGAACTTTTGTCTGGGGCGCAAGACGATGCAACTATTATTGCAATCAATCTACAAGAAAAGGCCGGGTTGGATATTATTACAGACGGGGAAACAGAGAAGAAAAAATTATGTTACATACCTAACCTCAAATATGAACGGATTTGATTACGCGGAACTCAAACCAAAAGAGATGGCAGGTGGACGCAGAATACTTTTAGCTGGTCGCTGAGTTGGTCCGATTACCCATAAAAATTCACTAATAGTTAGTATCAAGGTAGCATTGTCAAACTTACCTACCAATCTTTTAGCTGATTTACGGGAGGCAGTTCAGAACGAATTACCGTCGAATGCAGATGGATCAATAACTTACACAGCCTTTGCAAACGCTATAAAAGGCAAAGTTTCCAAATAACGTTTTTCTTATTTTTATAACAAATATGATTCACGGCGAGTGGCTGTATCAATTTGATGATTTTACAGACCGGTAGTGGTTGTTTTTTCTGCTAATTTCTGGATGGTTTTTGCTATGAAGCGAGCACGTTCGGAGAGGCTGTCCACTTGCATCCACTCATCTGGCCGATGATAATTACCACCTATTGGCCCAACACCGCAAATAACCGGCGTCCCAGCCGCAGCTATAAAACCACTATCAGCGCAGCCTCCGGAATGCTCCCCTTGAATATTTACATCCTCTGATTCGGCTACATGACGGTAAATGTCAAACAATTCAGCAGATTGTGACGAAGGGTTTAATGGATGAAATTCACCTCGCACCGACATTTCTGAACTTGTTCCCTCAACGCTGGTGTTGCTGCAAATTCTTTCAACTTCTTCAAATATGTAAGCTCTATCCGCATCAGCTCTGTACCTGATATCAATGTCACAGCTTGCGTCAGCAGCAACCGTATTAACAGATTGACCACCAGAAATTAAACCAACATTAATTGTTATTCCTCGATCCAGATCTGTCAGGGCGTGCAAACTTTGTATTTTACGCGCTAACTCCTCAATGGCACTTCGCCCATCTTCATAAAAACCACCTGAATGAGCAGCAACCCCCTTTACATCGCAGTGACAAAAAATACCACCTTTGCGTCTGGTAACAATATTTCCACTTGGCCTGCCCGGTTCACTGTTAAAAGCCAAACGCGCTTTTTTCGCCTCTGAGATAATAATCTCTTGAGAACTTGGTGATCCTATTTCCTCATCTCCAGTGAATAATCCCACGATTGGATTTGGGTGCCCCCCAAATTTACCAAAGGCTGCTAAGATAAAAGCATTAATTACAAGTCCAGGTTTCATGTCAGCCACCCCTGGACCATACGCTCGGCCATCACGGACTTCAAAAGGACGCTTAATGGCTTCTCCGTCGGCAAAAACAGTGTCACGGTGTCCGCACAGAAGTATTGGTCGGTTACCATTTCCTCCTGCTACCACAGCGCGCAGCGCATCGCCGTGTTTTTCCACCGTAATAGTATCATGCTGGATGCCATGATCATCAAAAAACAAACGCAGTCGATCAGCTACTTTGTCAACTCCAGCCTTATCAAAGCTATTACTGTCGATATTTACGATATCTGACAGCAGCTCTACCATGCCCGTTTGTTGTTCATTCAACCACTCTACAACAGCATTGTTCATAACTTAATAAACTCCTAAATTACGGCCGGCCAGTTCGTCAGCCATTATATCAAAATTCAAATGTTCGCGTCCGCCTTAAAAGAAGACGTAACAACGTACGACCACATTCTTTCTGCAAACGGCATCTTTTGCAAGCGTACTGGGAATGTCCCTTGTATGTCCCGTTTACCAGCCTTGATGTCTTTTATCTTACTTTTTGGGCAATTTTCTTTGGCTTGGACTTTATAGCGACTATTCCACCTACCAAGCTCTTTTGTAGTAATTTTTTGGCAGTATCGATGGCCTTATTGCCTTTGCTTGGATATTTTCCATTCATCAAATCGGTGCTGCTAGCGCTGGTTATGGTGCGGAGGGGACACAAGATATTTTTATTACGTACGAATCGGTTTTTCAGCTGGCTGGGGTAGCATGTTTTATTGCAACATTGTTCCTACTATGCTTCCGGCTCACGCCTCAATCTCAGCTGGATTTCCAACGTTAAAGTGACCAGCTTAAAATAGCTCCTTTACTGAACAATATTTGCTCCTCTAAAATTCAGAAGTGGGATTCAATAAGGGTTAAGAAAATGGTTTTAGATAGTATTTTGGGAGTGGTTCAAATTATAAGTGGAATCGCGGTCATTGCATCGGTTATTTACCTTGCAAGAGAATTATCGCAGACAACAAAGGTCGTCCGTGCTCAATTTGGTCATGGTCTGATATCAAGACTTTATGAAAGGTATTTTTTATCTGCAAAGGATAAAGAATTCTCAAAATTTCTCTCTAAAGATTGGTCTGGTACTGATCTAGAAGACTACGAATATTGGCGGATCACCCTTTGGATCAACACTATCCTGGTTGATTTATTTGATACCTATGATCAGCACAGACAAAAATTGGTGGACAGCACACATCTCCAAATGAGGGTCACTTTATTGAAGACAGGTTTGATGAAAAGTAAAATGGGAGAGCCTACGTGGCGAATATGGCGGCAGGCAAGAGATCCTGAATTTGTTACCTGGTTTGAGCAGGAGTTTTTTGATGGACCTTTAGAAGATTTAGAGGATGGCAAGAATCCAGAATGGGAAAATCTAAATATGAAAACGGTAAAACCAAGATAATATCAAGTTAAGAATACTATTCATGAGCCAAACAGGTTATTCGCCCGTGCACTTTTAATTACTTTTATTTTTTTAAAAATTACTGACATAGCAAAGTCGTTAATTATGCTTGTTAAAAAAATGACTGTGCAAGGGCCTCACTCAAAACAGTCGTTGCCATCATCATCGACAAAGTATAGATAGCGAATATGAAACGCAGATATCTTATAGCACTAGTTTGGAGTCGATTTTGTTATTACGTCAAACACGAGCGGCTTTGATATAGTAGCTAAACCTATTATAATGTCGGAAATACGGGATTAGGGCGGGTTTCGGGTGCGAATAGCTTCTACGGGATGTAAGTTTTATCGACATTTACGCTCGGGTGCTACCATCTGGAAATAAACAGGCTCCTCGCGTTTGTTATCCAAGGTGTTACTCAACTCAATAAAAAACTCACAGCGACTTTTCTTGGCCATGCAAATATTTTGATAATGTTAAGTAAAAGTGTTGGGCGCACAAGGATTCGCACCTCGGACCCGCTGATAAAAGTCAATTGCTCTACCACCTGAGCTATGAGCTCTATTTCTTGCGTCAGAATACAAGAAATATAACGGCATTTTGCAACGAAGCTTTCCTAACAAAACGCATTAGGTCTCTTCATCCGAAAAACGACCGATAATAACGTCTCGGTGGACATGGCATGATATAATTAAGCCAATCGCCGTCATCGATGTCAAAAGAGCAGAACCTCCATAGGAAATAAAGGGAAGAGGCACCCCGACAATTGGCAATAAACCCATAACCATCCCAGTATTGATGAAAACGTAAAAGAATAAGGTAGTTGTCATCCCAATCGTAAGTAATCTGGCAAACTTGTTTACCATGAAAAAACTTAGTATAAGTCCGTAGCCACTTATTAGAAAAAATAAAAAAAGAACCACGAGACCACCTAAGAGTCCAAACTCTTCAGCCAACATAGTGAATATGAAATCCGTCTGTATTTCAGGCAGAAAGCTTAGGTGACTCTGAGAGCCTTGGATAAATCCTTTACCATAAAGTCCCCCTGAACCTAGAGCAATTTTTGACTGCATTAAATGATATCCCGCCCCTAAAGGATCAGTTTCAGGGGAGAGGAATGTGAGAATACGTTTTTTTTGATAATCCAAAAGAGATTGCCAGATGATAGGTACCAGAGCAATCCCTCCCAAAAACAACAATATAAACTTCCATATCCGCACCCCAGCGATGAAGAATATAACGAGACCACTTAGCGCGATCATAACAGCTGTGCCCAAGTCTGGTTGTTTAATGACTAATGCAACTGGTAACAAAATTAAAAATGAAGGGATCGCAAGATGCAGTGGGTTTCCAATTTGATGGTAGGAGCGGATATGGAAGTAGCGTGCTAACACAATTATTACCGAAATTTTCATTAGCTCCGAGGGTTGAAATCTTAT
>PCAV01000137.1 GCA_002730675.1 Rhodospirillaceae bacterium | reverse complement strand
GGCAAACTCAATTCTGATAAAATTTAATCAAATTGGCACTCTTACGGAGACATTAGACGCGATATCGGTATCACAAAGAGCTGGTTACTCTACAGTTATATCACACAGATCAGGCGAGACAGAAGATACGACAATTTCTGATTTATCAGTTGCAGTTAACGCGGGCCAAATAAAAACAGGTTCAATTTCACGTTCAGATAGAACCGCCAAGTACAATAGGCTTATTCAAATTGAAGAAGAGCTAGGAAGCATAAGCACCTACTGTGGTGGGGAATTCTTCACCAAAAAGTGAGTCATTAATGCAACAGTTTTAAGCTATTTTAAAAACTTTTCATTGATTCGCGTTAATAATAACTACGATTCCTGTTTTGTTCACGTTGACCCGTTGAATCGACGGTGATTCACTCTCATCAACGGAGGGTTAGATGTCATCGCTACGAGATTTAAAGGCTAGGGCAAGAGTTAGTTACGGCGTGATCGCTGGGGTCTTGGTCTTTGCATATTTCATTTATCATTCCGTTGAAGGTGATCGAGGTCTACTGGCTTTAAATAATGTAAATGTTCGAATAGCCGAAGCAGAAAAAAAATTAGCTGAACTAGTTGTTATAGAGAGAGAATTAGAAGGAAAAGTGATTAGGTTGACACCATCAAGTTTAGATCCAGACTTTCTGGAAGAGCGCGGTCGAAGTATCCTCAACTTCGGACATGATAACGACATTGTTATTCTAATAGAAAATCAACGCAAAAAAAGTTAAGTCATTTATTCAATCATATTGCCACTAAAAGTTTGAAATATAAATTCTTCGGCGGATTCAAACGTCTAGTTTGCTTGAAACCAAAGTGAATTTGTCTTACTTTAAGATATCTAAATCTCAATTTGAGCTGTATGGCTATTGTAACTAATTTTCTGTCTGAGGTGTCCATGGCAAGATCGTCTAAAAGCGCCACCAAACAACGCTCTACGAAGTCAAATCAAGTAAAAAACGCTGTCAGAAACAGCATTAGCAATAAATTACAAGATGAATTACTTTCCTATTATCGAGATATGGTTTTAATACGGCGTTTCGAAGAGAAGGCAGGACAGCTATATGGTATGGGGTTAATAGGTGGCTTCTGTCATCTTTATATCGGCCAGGAAGCGGTTGTTGTTGGAATGCAGGCGGCAATCGACAGCAAATCCTCAGTTGTAACCAGTTACCGCGACCATGGGCACATGTTAGCATGTGGTATGGACCCAAACGGCGTTATGGCTGAATTGACCGGACGAGTGGGGGGATACTCTAAAGGTAAAGGCGGAAGCATGCACATGTTTAGCCGAGAAAAAAATTTTTTTGGTGGCCATGGGATTGTAGCCGCGCAGGTTCCAATCGGCACGGGCTTAGCATTCGGTCATAAATATCGAAATGAAGAGGCTGTTTGTCTCACTTATCTGGGTGATGGTGCTATCAATCAGGGACAGGTATACGAAAGTTTTAATATGGCTGCTTTGTGGCAGTTACCCTGCATATATATCATCGAGAACAACCAGTATGGCATGGGAACCGCGGTTTCGAGGGCGGCAGCAGGTAGAGAACTAGCGGACAGGGGTGCAGCATATGGTATACCAGGCGACAAGGTTGATGGAATGGATGTTCTTGAAGTAAAGAAAGCTGGAGAGAGAGCTGTTGAGCACGCTATTTCCGGAAAGGGACCATATATTCTGGAAATGACAACATATCGATATCGAGGCCACTCGATGTCAGATCCAGCAAAATATCGCACCAAAGATGAAGTGAATAAAATGCGTCAGGAACGGGACCCAATAGACAATGTTAAGGAAAAGCTCCTACTAACGGGATTAGAAGAGACGTCACTTAAAGATATAGATACATCGATCAGACAAATTGTGTCTGAGGCAGTTGAATTCGCGCAAACGAGCCCAGAACCGGAACCTCAAGAGCTATATACTGATGTATTGGTCAATAATTAATGATTATATTGTCAGAAAAAAAAATCGAAGAGAGCGGTTCGGTCTCTACTTCGCATCAAGGGGATTAGAAGATGCCAGTTGAAATCTTGATGCCAGCATTATCGCCAACTATGACTGACGGAAAATTATTCAAATGGTTGAAGGAAGAGGGTGACAGTATCGAGCCCGGCGACGCTGTGGCAGAAATAGAAACTGACAAAGCGACTATGGAAGTCGAAGCGGTAGATAGTGGTACATTGCAAAAAATTTTAGTTGCCGAAGATACAGAAGGTGTTCCCGTGAACACTCCGATTGCCCTGCTTTTGTTAGATGGGGAGGAAGATGGCACGCCAGCAGACGCTCAAAGTGTTAAAGCCCCGCTGGTTGTTGAGCGACCAAAATCTTATCCATCTGCATCTCAATCCGATGAGAGCAGTCCGCCCCAAGGTAACGAAAGAATAGACTTTTATACTCAAACAGTTAGGGAAGCCCTTCGAGATGCGATGGCCGAAGAAATGAGGGCGGACGACTCCGTTTTTGTTATGGGAGAAGAGGTGGCTGAGTACGAGGGCGCTTACAAAGTGACTCAGGGGCTATTGAATGAGTTTGGCGATAAGCGTGTGATCGACACGCCCATTACTGAGCATGGTTTTGCTGGCCTTGGTGTTGGCGCAGCGTTTGGTAATTTGAAACCTGTTATAGAGTTCATGACTTTCAACTTCGCTATGCAAGCTATGGACCAAATTATTAATTCAGCTGCTAAGACTTTGTATATGTCAGGGGGACAAATGGGCTGTCCTATCGTGTTTAGAGGCCCCAATGGCGCTGCATCACGCGTGGCCGCGCAACATTCGCAGGATTTAACCAGCTGGTTTGCGCATTGTCCGGGTCTAAAAGTTATTGCGCCTTGGTCGGCCGCCGATGCAAAGGGATTGCTTAAAGCTGCAATTAGAGATCCCAACCCAGTCGTTTTTTTGGAAAATGAAGTTTTGTATGGTCAATCTTTTGAAGTGCCGGGGGACCCTGAGATAATTGTACCAATTGGCAAGGCGAACATAGTCTCCAGTGGCACCGATGTTACGATCGTGACATTTTCAGTAATGGTAGGTAAAGCTCTTGAAGCGGCCTCCCAACTAGCAGATAGCGGGATCGATGCGGAAGTAATAGATCTTCGTACAATACGACCGTTAGATGAGGAAACAATCATCAAGTCGGTTGCTAAAACAAACCGTATTGTTGTTGTAGAAGAGGGCTGGCCAACCTGCGGAATAGGTTCTGAAATGGCCGCATTAATGATGGAAAAATCTTTCGATTGTCTTGACGCGCCGCTGATACGTGTTTGTGGTGAGGATGTCCCTATGCCTTATGCTGCTAACCTTGAAATGCTGGCGCTACCTCAGGTGGCTGATATTGTTAAGGCTGCAAAAAAGGTATGTTATCAAGGTTGAGGAGTTCATTATGTCTATTCAAATACTAATGCCTGCCTTATCGCCTACGATGACTGAGGGCAACTTAGTGGCATGGCTTAAAAAAGAAGGCGATAATGTCGTATCTGGAGAGGTTCTTGCCGAAATAGAGACAGATAAGGCTACTATGGAAGTGGAAGCCGTGGATGAGGGTGTATTGGGAAAGATACTTGTTCCTTCTGGAACTGAAGGTGTGTCAGTTAATGCTCCTATAGCAATTCTGCTAGAGGAGGGTGAGGATATCTCATCTTTAAAAGTTGACCTTGAAAGTCCTGTGTCAAATAATTCTAGAAGCTCAAAAGTGTCTCCGGAAAAGGCTGAGGTTGAGTTAGAAAAGGATGTATCGATAATAAGTGATATAACCCCTAGCGATGGCAACGCAACTAATTCAAGAAACTTTCCTGCATCCTTACCGACAAAAAAGGACGATGATCGCATAAAGGCCAGCCCACTTGCGCGGCGTATGGCAATGCACGCGGGATTGGATTTGGCTCAGATTGCAGGGAGCGGCCCCAATGGCCGAATTATTAAGGCCGATATTGACCAATTGTTATCAAACGGTCAGGATTCGAAGGCTAGCTTGAGTAAGTCGGTTATAGAGGGACCGGATACGCAGTCTAGTATAAATTATGACGCGGTCCCAAATAGTGGAATGCGTAAAGTTATTGCTAGTCGGTTGACTGAATCAAAGCAAACTGCACCTCATTTCTATATGACAGTTGATTGTAATATTGATGCTTTAAAACTAGTAAGAAAAGAATTGAATGAAAAAGTAGAAGGAACAAAAATATCTATAAATGATCTCATTATCCGAGCGGCTGCGATTGCTTTAAAAAGAGTTCCAGAAGCCAATGCATCTTGGACTGAAGACGCGACACTTTTATATAAATCGATAGATATATCAGTGGCTGTTGCAATTGATGGAGGGCTAATTACGCCTATAATTAAAAATGCGGGTGCAAAGGGTTTGCAGCAGATCTCAAGTGAAATGAAAGATCTAGCTAATCGTGCTCGAGAAGGAAAGCTGATGCCAGAAGAATACAAAGGGGGCACCTTCTCAATATCTAATCTTGGAATGTATGGTGTTAAGGAATTCTCAGCAGTTATAAATCCGCCACAGGGCGCCATATTGGCTGTTGGTGCCGGTGAAGAACGTCCAATAATAAAAGATGGCGCGGTCACGGCCGCTACATTAATGAGTTGTACTCTTTCTGTTGACCATCGAGTTGTAGATGGAGCGGTAGGCGCGCGTTTCCTTTCAACATTTAAGGGGTTAATAGAAGATCCTCTAACTATGCTTTTGTAAAATGAACTATTAAAAAGACATGCAAGCGACTAATTATGACTAATAGCAAATATGACTTAGTGGTGGTAGGCGCAGGTCCCGGTGGTTATGTTGCCGCGATTAGAGCGTCACAACTGGGCCTTAACGCTGCTATTGTAGAGCGAGAGAGCGTCGGTGGTGTTTGTTTAAATTGGGGGTGTATTCCAACTAAGGCGTTACTAAGATCTGCGGAAGTAGGTCATTTGCTCAATAATCTTGAAGCATATGGCTTCAGTGCCGATAACGTTTCTTTTGATATAAAAAAAATCGTTCAAAGATCCAGGAACGTCGCAAAACAATTGTCATCTGGCGTCTCACATTTACTAAAAAAAAATAAAGTTACGGTCATAATGGGATCAGCTTCCCTAAAAAAGAAATCCGGTGGTGAATTTAACATCGAAGTTCTTCAGGAAGATAAAACATATTTTAACTTAAAATCGACAAATGTGATTATGGCTACTGGCGCCCGAGCTAAGTCGCTTCCTAATATAGTTCCTGATCGAGAAGATATCTGGACATACAAAGAAGCTATGGTTCCAAATACTCTTCCGAAGTCTATTCTTGTAATTGGTTCGGGAGCTATTGGGATCGAATTTGCTAGTTTTTATAATGATCTTGGGGTGGATGTAACAGTTGTGGAAGTTCTCGACCGGATCTTACCAGCAGAGGATATCGATATATCGAAATTTGCATGCAAGTCATTTGTAAAGCAAGGAATAAAAATTAAAACGTCATCGATGGTTAAATCATTAAAGAAGTCAAAAGCTAAAATTAGCGTGCAAATTGAAACAGCGGCGGGTTCAGAAGAGGTTAGCGTGGAAAAGGTAATTATGGCCGTCGGTATTACTGGGAATACAGAAAACCTTGGGTTAGAGAATACTGCGGCGGAAGTTTCAAATGGACAGCTTGTTGTTGATAAGTGGGGAGCTACAAAAGAACCGGGGTTATATGCTATTGGAGATTTAGTCGGTGCTCCGTGGTTGGCACACAAGGCTAGTCATGAGGGTGTAATTTGTGCCGAACGTATCGCAGGAATAGAAAATGTGCACCCGCTGGATACCTCAAATATTCCTGGTTGTACTTATTCGCGTCCTCAAGTTGCCAGCGTTGGTTTGACGCAGAAATTGGCAGAGGATGCGGGCTATAAGGTCCGTGTTGGACACTTTCCGTTCGTTGGTAACGGTAAGGCAATCGCTCTTGGTGAAACGGATGGTTTCGTCAAAACTGTTTTTGACGCTAAAACTGGGGAATTACTAGGAGCTCATATGATTGGGGCTGAAGTTACAGAAATGATACAAGGATACACTGTCGCTAGAACCTTAGAAACAACGGAAAGCGAACTCTTGAATACAGTATTTCCACATCCTACTTTATCAGAGATGATGCATGAATCTGTTCTTGATGCATTCGATAGAGCAATACATATATAGATCTCTGTATAGTATGATTTCGGTCCACACCATGCATAAGATAAATTGTTTCAGATCTTGTGATAAAGCGCCACGAACGGAGTACTTATGGTCAATAAATTAATAGACTTAGAACTGCGTAAGCAACTTCGGCACCCTGAGAAGGTGAAAAACCCAATAAATCCAATTAAGAGAAAACCCAATTGGATTAGGGTTAAAGCCCCAAATTCAAGCGCTTATCATGAAACGCGCTCACTGATGCAGGAACTGGAACTTACAACCGTATGTGAAGAAGCAGCATGTCCAAATATCGGTGAATGTTGGTCTAAAAAACATGCTACGATGATGATATTGGGCTCAATTTGTACTAGGGCCTGCGCTTTTTGCAACGTAGCTACAGGACGCCCAAGCGCCGTCGACTTTTTTGAACCAGAGAATGTTGCGAAAGCCGTTGTGCGTTTAGGTTTAGAACACATCGTAATCACATCCGTCGATAGGGATGATTTGGCTGATGGGGGAGCAACCCATTTTGCCGCTACAATCAAAGCGATTAGATTTCTGTCTCCTGCAACTACAATTGAAATCCTAACGCCAGACTTTTTGAGAAAAGATGGCGCTTTAGAAAAGGTAGTGGAAGCTAAACCAGATGTTTTCAATCATAACTTAGAAACGGTGCCACGGTTATACCCGACTGTCCGCCCTGGTTCTCGTTATTTTCATTCACTCAAATTACTTCAAAAAGTAAAAGAACTGGACCCAACTATGTTTACTAAATCGGGATTGATGGTCGGTTTAGGAGAAAGTTTAGAGGAGGTTTACCAGGTAATGGATGACATGCGCTCTGCAGAAATTGATTTTCTCACCATCGGACAATACTTGCAACCCACTGTAAAACATCACCCGCTGGATAGGTTTGTAGAGCCCCAAGAGTTCAATGAAATAGAGAAGAGAGCGTACGGTAAGGGGTTTTTAATGGTTTCAGCCTCTCCTTTAACACGATCCTCCTATCATGCTGGAGAAGATTTCAAGGCGCTGCGTAATGCACGGAATAGATCTTTAAGTATCAAAGAGAAGTCTGGCTATGCTTTACGCGATATAGAAGTTCCTGCCGGTTAGGTTAGCGACGTTACTATATGACAGAGCATTCTGAGCAAAAGGTTGTACCTTTCACACCTGAACAATTATTCGAGATGGTGGCTGACGTACAGAGTTATCCAAAATTTCTGCCTTGGTGTGTTGGCGCCAGAATTAGGTCAATTGAAGGCGAACTAATTGTTGCGGATTTGATGATTGGTTATAAGTTATTACGGGAAAGGTTCACTTCTCGGGTAAGCCTTGATCGTCAAAATGTTATTATAAGGACCGAGTTCGCAGATGGTCCCTTTAACTTTCTTAGAAACCAATGGCAATTTAAACCGGCGCCGGAAGGCTGCCTCATCGATTTTTCGGTCGAATTTGAATTTCGATCTACGGTTCTTCAAAAATTAGTCAGTGTGTTGTTGAATGAAGTAGTCTTAAGAATGGTTGGGGCTTTTGAAAAAAGGGCTTACTTTTTATATGGCGACTCAACTCAACCGATAGTTCTTAATGAAAAAATCAAGGCTTAAAGCACTTGTTTAATGAAACGTGCAATACGTGCTCATGTTCTGATCATTTGACAAGTCACTCACCGATTTTGGTCTCTAACAAGATTTATCAACTTCTACCGTTTGATCAATCTCATCCCCTCGCCCTTAACAGAATCATGCCAGTGATAGGTTTAGCGCAGAGTCTAAATTGGCTTCATGAAAGTCAGTATAAGGAAAGTTCTGTAGCTTCGGTAGAAATGCTGGCGAGGTACCATAATATAGATTACGTTGAGACAGTATTATCAGCTGAAAACAATAGATGCATCCCGGGCACTTTAGGTAGACGTTTTAATCTAGGTAGAAACGGAAATTCCTACTTTCCGAAAATTTTTACCCGTCCAGCTACCACTGCCGGCGCAAGCATACTAGCGGGTCGGTTGCTTGCCGATAACGAGGAAGGTATCATTTTTTCCCCGGCTGGTGGTAACCACCACGCGAAAAAGAATCAAGCGTCCGGTTTCTGTATTTTTAATGACCCAGTTTTGGGTATCCTCTCTATGTTAGATAATGGATTAAAAAAAGTTCTTTATGTTGACTTAGATGCGCATCATGGAGACGGGGTACAGGAAGCTTTTCAACATGATGATAGGGTCTTTACTATCTCTATACACGAAAAAAACCGTTGGCCGTACACAGGAAAAATTTCAGAGAGAGGTCTAGGGAATACTAGAAACCTTCCTGTTCCAAAAGAGTTGAATGACAATGAAATGCGTACATTGATATCTGAGGGCGTGATCCCGCTTGGAGAAGAATTTGAACCAGATGCATTAGTTATTCAGTCAGGTGCTGACGCCTTATTAGACGATCCTCAAAGTCAATTAAGCTTGTCAAACCTAGCTTTGTGGGATGCCGTTGAGGACTTAATTAAGTTGTCGCGTCGAATTTTAGTTCTCGGCGGAGGAGGCTATAACCCATGGGCCACGGTAAGAGCTTGGACTGGCGTTTGGGGACTTCTTAATAGACAAAATCTAGATGTTGAACTCCCATTGGCGGCGATGGGTATATTGCGTAGCTTGGAATGGAAGCATTCAAAGGGTCGTAACGTGCCCTATCACTGGAGTGCTAATCTGATGGATAGCCCTAATTTCGGTTTTGTAAGACCTGAGATTAACGAGATTATACGCGAGATCAGAAGATGAAAAAGCGTCTCCTTTTTTTTTCTTTAATATATTTGATGTTTCATCAATGTTCATATGCGGCTGATTTTAATATTAGCAAAATAAGTATTTTGCGCGATGGTTTTCCAAGACATGAATTCGTGGTTGAGTTGGCGACGACGGAACAAGAAAGGTCACTCGGATTAATGTTTAGAAAGAAATTACCCCAAAATAGAGGTATGCTTTTCATATATAAAAGCGAACGTGTTGTCAGAATGTGGATGAAGAATACTTTTATACCTTTGGATATGTTATTTCTTGATAAGAATGGTTTTATCACTCATCTCGTTAAGGAGACGCGGCCCCTTTCGCTAGAAATTATTTCTTCTATGGGAAATGTTTTAGGTGTGCTGGAATTATTAGGGGGTACGTCAGAAAAGTTAGGGATCCGCATCGGTGATCGAGTAGAACACGTAGCATTTGGTTCCTAGTTTTGTTAGAAATAAAATAATTAACCCTTTGTCAACGGATGGTGTAGCACTAAGCTTTTAGATTTTATCTGAGAAAATAAAGATGAGTTATAAAGTTGTAAAACGCGTAGCTGCCGATATTGGAGGCACATTCACCGATATTGCTGCTGTGACCGAGGATGGCGAGTTGCTCACTTGGAAGTTACCCTCTACCCCTCCAAATTTTGCTGATGCTGTTTCCACGGGTATAGATGCACTATTTCGAAAACATTCGATAAAACTATCAGAAATTGACGAGGTTTTACATGGTTGCACGGTTGCTACAAATGCTATTTTGGAGCAAAAGGGCGCGAAGACAGCTTTGATAACCACTAAAGGCTTTAGAGATGTTTTGGAAATTCAGAGGGTTAGAGTTCCCAAATTATATGATCCTCTTTACGAAAAGCCATCTCCATTGGTTCCTAGAAACCTAAGATTTGAGGTCGATGAACGTCTTGACGCGAATGGTAGAGTGATTCGGAAATTGGATCTTCATCAATTAAATGAGGTTATTGAAAAACTAAAAAAAGAGGATATAGAGGCAATAGCAATTTGTTTTCTGCATTCCTTTGTAAATCCTACTCACGAAGAAATGGTTGAGACAATCATCAAAAAAGAATTCCCGGAATGTTTTGTGTCGATATCATCACAAATTCTACCGCAGAAAAGGGAATATGAGCGGACGAGCACCACAGTGATTAATTCCTATGTAGGACCGCCTGTTAGCAGATATCTCTCTGCTTTAATACAAAAGCTTAAGTCATCCAATGTGACTAATAGGCTGACGGTTATGCAGTCTAGTGGGGGTGTTTTGGATGCAGATTCTTGTCTCCAAAAACCGGCTCATATTGTTGAATGCGGGCCCGCAGCAGGGGTCGTGGGCGCTGAATATATCGCAAAAAGATCCGGCTTTGACAACGTGATCACCTTAGATATGGGAGGCACTACTGCCAAGGCATCTATAATCGAGGGAGGTACATACACTCTTGCTGACGAATATGAAGTAGGAGGTGGAATGTCCTCGTCCAGCGCATTAGTTGGCAAAGGTGGTTATGCGCTTAAATTACCTGTGATTGATATTGCGGAAGTTGGAGCTGGTGGCGGGAGTATAGCTTGGCTTGATGGAGTAGGTTCTCTTAAGATTGGACCTCAGAGTGCTGGGGCTTTACCCGGTCCAGCTTGTTATGGCCTGGGTGGCGAAAGACCTACTGTGACGGATGCTAATTTGGTATTAGGATACCTAAATCCAAAAGGTCTCGCTGCAGGAACAGTATTGATTGATAAAACAATATCAGAGTTCGCAATCAAAAAGGAAATTGCTGAACCGATGCGATTGGGTTTGTTGGAAACGGCATATGGCATCTATTCTGTTGCTAACGCCGCCATGATGAGAGCTGTCCGAGCAGTGACAACTTATAAAGGAAGAGACCCGAGAGATTTCATTTTGTTTGCATTCGGCGGTGCGGGTGGTTTGCATGCAGTAGAATTAGCAAAGTCACTCAAAATAAAAAAGGTTTTGGTGCCAAAAGCCGGCGGCGTTTTCAGTGCGCTTGGGCTTTTATATAGTAACCTTGAAGCAAGTGAGACAGCGCCTTTTCTCTCTTTATTAGCGGAGGTGCCCCTTCAAGCAGCAGAACAACTTTTTTTGCAGATGCAAAAAAAAATAACGAAAACTATTGGCGGAGATGCCGAGAAAATTACGTTCAAAAAGTTTGCTGACCTTCGATTCCAAGGCCAAGCTTATGAATTAAACATTCCTTTTCAAAATAGCTTTCTTAACGAGGAAGAGCTCACGAACCTTGCTTCGTCTTTTGAAGAAAAACATTTAACAAGATATGGACATGCGTTTTCTGGCGAATTTCCGATCGAGTTGGTCAATTTAAGATTGGTGGGAGTAAAAAGTTCCTCAATGCCAGAATTAAACCATGCAACGAAAGTTTCTAAGTGTAAAGAGTGCGGCAGGAAGGCGTATTTTGGACCAGATCTAGGTTTGGTAACGTCTAGAGTAGTTTCCCGAAATGGATTAGCGAACAACGCTATAGAAGGACCTTTGATCATAGAGGATTATGAAGGTACTTGTATTGTTCCGCCGGATTGTAAGGCGAAATTGGATAATATGGGTAATATTATAATAGAGATACCGGATAACTAGAAATATTGATTGGTGTAGTCTTTGCCTAAATTTGATCCATTTTTGAGAGAAGTTATTAAGTATGCTTTCGATGCAATAGCCGATAACATGGCGCTGACACTAATGCGTACCTCGCATTCTGGAATAGTTCGGGACTCGCTAGATTTTTCGACAGCGCTTAGTGATGCAACAGGACAGACCATTGCGCAGGGTGTGTGCACTCCCATGCACCTGGGCTGCTTCCAGGACGCTTTGAAAAACGTCATAAAAAGTTTTGAAGATAAAATATTTCAAGACGATGTATTCATTTTTAATGATCCATTTGCTGCTGCTGGCCAGCATTTGCCGGACATCTACATTACCAGTCCAGTCTTTCGAAATTCACGAATAGTGGCGTGGGCAACTGCACTTGCTCATCATTCGGATGTGGGTGGAATTGTGGCGGGAAGTAATGCGTTAGGCGCCCATGAGATATTTCAAGAAGGTCTCAGATTGCCTGTGGTAAAATTTCTAGAAAAAGGCGTTCCAAATAAAGCTCTTTGGGACGTAATCACGTTGAATGTTCGAACGCCAGAAAAAGTGCTGGGTGACCTGCAAGCTCAGATAGCGGCATGTAAAAGTTGCGAAAAGGAATTAGGTGACCTCTTTGATCGGTATGGTGTTGAGACAGTTTTGCAATATGCAGACCATTTACAGGATTATGCAGAAGAACTCACAAAGTCAGAGATCCGTAAAGTTCCAAACGGCATTTACTGTTTTACGGACCATATAGATGGGCTAGGAGAAAACCCCCAACCCGTCGTTTTAAACGTAAAAGTCATTGTAGAAGATGAGACAGTTGTTGTCGATTGGGAAGGAACCTCCAAGCAAGTGCCTGGGGGTATAAATCCATCTTTCCCTTTTACCAAATCTTGCGCTTATGCAGCTTTAAGGTCAATCCTTGATGCGGATATTCCAAACTGTGAGGGTTTTTCTCGGCCAATAACGGTTAAAGCCCCCTTAGGGTCATTACTTAATCCAAAATTTCCTGCGCCTTGCGGAGCGAGGGGAATTACAGGGTATAGGATGATAGATTGCTTGTTTGGAGCCTTGTCGAGTGCGGTACCGGACAACGTTACAGCAGATACTACAGGGGGTTCTACGCTGCCAACAATTTCAGGTTATCTGAATGGTAAGGCGTACGTCTTTTGCGAAACGTTTATGGGGACGTGGGGAGGTACGAGTAAACATGATGGGCAAGAAGGTGTGCCACATATGGGGGCAAACCAATCGAACGTTTCAGTCGAAATGATAGAACAAGATTATCCAATTCGGATAAAACAGTATGGCTTAGTTCCCGATACTGGCGGCGCAGGTCAATATCGAGGTGGTCTAGCATTGATGCGAGAATACGAGTCATTGCATGATAGTGCACTATTAAATGTGAGATCTGATAAGAGAGATTTTCCACCACATGGGCTTTTCGATGGAAAGAATGGGAAACCTTCAATAAATATTTTGAACCCGGACAACAAACCGAGAGTTTTACCGGTGCTGATGACTGAAGTGGAAGTACTCAACCGAGGAGATGTTTTTAGACATATTATGGCTGGTGGTGGAGGGTATGGAGATCCCCTGAAAAGAAAACCAGAGTTGGTCTTAAAAGATGTGATTGAGGAGAAAGTGACGATTGCCGGTGCAAAAAAGGATTATGGCGTTGTCATAATAAAAAATGCTGAGGAATTCATGGTAGATTCTAGTGCCACTAAAAAATTACGTACTCAACTTGCCGTTTAAAATAAATTTTATCGGTAAAATTCTTAAATCTTAAAAAAAATGCTGAAATGGAATGACAAGATGATTTTATACACTGATGCCACAACTCCATTTGGCCGTAAGTGCATAATAGCGGCTTTGGAGCGCGATATACCTCTCGAGGAACGTTTTATTAAATTATCTGAACCGGGAGATTTTCTAGATATTAATCCCTTGAATCAAATACCAGCACTTTTTATCCAAAGTGGGCAGTACTACTTCGATAGTGACGTTATATTAGAGTATCTGGATACGTTGCATGAGAGAAGCCCATTGATACCAGATTTAAATAAATTTGAGTGCAAAACGGCGATCCATCTAGCTAACGGTATTATTGAAAGTACACTGCTACGGACAATGGAGTTGCGCCGACCAGAAGGTCAGCAAAGCAAAACGTATGTTACCCATCTAGAAGCAAGAGTTATGCGGGGCATAAAAACAATGGAAAAAAAACGTGAAAAAACAATAGCTGATTGCCTTAACGGTGAGGAGATAACTACTGCGGTGGCACTGTCTTACGTGGACTTCCGGTTCTCCACAGAGTGGCGAAAAAGTGCGCCAACACTGGAAGAATGGTTTGAGAAAGTTTCTCGTCGAAAATCTATGGAACTTACTACTCCAACTAGAGAACGCTCTATCACGTTGAGTGATACGATAGGAAAATAGAGGGATGAATGAAAGTAATCTATGGTCATTAAGTGCGGTTCAGCTGGTTAATGCTTACAGAGAGAAAACGCTTTCACCTTTAGAGGTATTAGAGTCCTGTCTGGAGCGCATCAAAACTGTTAATCCCAAGGTGAATGCATTTCATCTTTTGATGGAGGAGAATGCATTATTAAGCGCAAAGAAAAGTGAAGAGCGCTGGTCAAAAAATTTACCGTTAGGATTATTGGACGGCATTCCAACAGCAATTAAGGATGGGCTATACTTGTCTAGTATACCCATCTATAGAGGTTCTTTAGCAAATAATGCAAATTCTAACATCCCAACCTCAAATGCGCCGGTCGTAGATAGAATGACTGATAGTGGTGCGATTATTCTGGGGAAAACGACAATGTGCGATTACGGTATGCTCGCATCCGGTTACAGTTCTAAGTTTGGTCCAACGAGAAACCCTTGGGACCTAAATTTTAACTCAGGCGGTTCTAGCTCCGGTTCGGCTGCTGCAGTGGCCTCTGGAATGTGCCCTGTCGTAGTGGGAACAGACATCGTTGGCTCGATTAGAAACCCAGCATCTTTTTGCGGTCTATATGGTCATAAACCAAGCTTTGGAAGAGTACCGTTTTATCCTCAGACTAGCCCTGCGGTCTGTGCTGGACCAATAGCACGTAGTGTAGAAGATGTGGCGCTTCTGCTTAACGTGATTTCAGCTCCAGATAGTAGAGACCCAACAGCATTGCCTTATCATGAAGTAGACTACATGGAGGCGATCAAGGGTAAGGTGAAAGGGCTGAAAATTGGCTTCATGCCTGATATAGGTTTCGGACCGAAACCAGATAATGAGGTGATACAACT
This sequence comes from Rhodospirillaceae bacterium, assembly GCA_002730675.1. Taxonomy (GTDB): domain Bacteria; phylum Pseudomonadota; class Alphaproteobacteria; order Thalassobaculales; family Thalassobaculaceae. The sequence goes on along the minus strand of PCAV01000137.1, from coordinate 3,323 downwards.
ATGTTCTGAGGCGATAAACTTATTTAAGAAGATGGGTAATCAAATTGTTGAAATTAAAGCACCCTTTTCCAAAGAGGATATAGCGAAAGGTGAAAACTTCTATAGGACGCGCACGCTAGCTGAGTTAGCTCTTTTGCCGCCTGAAGTGCAGGCAACTGGCGAAGTTATTAACGCATGGGCCCAGAAGGCAAAAGATTATAATGGTGTTGACCACTATAAGGACTACCTTGGAACCCAAGAGCTCCGGTCAAGGATGTTTGAAGCAATTAAAGATTTTGATTTGCTTATGCTGCCCACAGTACCCATACCGCCATACAAGGCCGAGAATCCTGGTTTAGATGGCGGAGATATCTTTGGCCCTTGGTGTAATACATTTGTCTTCAATTTAACACAGCAACCCAGCTCATCAGTACCATGCGGGAGAACATCTATAGGGCTTCCAGTAGGTCTTCAGATTGTTGGTCGGCCTTATGACGACGTCGGGGTGCTACGCGCCGCTAAGGTCTTTGAAAATACCGGAATGTATAAAGTTACGATACCCCTCGATTAATTCGCCCCTATTCAACTTTTTTCGGTTTTTAGTAAAAAAATTGGATGCACATTTTGTAGTTCTTAAGGCCGTAGAGCTTTTCTTGTAAAAATATTTTTCTTAAAAATATAATATAAAGCAATAAATTTCTAAATCTGTTTCCAAACCCTGAGCTTGGAGACTTTTTGTTTTGCTCAAGTTGTTTTTGAGTTTATCTAGTGATGAATAATAATGTTTAGCATGGACGACGTTATGTCAGTTAAGAATAGCTTTATAGACTGTATCGGAAATACACCACTTATTCGTCTAAACGAGGCATCGGAGAAGACGGGTTGCACTATATTAGGAAAGGCAGAGTTTCTTAATCCTGGTGGATCGGTAAAGGATAGGGCTGCATTAGGAATAATTAGGGATGCTGAGAAAAGGGGTTTTTTAAAGCCTGGCGGTACGATTGTGGAGGGGACCGCTGGAAACACCGGCATAGGTTTAACGCTTCTAGCAAAGGTTCTTGGGTACGAATCAATCATTGTAATGCCAGAAACCCAGAGTCAAGAGAAGAAAGATATGCTTCGTTTATGTGGTGCTGATTTACGACTGGTACCCGCAGTTCCATACAAAGATCCAGATAACTACGTAAAATGCTCTGAGAGGTTAGCAAAAGAACTTTCAAGTTCAGACGGAAAAAGTATTATATGGGCAAATCAGTTCGATAATGTTTCAAATGCTATGGCGCACTATGAAACCACTGGCCCCGAGATTTGGGAGCAAACAAGTGGAAAGATTGATGGCTTTATTTGTGCAGTTGGTTCGGGTGGAACACTCAGCGGCATCAGCAAATACCTTAAAGAATGCAACAAAAAAATCCAGATTGGACTTGCTGACCCCGAAGGTTCATCGCTTTTCAATTATTATACTAAGGGAAAATTATTTTCCAATGGTAGCTCAATATCTGAGGGGATAGGACAAGGACGCATTACCAAAAATTTAGAGTTGGCAGTAATAGATCATTGTTTCCAGATCTCAGATAGAGATGCTCTTCCATTAATTTTTGATCTTTTCCAAAATGAAGGGCTTTGCATGGGGGGCTCTACCGGTATAAACATAGCAGGTGCCATAGAGATGGCTAAAAGAATGGGGCCTGGGCATACAATAGTAACGATCCTTTGTGATTATGGACATCGGTATCAAAGCAAGATTTATAATCCCGAATTTTTAAGAGAAAAAGATCTGCCTGCTCCTAGTTGGCTGAGTTAAACCGAGATGCATCACAAATGTTAAATTCTAAATCAGATGTTCGTCTTAGTAGCAGCGAGGACATATGGTTATCGCTTTGTAAAGAAGCAAAGCAATGGTCAGCCGCTGAGCCAACATTAGATAGGTTATTCGAAAAAAATATACTCCGGCAAAAATCTTTTAAATCAGCACTAATTACCGTAATTTCATCAGAGCTGAGTACAAGTCATGGTGATAATATACCAATAAAAAAGGCAGCTGATGATGCTTTCAACAGTGATCCACTGCTAGAGAAAGCGGCAACCGCAGATCTTTGCGCCACGATTGAACGGGATCCCGCATGCCATAGTTACCTTAAACCATTTTTGTTCTATAAAGGATTCCAGGCTATTCAAGGGTATCGCCTAGCTAATTGGCTGTGGAGAGCGGAAAGAAGGGTGCTGGCGGAATTCATACAAGGCAGGATATCAAAGGTTTTTCAGGTAGATATTCATCCGGCTGCAACAATAGGTCATGGGATAATGGTGGATCATGCAACAGGTGTGGTGATTGGTGAAACAGCAGTGCTGGGAAACGATGTTTCGCTATTACATGGGGTGACGTTAGGAGGAACCGGTAAAGAACCAGGCGATCGTCATCCAAAGATTGGTTCAGGAACTATGATTGGTGCGGGGGCGTCTATCCTCGGCAATATTACTGTTGGTAAATCGTGCAGAATTGGTGCTGGCAGTGTTGTATTGAAAGATGTGCCGGATAATACTTCCGTAGCAGGTATACCTGCTAGGGAATTAGGGGAGGCAGGGAGCGAATTGCCGGCTATTACGATGGAACAGAAATTTTGAGAAAACTAGTGCTTGAACCAAGTTGCGATATAGTGACGAAGGTTATTTGCTCGTAATGCAACGATAAAAATGTTAGCGTCCAGCGTTTTAAGTATCCTTTGGCCTCTTAGCGGGCCGTTTGCCCAAAAGTCACATTCATGTGCATAGAGTGGCGCGTTTTTATAAAAATCGCAGAAAGCCGGCTTCTAAAGAAGGGCTGTCGTTGCATTAAATTTGTTGGATACGTCGCTATTCAGTTATAAATAATCGATAACTACGCTATCTATTTAATACAGGTCTGACGGCCGATCTACGATGGAAGAAATCGCATCTTTAATGCTGCCTAGGGCACGCGCCTCCAGTTGTCTTACACGCTCTTTACTGACACCGAATTCTTGACCTAGGGACTCAAGCGTCACCTTTTCATCGCTTAATCTTCTGCGTTTGATGATTGTATATTCCCTCGGGCTGAGTTCGGCCATAGCGCGGGCAATGATATCAGCCCTTATCTTTGCATCAGCGTTGCCACTTAAAATCACTTCAGGGTTTGGTCGGTCGTCGGCCAATAAATCTTGTAGCTCGACACCGCTTTCATCGAAGGCTACCGCATTCAGCGATTGGTCACTTTTTTCTAATCGCCCGCTCATGTAATCAACATCACGAACCGGAACATCCAATTGCCTCGCTATCTCCTCAGAAACGTTCTTCCTAAGGGGCAGCGAGGACTGATCTTCTAATTT
>PCAV01000136.1 GCA_002730675.1 Rhodospirillaceae bacterium | reverse complement strand
TCGCGCTGCAATAGCTAAACGCCTAATCGGACGGATCTGATTTCTCATAAAAATTATTGCGATAGCAAATAATACAAGTGAACTCCCTATCATCCACATAAGAAAAATATACGGCGTTGAGCTATAAAGCCGTTTCTCATGCACATTGACATTTAAAAGGCCTTCAGGAAGTTGCACCTTGATCTCTATTCGTCGATTTTTTTTTACTGTATCTATAGAAAAGGGACGCCTCACTCTTTCTTTTAGTGCGTCTTGGAGAGACTTTCGTACCCTATCCCATTGTTGAAAAGATTTCTTTTTAACCAGGATTTCTTGCGGACTATAAGTTAGGCGAATGTGTAGGATATCATCAGCTTTGAGAAATATTTGATTACGGTCTAGTTGTTTTGGTAACGGGGTGAGGGAATCTACAATAAAGGCAATATCGCCGGCTAAAGTATGTGCAAGTCGTCGGGTCATCGTGTCCCAATGCCGGTCGAAGAACACAAAAGTAGAGATGGCCTGCATAAGAATGAGTGGCGTTACTATTATTAAAAGCGCTCGCCCAAAAAGTGTTTGAGGCAAAATATTCTTGATTCTATTTTTGGCTTTTTCAGTCCAATATAATGTACCAAGAATCTTCATAATCCTGTCTTTAAGACATATCCTCGACCTCGGATGGTTTGCAGATACCGAGGAAATTTTGGATCATCTTCAATTTTTCTTCTAAGTCGCGTTATTTGAACGTCTATTGTCCTTGTGTTTACATTGGTTGAATCCAAATTACTTAGATTATCTCGGCTCAAAATTTCACCCGGTGATGCAACGAAGGCTCGCAGTATAGCACTCTCGGATTCGGTTAACTTAGTTGCAACGTGCCCACGGAAAAGTAAATTGGAACGAAGGTCGAATCGATACGGACCAAAGTGAAATGATTCGTCGTTCTGAGCGGACGGACTTTCAAGCTGTACTCTGCGCAGTATATTTTCGATGCGCAATAACAACTCTCTTGGTTCAAATGGCTTTGCCAGGTAATCATCAGCACCCGTCTCCAAACCATTGATTCGATCTTCGCTTTCATTCATAGCGGTAAGCAGTAAAATTGGTATAGAGTTAAAACCTCTTAGATATTCGGTTAGTTCTATGCCGGTTTCCCCAGGCATCATAACGTCCATGAGGATCATATCAAATTTGAAAATATCTAAAAATTTTCTAGCCTGTCTACCGTCTTCAGCACACGTTACACGAAAATTATTCTGAGTAAGGTACTTCTCTAATAAATTCCGTAATCTGCCATCATCGTCAACAAGGAGTATATGCGATAAGACGGATGACTTTTCGATTGTGTTCATTCAACGCCTCGGTTGCGGTGCATTGTAGTCCGCTTATGGAAAAGACTGTTTGTAGTGGAGGATGAAAACCGCCATTGGTCTATCTCATTAATAATTGCAGTGAGAATATCCTTAAAACCATTAATAGCGTGTTCGTTTTTTCCTAAGCAAGCATTTGCAATCCTTTTGCGTTGATTTGCCGTGAGGCGTTGCTCGAGGACAAGACCTTTGTCAGTCAGAAAGAGAAGTTTCTTCCGTCGATCATCGTCTGCAATTTTCTGGAAAACATATGCTTCACTAATTAACTGATTTAAGACTCGCGATAAGCTTTGCTTTCTTATTTTTAGAATGTCCAAAAGACCTGTAACGGTTATTCCGGGATTTCGGCCAATAAAATAAACCGTGCGGTGGTGGGCTCGACCTAATCCGATTTCTTCCAACATTTTATCAGGCTCTTTCGTGAAATCTCTATAGGCAAAAAATAGCATTTCGATAATCTGACGCAATTCCTCTTCTTTAAAATCTTCAGAAACTGAACGCATTTTTAAGTCAGTCATATTGACATATTTTCCTAAAATATTATCCTGCTTTAATTTAAGGCTGTCTTTTAGCCAACACCACTATACCACGGGTTTAAGTATTTTAAGATAAATAAGTCTAACTCAACTTCTTAGGAATTATGATCATGTCCTCACCTTCTTTTGACGATAGAGATGGCTCTATATGGTTTGATGGGGAATTAGTAGATTTCCGCTCAGCAAAGATCCACGTTCTTTCACATGGCCTACACTATGCAAGCGCCGTATTCGAAGGGGAGCGGGTGTACAATGGGAAAATTTTTAAATCTCTAGAGCACACAGAAAGACTCCACCAATCGGCAAAAACTGTTGGCTATGCCATTCCATATCCCTCAGATTTGATAGAGAAAGCAAAACGTGATGTTGTAAAGTCCATGGGGTTTCAGGATGGCTATGTGAGGCCGATTGCATGGCGTGGTACAGAAATGATGGGGGTCTCTGCGCAGAATAATACTATTCACCTAGCCATAACAGCTTGGGAGTGGCCATCCTATTTTGATCCAGAAGCGAAAACAAAGGGTATAAAAATGGGCTTATCTCGATGGAAAAGACCAGCACCCGATACGGCTCCCACCCAGAGTAAAGCCTCGGGTCTTTATCAAATCTGCACTATGGCTAAGCACGAAGCAGAAGCAGCCGGTATGCACGACGCCCTCATGTTGGACTATAGGGGGCTAGTGGCTGAAGCAACAGGTGCCAACATTTTCTTCGTAATGGATGATGGAAAGCTGCATACGCCAGTGCCCGATTGTTTCTTAGATGGTATTACACGTAGAACGGTGATTGATCTAGCGAAACGACGTGGTTTCGAAATAGTTGAACGTCAAATCAAGCCAGAGGAAATGGCTAACGCGAGTGAGTGTTTCTTGACCGGTACCGCTGTCGAGGTGACACCCGTGGGACAGATTGACAAGTACTCTTTCACGCCTGGGGAAGTTTGCAATGTGCTGGGCGAAGATTACAGCCAACTTGTTCGCAGCGAGGAGCCAGCTGTTGCAGCTGAATAGGTGTATTATAAGCCTATCAACGTTGCGATGTTTTTCTCTAAATAGTTGGTGTTGGTTTGCGCGCGCTCAAAGGCAGGGTCTCTCAAAATAGCCTTAAGTAAACTAAGGTTAGAGGCAATATCCTCTAACTGGCATTGCTCAAGCGCCAAGACCATGTTTTGAATTGCACAGTTCCTATCCTCGCCAAAACTTATAATTTTAGCAATCATCGGATCATAGAACGGCGTTATAGTATCTCCCTCTATATAGCTAGCTTCTACACGAATAGCATCTGACTGGCGGGGAAGTCGCAGCAATTTTAGGTGGCCTGGTGACGGAATAAAGTTCTTTTCGGGTTTTTCGGCGTAAAGACGGCATTCGATTGAATGTCCGGAGAGAAAGGGCGGATCGTCTATTAGGTTTTCGGGCTTTTCACCAATAGCCTGCATTAGTTGAAGATAAACTATATCCTGTTTACTGATCATCTCTGTAGTTGGATGCTCTACTTGGATACGCGTGTTCATTTCTAAAAAATAAAACAAATTATTTTTTGCATTTAAGATAAATTCTACTGTACCTGCTCCGGAGTACTTCTGACTAGCTGCTAGTCGACATGCTGAGTCTGCCATTTTAGATCGAATATTCGCTGGAATGCGAGGTGCAGGTGCTTCCTCAACAACTTTTTGAAACCGCCGCTGGATCGAGCATTCACGATCGCCTAGATGAAAAACTCTTCCATCACCCAACCCAAAAATCTGAATCTCTATATGCCTAGCATCATCAACCCGGTGTTCTAAAAAGATACTGCCGTCTCCAAATAGCCTTTCGGCTAATTCTGATACGGTTTTTGCCGTTTCAAACAGTTTTGCTTCCTCACGAACACTTCGCATTCCAATCCCTCCCCCCCCGCCGGTGGCTTTTACTAGAAGTGGGAATTCAATTTGTTTGCTGAAAGTTGAGAGGGAATCTAGACTTGATGATGAAATAGCTGGGGAACCAGGTAAAATGGGAACGTTTGCCTGATGAGCAATTTTCCGTGCTTTTCCCTTGTCACCCATGGCTGATATCGTTGAGGGTGATGGCCCCACCCAAATAAGACCGGCAGCTTCGACCAAGCTAGCAAAATCGGCGTTCTCAGCTAATAACCCATAACCTGGATGCACAATGTTAGCATTACTTTTCTCAGCAATCTCTATTATCTTTTTGCTATTTAAGTAGCTTTCTCGCACAGGAGGTGCCCCTATTAAATGGGCTTCATCGGCTAATAATGCATGTTGAGAGTTTTTGTCAGCTTCTGAATAAACTGCTACTGTGGCAAACCCGATATTTTTACAGGTACGGATTATTCGGCAGGCAATTTCACCACGGTTTGCTATCAATACTTTGTTCATAGGGGTTATCTTTGACGCAATAGCTGGCGCTAGGTTTCAATAATAAAGAGTAAATCGTCTTCCGAAATTGCGGTTCCTTCCTCCACACAGATTTCTTTTACCACTCCGGACTCAGGAGCAAGATGTGGTATTTCCATTTTCATAGCTTCGGCAATCATTAGTTCGTCACCCTCGTCTACAGTCTGCCCTTCAGCCACGACAATTTTCCAAGCAGTTCCTGTAACATCACTGTGAACTTTAATTTCAGGCATGCTTCCTCCCAAATGAAATTTATTTTAATAGGTTTAAATTAATAAGCCAATTGATGCTTGAGAAGTAGAGAAACAATCCTCTCATGTTAGAGTACATAAAAGACATAATTTAAATAAAGCCGTTGCTGCACTTACGGTTGTATATCTATGTAAAGCGTAAAAGTTAATTAAAAAAACAGCTGGCCAACCCATTTTTTATAGGTATTTTGGACTTGATTATCGATTTTGAAATGGCATCGTGGCCGTTAGCTAGAAAGTATCCAATCTTGATTTTAAACAAAGACTTTGAACTTATTTTAACGCTTGAATAATTTCATCACACATTTGCTTTGCGTCTGAAAAAAGCATCATTGTATTATCTTTAAAAAACAAAGGATTCTCAACGCCGGCGTAACCCGAAGCCATGGAGCGTTTGACAAAAAGTACCGTTTTTGCATTTTCAACATCCAAAACAGGCATTCCAAAAATTGGGCTTGAGCTATCTGTTTTCGCGGCAGGGTTTGTGACGTCATTGGCGCCAATAACAAAAGCAACGTCAGTCTGGGCAAAATCCCTATTTATCATGTCTAGCTCAAGTACCGATTCATATGGCACACTTGCTTCGGCTAGAAGAACATTCATATGTCCTGGCATTCTCCCAGCCACAGGGTGAATAGCATATCTGACTTCGATGCCTCGTTCCTGAAGAATATCGGCCATCTCCCTGAGTGCATGTTGAGCTTGTGCTACAGCTAAACCGTATCCAGGAACGATAATTACTGACGATGCATTCTCCATAATGAAGGCTCCATCAGATGCGGTTCCAGACTTTATAGATTTATCGCCGATATTTTGTTGTGGTATTACCTCATCCTCTACCCCAAAGCCACCGAGTATAACATTGAAGAAGGATCGATTCATTCCTTTGCACATAATATATGACAAAATAGCACCGGATGCTCCAACTAATGCACCAGTTATAATCATTAGAATATTTCCAAGGGTGAAACCTATTCCGCAAGCCGCCCAACCCGAGTAGGAATTAAGCATGGAGATGACTACCGGCATGTCTGCTCCTCCGATTGGGATAATAACAAGCACACCCAAGAGAAAAGAAAGACAAAGAATTGCCCAAAATAACGTCTCCGTTTGTTCAAAAATCATCCAGGCAATTAAACCCAGAAGTATCATGCCAAGGAGGGCATTTAATTGATGCTGGCCTTTAAATGTTACAGGTGAACCAGAAACTAAACCCTGTAATTTAGAAAATGCTACTACGGAGCCGGTAAATGTGACGGCGCCAATAGCAGACCCAAGATTCATCTCGACTATGCTCAGTGGGCTTATATTCAAAAACGTACCAATTCCATAGGCTTCTGGACGATAAAAGGCTGCAGCTGCAACAAAACAGGCTGCCAACCCTACTACGCTATTAAATAAGGCGACTAATTGCGGTAGACTTGTCATTTTTGTTTTAAGAGCAAGGAGTGTGCCGATGCAACCTCCTAGTAAAATCGCTATCAAAATAAGTTCATAACTTAATATCGAAGGAAGGGCGAGTGTTGTTAGGATGGCAATTAACATTCCAACAATACCGATAAAGTTCCCAACACGCGCCGTTTCAGGAGAATTGAGTCCTCTTATAGCGAGCACAAAACAAATGCTTGAAGCAAGATAAAGAAGAGACGAAAGGTTCTCAGTCATCATCTAAATCAATCTCAGCGCTTCTTTTTAAACATAGAAAGCATACGTTGGGTCACTATGAATCCGCCAAAAATGTTTATGGAGGCTAATACCACTGCACAAAAACCCATTACCTGAGCAAAATTCCCTGTAGCAGGTCCGGCTGCTATAAGCGCCCCTACAATAATGACTGATGAGATGGCATTCGTAACACTCATTAACGGGGAATGAAGCGCAGGCGTGACGCGCCACACAACAAAGTACCCGACAAAACAAGCTAATACTAAAACGGTAATGCCGAAAATAAATGGGTCAATGTTTTCAGGTTGCATAATAGTCACTTTCTAAAGCACAAATTTTACATTCTAATAAATACAAAGGAGGCAAGGTGATAGTTTAAAGTTTTGCCGTTAAAACTTTGATAACGACTTCGCTCACAAATGTTCTTCAACATCCTTTCATGATTAAGCGATAGGATATAACAGGCAATAAATATTGTAAATGAGACTAAGTTACGCCTAGAATATTATATTCACGTTGGATTTCCGTAAGAATAGTGTTTGTAAATACCAATTACTTGTTAATTGCAGAAGTATTTTTTATTCAGTTACAGGTAAAACGTTAAAGCGGTGTTGATGAAGGTAATGTAATCTGGCTAACATACGGTTTCTTGTTAGGCGTAATGAAAATTTTTTTTAAGGAAAGATTATGACGTGGCAGGATGAGTTAGATGAGCTAGAAAAGCGGGAGGCTTTTGCCGAAGAGCTAGGAGGCGCGGAAAGGGTAAAGAGGCAAAAGGACGGTGGACGCTATACAATCCGTGAAAGGATTGCACTTATGTCGGACCCTGATACATTCCACGAGATCGGAAAGATTGGCGGTTTAGCCGAATACGATACCGATAATAATTTAAAAAAGCTTACACCGTCGAACTTTGTCTTTGGAAAGGCAAAAGTCAATGACAGGCCTGTGATAATCGGTGGTGATGATTTCACCGTTAGAGGCGGTTCAGCAGATGCTACTATAAAAGGCAAACATAACATGTGCGAAGAGATGGCACTTGCTTTGAGGTTGCCATTAATTCGTTTAGTCGAGGGTTCGGGCGGCGGCGGTTCTGTAAAGACAATCGAAACGACTGGACGTGCAAATGTTCCTGGCGTGGCTGGTTGGGAATTAGTCGTTGAGAATATGGGTACTGTTCCTAGAGTTGCTCTAGGATTGGGCTCTGTTGCCGGTCTTGGCGCTGCGCACCTCGCAGCATCACATTATTCTGTGATGATCAAAGAAAAATCTGCGCTGTTTGTTGCGGGCCCCCCAGTTGTGGCTAGAACTGGACAAAGCCTAACAAAAAACGAACTGGGCGGGTACCAAATCCAATTAAAGGCTGGTGCTGTGGACCATGCTGTTGAAACAGAAGAAGAGGCCTTTGAATGCGCGAGAAAATTTCTCTCTTATCTCCCGAATTCGGTTTATGAATTACCGCCAAGGGGGGAGCAAAATGACGATCCTAACCGCCGAGTTGACCATCTCATTGATTCTGTGCCGAGAGACATAAGAAAAGTTTATAAAATGAGGCCCATAATTGAGTCAGTAGTTGATCAAGGCTCTTTTTTTGAAATGGGAAGAGAGTTTGGGAAATCAGTTATTACAGGGTTTGCTCGGTTGAATGGTTGGCCAGTTGCACTAATGGCAAGTGATCCATACTCATACGGTGGTTGTTGGACCGCAGCAACCTG
>PCAV01000135.1 GCA_002730675.1 Rhodospirillaceae bacterium | reverse complement strand
TGAGTCGACTGCAAGACCATGTGGCGCCATAAACTTTCCAATTTCTAGACCGGGACCATCTTCACCACCCAAACGAGCGAGCAGTTTCCCTTCATTTGAAACAATACTCAATCTTGGACCTAAATTTTTGTAATGGCGATTAACTGCCATGCCTGGCCCAAGTTCTCCAATAAAACAGTTCGGGCACTTTCCTCTAGGCATAAAAAGTCCGCAAGGCCTGTGCAGATTATGCCACTGAGTTTCAAAATTACCGTCCGTGTCAAAAACCTGCACCCTATGATTTTCTCGGTCCGCAACGTAAAGCCAGCCATCATCATCAGCTACTATATTGTGGACAAGGTTGAATTGACCCGGATTAGAACCCGGCTCACCCCAAGTTTTTATTAATTTTCCATCTGGAGAATATTTATGAACACATGCATTACCATAACCATCTGAGACAAAGATATGATCATCTGAAGAGAGTGCTGTATGCGTACAACGATGAAAAGGTTCCCCGCTCATGAATGGAGCAGGCTCCCCTGGAATACCTATTTCTAGGATGACTTTGCCTTCGGGTGTAATTTTTCTTACTGTATGGTCGCCATCATCCGTGCAGTACAACATATCATCAGGTCCAATATGCAAACCATGAGCACGACTAAATAGTCCCTTTCCCCACTCTCTTAAAAAATTTCCATTTCTATCGAATACAACCATAGGATGCTCTCCTCGGTTGAAAACAAAGACTTGATCCTTGCTATCGACCGCAACTGCGGCAACATCCATAAAAGTCCAGTTATCAGGTAGCTTTGCCCAACCATCAACTACCCGATATCGGTATTCGCCACTCCCGAGAATTACTGACAACTTTTCCTCCACCTTCTTGCGCACAACAGTTTTGAAAAGTATTGCCCATCCGCCGCAAAACAAAAAGGACTTTTGTTTGTCTATTTGTCACCTGATAAAGACTAAGAACAGCTAAGTTTTGTATTGATACCATTTTTCAAACCATTACAAGTCTAGTAATAAGAACAATTTAAAGGGGGGCTCATCGTTGAAGAGAATGATGCATATTCTTGGCTTTATGATGTACACGCCAATAAATCACATGACAATGAGCTGGGCAGACCCTCAGGACCAACAAGTCACTGGATTTGGATCCATAAAATACTGGCAACGGCTTGCTAAAATATTAGAGCGCGGCAAACTAGACGGTTTATTTTTCGCTGACGTTCCCAGCGTTTATGACATGTACAAAAACACTACTGATGTTGCTATAAAGTACGGCGTAAGTTGGCCAGCCCATGATCCAGTGGCCCTTATTGGAATTATGGCTGCCGCCACGAAACATTTGGGTATCGCAACTACCGTCTCAGCTGCCAGCCTACATCCATTTTTGGCTGTAAGGTCACTTTCAAGTTTAGATTTTCTAAGCCAAGGTCGTGTCGGGTGGAATATAGTAACCGGCAATGCTCGGTCCGAGCATAGAGCAATGGGCATAGACGTCGTCGAACATGATGAACGTTACGATCGAGCTGATGAATACTTGGAGATTTGTTACGCGCTATGGAATGGCATTAACCCAAAAGCCATAAAAGCTGATGCGGCAAATGGAATTTATGCAGACCCGGACAAAATTGAAAAGATAGACCATAATGGGAAATACTTTCGATGCACCGCAACCCCATCGGTTTTACCCTCTCAACAAGGCCGACCAGTTTTGTTTCAGGCAGGTTCATCAGGACGTGGGCAAACGTTTGCCGTGACACATGCAGATGTCATCTTTTCTATTCAACCGGATATTGAAAGAATGAAATCTTTCATGAACCAGATTAAAACAACTGCGAAAGACCAAAATAGAACCTCAGCCCCATTAGTTACATTTGCCGTTCAACCTTTCGTGGGCAATTCATTGGGAGAGGCTATTCAAAAGAAAGACGAAATGCTTCAAAAAATACCAATAGAGGCAGCACTAACTCGTATTTCAGGTACATTTGGCGTCGATCTTAGTCAGGTAGATATCGACAAGCCCCTTCAGCAAATTAAAACACAGGCATCCCAAGGTCTTGTTAACGCCATGTCGACAATGTTTAAAGATAAAGAAATCACACTCCGCGAAGCTGTTCGACTATCGGGGCTGTCGGGTTTGATCCCACAGATTCTTGGAACGCCCCAGATGATTGCGGATGAGCTAGAATATATTTGGCGAGAAACTGGCTGTCATGGTTTTAACATAACACCCGCTATAGTGCCGAAGGGTTATGACGATTTTGTGGACCAAGTCGTACCTATTTTACAAGATCGCGGCATCTTTAGGAGAGAGTACGAAACCGATACCTTTCGAGGTAATTTACTAGGATAAAAAAATCTTCATTCAAAGGCTAAGTCTGTAAATTTTCTGAGCATTAGAAAAAAATAGTTTATCTTTTTCACTATCGGAATAATCTTTGCTTATAAGTTTGTAGGCGTTCCACAAACTATTGAAATCGGTGTTAGCTGAATCTACCGGGAAATTACTCTCAAAGATGCAACGATCAATCCCAAACAGTTCAATTGCGATCTCCACAACAGGCTTCCAAGTTGCTGCTAACTCTTTATAAGAAGGTTTCAGCGACGGGTATTTAAAACCCCATATATCCATTCCAAGTCCACCAATCTTTACTGCAACGTTGGCCTGCTCAGCAACAAGTTGCAAACCCCTCCTCCACTCTTGAAAGGTTTCTTCCGGCTTTGCCAAATATTCACCTACACCAATTCGGAACCCAACATGATTGAGAATAATTTGCGTATCTGGGAAAGCTTTAGCGAGATCACGCAACTCAGAAAGTTGAGGGTGGAATAGCACCGCATCAAAAGAGAGTTTTTTGGGCGCGAGCAACGAGAAACCCTTTTTAAAGTTTTCATCCGACATCAGGTTAGATGGAGGTTTTATGCTTACATGACTATAAACCGCTGGATCCGAGGACCAATAAACACCTCTTCTTATGCCCCGAAACTTCCCCTTCCCCGCTTCAATATGCGCATCTAGAACTTCGTCTACTTGATCTCCTATTTCAAGTTCAGCAAAACCGACTATTCCAGAACAAAGTCTAGGGGTTAGCCTTCCATCGTCATTATCCTCAAATTCTTTCAAATTAGCCACAAACTCCGTTTCACCCACTGGACGTAGTTTTGCAGGTCCGTTCTTCCAATAATTCTGACGCACCTCTATGTAAACCGAGCCTTTTATCAAGTGACCCGATTGACAGTCAGCGAGGTAATTTTTTATGGAATATGAATGAGCTGGTCCATCTATTAGATGATGGTGCGCATCGATAATCGGAAGCTCTGCCTCCAAAATATCTCCAAATTGGCTGCTCAAATAAATTCTCCTTTGATAAGAGCCGCAGCTTTTTCACCAATCATCATTGAGGGTGCATGAAGGGCGGCATTCGGGATGCGAGGCATTACAGAAGCATCCGCTATTCTAAGTTTATCAATACCACGGACCTGTAACTTTTCATTTAAGACTGAGTCATCTTCCGGCCCCATCGCACAACTGGCACATTGATGATAAGCTGTTGCGCCATTACGCCGAATTTCTTTTTCAAGTGATTTCTCGTCTTCTATATCTTCGCCGGGCGCAAGTTCTTTTTTTATAAATTGCGAAATTGCTGGCTGTTTCATCATTTTTCGCATTTTTTTTACTGCAGTCTTGAGAACTTCCATGTCGTACGGGTCGGAAAAATAACCCGATGTTATGAGCGGCTGATCAAAAGGGTCTGGCGACCTGAGTGTGACACTTCCCCGACTTCTGGGAGACCCTTGATACACAGTCAAACCAAATCCATGCTCGTCTGGTAATAAGTCCCGTATCTTATACCCCGCCCCGCCTGTTTTAGTTGGCCCCAATGCGGAAAGCAAAACAACTTGGGCATCAGGCACTTCAAGTGTTTTATCCGTTTTCAAAAATCCGCCAGCCACCGCATAAGTCTCGGCCAACGGACCACTTTTATCAAAAACATACTTCATTCCAGCCTTAAGGATATTCAATGGCTGCAAATGTTTACTTGACGATATGGGCGCTGAACACAGGTATTGGGGCCTGTAGCACACATGGTTTTGAAGTGTTTTACCCACTTTAGGGGAGTTCAATTTTACTTTAATTCCAAACTTCTCGAGTTCATTCTCTGGTCCAATTCCTGAGAGCATAAGTAATTGGGGCGTCTTTATTGCACCGGAACTGAGCACTACCTCTTTTCCTGCGAACAACTGTCTAAATTTTCCTTTCCAAAAAAACTCAACTCCGTTCGCCGAATTGTTCTCAATTAATATTTTTACCACTTGTGCGTGGGGAATGACCATTAAGTTCCGTCGTTTTGAAATCGGCTCAAGGTAAGAGGTTGCGGCACTCATTCGTCTTCCGGTGCCAGCATTAATATCATAAAATCCAAAGCCTTCAGTCACGTCCGAATTCATATCACTCAAAATCGGATAACCTTCGTCTCTTGCTGCTTGCAGAAATGCGTCACATATCTCCAAGTCCGGTTTGGCTTTCCTAATACTTACCGGTCCTTCTTTACCCAACTCTCTGCTATTGCTGTCTTCAAATGACTCCAGACGCTTAAAGTACGGCAACACATCATTTGATCCCCATCCTTCACAACCCATTTGACGCCAGATATCGTATTCCCTTGAATGACCACGAGTGTAAATCATACCATTTATACTACTAGAACCGCCCAACACTCGGCCCTGGAGCCAAATCAATTTTCTATTATCCATTGCCGGAGAAGGCTCGGCTTCAAACCCCCAGTTGTACTTTGGATGATTTGCGGCAGCAAAGCCCAATCCGGGTACTCTCAATAGAAGGCTATTGTTTTTCCCACCTGCCTCTAAGAGAATCACACTCGCATCAAGGTCTTCAGAGAGGCGAGCTGCGACGATCGCACCAGCGGCTCCCGATCCAACAATTAGATAGTCACATCTTTCAGGCAATGTTTTCATTTATAAAAATCTTTTAAAATAGGAGATTTTAGGTCCTTGATAATAGACACAAGCTACTCTATTCTGTTAACACTCGATTGAATATATCCCTCATTTGCTATAGTTGAAATTTTTTTGGGAGTGAATCTGTGCAAATAACACCTAGCTATGCAACGGCAAATGCCCGCTCAAATGAACTTACAGCCGTTGTTCTGGGATTGCTTTTAGGCTCTTTCCTTATATTGGGCGTTGGTTTTGCTAATTCCAGCACTATTCATAACGCTGCCCATGACACTAGGCATTCAGTCTCTTTTCCCTGCCATTGAATTTAATCATGATCCGACGTCTTTTTTCGAGCGCTATACTCGCTGGCATTTTGGCTGGATTAGCAATCTCGTTGTTATATCAGTTCACTACGGTGCCGTTGATCATGAAAGCAGAAGAATTCGAAACCAAACAATCGGCTGATGCACGTTATACAACCGGCATTGATAAGTTTGTCGTTCACCTGGTTCACAACAGCGGCCCAGAATCAAATCACCCGGAATGGGAACCGGCGAGCTTTGTTGAAAGAATAGTTTACACAAGTCTTACAACCATAATATCTGGAGTTGGCTTCGCACTCCTAATCGTATCAGCTTTGGTAATAACAGGATCCTCCGGTGGGTTCCGCATTGGAGTTTTATGGGGTATAGGCGGCTTCGCCGCTTTTATACTCGCGCCGGCAGTCGGATTACCGCCAGAATTGCCTGGTATGATGAAGGCAGAATTGATTGAACGGCAATTTTGGTGGTTAGGCACAGCCATAGTGACTGCAACTGGCTTATGGATACTAGTTTTTTACAAAAATCCATCTTTGTTTATACTTGCGTCTATTCTATTGTTGGCACCGCACGTTTTAGGCGCGCCAATACAGCATTCTATTGAAAGCAGTATTATCCCCGCAGAGCTCGCAGCGAAATTCTCAACCGTCTCAATAGGCGTAAATTTCATATTCTGGCTGATGTTGGGCGGACTTTCGGCTCATTTTTTCAAAAAGTTCCAGCCAAAAACGGCCTAAAATTCTCCCTTTGTTGACTCATAATTGTTTTGCGCTTGTGCTTAGCGACTGGATCCGTTTAGCTAAGTCTTCGAGTATTAGAAACTTATGTCCAACATTAGGATAATTACGATGTCACAAAAAGTAGCAGTGGTCGGCGCTGGTTTTATAGGCAGGTCTTGGGCAATGGTGTTTGCCAAAGCAGGCCATCACGTCAGTTTATATGATATAGACCCGACTGCACTTTCAGAAGCAATGAACCTCTTAGAAATAAATCTTGCCGATTTGGAAAGTAATGGGTTAATCAGTTCGAAAGATGATTTGTTAGGCCGTATTCAACCTTATAAAACTCTAGAAGGCGCTGTTGAGGAGGCCGAATGGGTTCAGGAAAATGCTCTTGAAAACGTTCAAATAAAGAGGGAATTATTCAGCCGAATGGATGAACTCTTACCAGAGACAACAATCTTGGCAAGTTCAACCTCAGCTATTCCTTGTAGCGATATTTCAAACGGCATGAAGGGTGCTGGAAGGATAATTGTCGCTCATCCTGCAAACCCACCTTATTTATTACCAATAGTAGAGTTATCTGGGGCCCCGGAAACGAAAGATGAGGCCATTTTTAGGGCAAAAAATTTGCTTGAAGCAGCTGGTATGGAGGTTATTACAATAAACAAAGAAATCAAGGGATTTGTGTTGAATCGACTTCAAGTAGCTCTGCTTAACGAGGCTTTTAAATTAGTTGAAGATGGAATCGTTTCGGGTGCTGACCTCGACAAGACAATAAAACATGGTCTCGGGTTACGCTGGTCTATTATGGGACCAATGGAAACAATAGATCTAAACGCTCCAGGTGGGATACGTGACTACCTCGAAAGGTTTGGACCTGCATTCGAATCTATCGCAAAAGAGCAATCATCAATAAGGCCATGGGATACAAGTAGATTTATCAAAATGGAAGAAGAGCGCCGTAAGGTTATGTCAATCAATGATCTTCGAAAACGAGCCCGGTGGAGAGACAGAAGATTAATGGCTTTAACACGGCACAAGGAAGAAAGTGACAAGCATTATGGAAAATAGACGTTGCGGGGAAAGAGTTCAAAGATGCTGAAATTAGGTCTGATGGGTCTGGGAGCTATAGGGGTTGACGTAGAAAAAATGGTTTCCCAAGAGTACAAGGCTGAAATAGAGATACCAGCTATATTGGTGAAGAACCCCAGAGCAGATCGATCGCTTAATAAATCGATTATCACCACAGATTTTGATGAGTTCATCGGAACAAAACCGGATGTAATTTTAGAGGTTGCTGGGCACCAGACTATACAAAAGTATGCCGTGGAAATATTGCGCTCTGGAATTGACCTTCTGGTGACATCCGTCGGCGCATTCACCGATGACAAGCTTTATGATGACTGCATAAACACTGCCCGGGAAAATGGTGCGAGACTCATCCTTCCCTCCGCAGGAATAGGCTCACTTGACACTCTTTCTGCGGCCGCCGTTGGCGGTTTAGCATCGGTTCATATGATAGTTCGCAAAGACCCTTCGGCTTGGTATGGAACTCATGCGGAAAAACTGTTCGATCTATCCAGCTTGGCAACTCCAACCGTCATATTTGAAGGGACACCCAGGGAAGGAGCTGCTCGTTATCCGCAGAATGTAAATATATCTGCTGCTGTGGCGCTCGCTGGCTTAGGTTTAGATAAAACAAAATTGACCATAATTGCAGATACTGAGATTGATACTCATGTATGCGAAATACAGGCAACAGGAGCATTTGGTAGTTACGAGTTTCGGGAAAATTTGACGGTCGCGGAAACTAATAGAAAGACCGGGAAGATAGTCGGAATAGCTGTCATGAAAACAATTAAACAAATGGTTAGCCCTGTCGCTGTTGGAGTATGATCCCATTAAGTTTTGAGAAATTTAACAACACCATTCTGATTCTCAAACTTGTCACTCGTCTGCAACTTGACTGAGAAGCTGTTGGTCATAAAAATCAACACAAATCGAGGAGAGAAACATGAATGACTCACTAGACTTAGGATTGAAGGAAAAAGTAGCGATTATTGCTGGGGCGGGAGCGAAAGGAGACGGCATTGGAAATGGCAGAGCTGCCGCTATTTTATTAGCTGAAGCAGGTGCTAAAGTGGTCGTCGCAGACAAGGATCAAGAACTTGCAGAAAAAACGGTCCAAATGATAAGCGAACGAAATGGTCACGCGGTAAGCATTGCTGCTGACCTGACAAAAGCTAAAGATTGTGAAAAAGTCGTTGAATGTGCCTTGAACCATTATGGCCGCCTCGATGTCTTGGACAACAATATTGGAATTGCTAGTAACTTATCGGTAGTAAAGGAGTCAGAGGAATATTGGGAAAGAGTGATGGAAATAAATCTCAAGCCAATGTTTCTAATGTCAAAATATGCCATCCCAGCCATGATCTCCTCCGGCGATGGTGGTTCAATTGTCAACATTTCATCTATATCCGCCACGCGGCCAAAGGGGTTAACCGCCT
>PCAV01000134.1 GCA_002730675.1 Rhodospirillaceae bacterium | reverse complement strand
ATCTCTAGCCTGTTAAAGTTAAATAAGTGAAGAAATTAGTAAAGATTAATAGTCAAGTTAACTTTATTGCTTAATACTTGGTTAAGTTCGCTTAATTATTGTAATGATTGCTTTTGGAATATGATTAGTATTCGAAATTTATCAAGACTAACCATTATCTCGCTTTTTTTTTTAATACTGGTTGTCTCTAATACGATAGCTGAAAGTAAGATCATTCATCTAGTCAATACCGGATGGCATGTAGGGATCGTCATCCCGATAGATGAAATCCTGAAGCGGAACTTACCTGAAACAAAGCATTTTCCTAATTCGACTTTCCTAGAAATTGGATGGGGCGATGCCCGTTTTTATAAATCCAAAAACCCAACTATACGCATGGCTTTTGAAGCAGCCTTTACATCAGAGAGCTCGGTAATACATATCTATGCTTTTCAAAGCCCAATAAATGAGGTTTTTACAAATTCTGAGATCCTAAAGCTCAAGATAACTGGAGAAGGTTACAGTGAACTCCTTCGTTTTATTCATAAAAGTTTTGTGAGAACTGCAAATGGAGAGGCAAAAAACGTTGGCATAGGATTGCACGGTGAGAAAGTAAGTCGTTTTTACTTAAGTAATGGCGAATTTCATTTGTTGAATACCTGCAACACTTGGATAGCCAAATCACTGCAATCCGCAAAATTAGATATAAGTTCTCAGGGAATCATTACGGCGGATAATCTCATGGAAAAAGTCCGAGAATTACTTAACACTACAGATTAAAAAAATGCTTTTCTAGTTTCCTAAGGGTATCTATGCGTTTACAGTTCTTCTACTGACCATATAGTACAAGCCCTGCCAAAAAAGGATTTCCATTATTAGTAAAATAGAAAATGATAACGATAACTTGAAAGCCACAGCAGAGGCGGAGAAGCGATTGTTAGAAGATACAATAAGGGCGCTTCGCGAAAAACTAGAGAATTCAGCTGCAGATACTCTTGCTCAGATTGAAAACTTGCGCGCAGACCAGGAAGGAAACCGCAGGGAGGCTGAAAGTAATATCCAGGCCCTCCGCAACAAATTAGAACAGCAGCGGAATCAATATGAAGAAAAATTAGATAATGAGAGAGCATTACATGAAGCTGCACGAAGAGAGGCAGAACAAAACATTCAAGCACTCAGGGACACCATGGAACAAATGCGTAATAACTATGAAGAAAAGTTAGATGGCGAACGTGCCGCGCATGGGGGAGTACAGCGAAATTCCGAAGCGGGAACGCAGGCATTGAGAGACACCATGGAAAAAATGAGAAACGAATACGAAGAAAAACTAGATAAAGAACGGGCACTATCCGAAAACGGACGGCGCGAAGCAGAGCGACGAACGCAAGCACTCAGAGACACCATGGAAAAAATGAGAAACGAATACGAAGAAAAACTAGATAAAGAACGGGCCAATCATGAAGCGGCACGACGAGATGCTGAAGCAAATGTTCAAGCACTTCGGGAGACCATGGATGCAGTCAGAGCCGATTATGCAAAACAATTTCCAACCGACAAAATGTGAATTTAATAAAGGAACTTGTAAGAGTTTTTAAGAGGGAGTGGGTATATGAAAGCGTCGGGTAAAAATGTGGCAAACAACAAGAAGTTGGACAAAGACAATGTATCACGACAAACCCGCGACATAGCAAGTGACCTTTCGCGCCTAGGTTCATTCGATGAAATTCTCGAGTATCTAATCACCCATGTTACCCAGACGCTTGACGCCGAACGAGGTAGCTTATTCCTCCACGACCCGGCCGCCCACCAATTATACACTCGCGTCGCACTTGGTAATTTGTCTAGAGAAATAAGAATAGACGAGCAGTCTGGCGTCGCTGGCTGGGTTTTTATGAATGCCGAGTCTACAATAGTTAACGATCCTTACAAAGATGAGAGATTTAATAAAGAAGTCGACGAACGCACTGGTTTTCGAACTAAAAGTCTTATATGCGTACCAATTTTTTCAACAAGCGATATTCCAATAGGTGTCCTGCAGGTTCTTAATAAGCAGAAAGGGCGATTCACAAAAGCTGATCTTTCAAAAATTGAACTCGTCGCCTCACAATGTGCTTCTACACTAAATACTTACGCACTTACCGAACGGATGGAGGCTCAAAAACGACGTGAAGCTGAGTTTATGGAGTTGGTTTCAAAACTCACCACAGAGCTCGACTTATCTAGACTTTTAAACCATGTTGTCGATGCGGCCACCGACATGCTGGGTTGTGAGAGAGCAACTGTCTTTCTGAATGATGAAAAAACAGATGAATTATTTTCTATGGTGGGAGCAGGCCTTGGAGCTTTTGAAATACGTCTCCCGAATAACGCTGGTATATCTGGGGCTGTATTCCAGTCAGGGGAAAACGTAAATATTCCCCATGCCTACGCTGACCTGCGCTTTAATCCATCCTTTGACAAGCAGACGGGCTTCTTTACACGATCCGTCCTTTGCGTGCCGATTTTAAATAAGGAAGGAAAAAGAATCGGAGTAACTCAAGCCCTTAATAAAATTGGTGGGCCTTTCACCGAGGAAGATGAACATAGGATACAAGCATTTACTGCGCAGATCTCGGTTGGCCTTGAAAACGCAAAAATGTTTAACGACATGCAAGCAGTAAAGAATTATAACGAAGCGATGCTTCACAGTATGTCTAATGGTGTCATAACTGTAGATGAAGACGGCAATCTAAAGAGTATCAATTCTTCGGCTGAGAAAATCTTAAAGATATCAATTGACGATAATCTTGGGAAACCTTTGTCTGATGTCCTCGACGATCAAAATTTTTGGCTCGTAGACCAAGTAAACAAGGTACGAGAAACAGGAGAAACTGAAAATTTAGAGGATGCAGATTTAATAACCGGTGATGGAAGCAAGGTATCTGCTAATATAGCGTTGCAGCCAATGATATCGGGAGAAGGGGAGAATATTGGTGCATTAATTCTAGTTGAAGATATATCTAGCGAAAAGCGTGTTCGCTCAACAATGTCGCGCTATATGGATCCACAACTTGCCAACCAACTTCTCGAAGAGGGAGACGGGCAAGCAATACTCGGGGGAAAAGCAGCTGAAGCCACAGTTCTCTTTACAGACATAAGGAGCTTTACAACAATAGCGGAAGCTCTTGGACCTCAAGATACTGTGTCCATGCTAAATGAATATTTTGAGATAATGGTAGCTTGTATTTCAGATGCTGGAGGTATGTTGGATAAATTTATCGGCGACGCAATAATGGCTGGGTTTGGCGTTCCTTTCCCAAGCGACGATGCTGCCGACGCCGCTGTAAGATCATCCATAGCTATGATTTCTCAACTGCGTACATGGAATGCTGACCGCTTGAAAGCGGATAAGATGCCCGTTGGTATGGGGGTAGGTGTAAATACTGACAATGTTGTGACTGGAAATATTGGTTCCTCTAAACGTATGGACTTTACGATGATAGGTGATGGAGTGAACCTAGCAGCTCGATTAGAAGGCAGTTGTAAAACATACGGAGCACAAATAATAATATCAGAGTTCACGCAAACCAAGTTAAAAGGTATTTATGCTCTTAGGGAGCTTGATCGTATCGTTGTGAAAGGCAAGACAGAACCAGTTTCTATTTTTGAGGTCCTAGACTTTCATGACGATGAGACTTTTCCCGCACGAATGGACGTTGTCGGTCATTTTACAGAAGGATTAGCACATTACAGGAACACAAAGTTCGACGACGCCATTAAATCTTTTAAAGCTGCTTTGGATGCTAATTCTGAAGATGTTCCAAGTAAACTCTATATAGAGAGGTGCGAACTATTTAAAGAGTCCCCCCCTCCCAAAGATTGGAGTGGAGAATGGGTGATGACTGAGAAGTAAATCTATTTATCAAAACCGTGCCATTCAGATCACTGATTACTTTGAATCAAGCGTCGATTTAATAACCTCCGGCGTCATAAACACTAACCCACTTTGGTGTCCGTCAAGTTCGCACAAATCATAAAGAGCGTCGAACACTTTGTCCTTTTGAGAGGTCTCAGCAATTATGCTTACTATGGCAGCTTCTCCAAAAGTACCAAATTGCTTCTCTTCGAAGAGGTCACTAGACCTTCCTGTTTCTACGCTTATGTTTTTTACGCCTTCAAAGTCACTTAGCGTCTCTAGAGCCTTTTGACCAAAGTCTTTACTGAGCAATGCTCCAATTTCAACGGTCATCTTACTCTCCTCAAGCAATCTCTTTGAGAACTGACTCAGGTATATAAGTAGCAACTCGGTCCAGTTTGGTCATAAACATTATTCCTTTTCCTGGCGTATCAAGACCGCCTGCAAGATACATAGCTTCGAATACCCTATCCGCTTGTTCTTCAGAGACGATTATTCGGATAACCTCTTTTTGTTCATCAATAGTTACGCCAAGCAGTCCCATTCTTTCTCGAATGCCCGTACCTCGCGCATAACTAATAGTTGCACCCTGAGCACCACAATTTTTTGCAGCGTCGAGAACGCCTTCAGCTAACCCAGTCTGGAGAACGCATGTTATTAAGTTTGCTTCAGATAGATAGGTTATATTTCTTCCGGCCATGTGTAATATCCTTATCTTTTGGTTAAACTTTTTAACTTTCTTGAGTTACCTTTGTCTTCTGGGTCATTTGTATTACTAGCCCCATTGTCAAAACTGCGACAATCGGACAAATACTCGCCAGCGATAGTATTCCAAAACCTTCTATTGCAGAAACAGCATTACCTAACCCTAATCCCATAGCAAGAACCAGAGGAACAGTTACAGGTCCGGTAGTGACGCCAGCGCTATCCCAGGCAACATTCACAAACTCTTCTGTGGATAAAAAGGTCATAATAATACCTATTGCATACAGCGGTAATAGCAACATCATAAGATCGAGGTGAAAAATCAGTTTAGCAACCCCAAGGGCAATTCCAACAGCCACACCCGTAGCTACACTATACATGAGCATGGACTTTTTAAATGCGCCGTTAGTTAATTCCTGTACTGTTAGGCCGAGAGCATTTAGGGCGGGTTCGGCTAGCGTCGAACCAAAACCTAATAAAAATGCAAAGCCAACGCATATGACGAAGCCAACGATCTCTGGATAGTGCGGTGAGTTCTCAACAATTGGAAGCTGCATAAACGCAGCGGGCAAAGCACTTCCCGTTTGAGATCCAATTGCTCCAAGCCCGTAAGTTAAGCCTACATTGAAAATACACATTCCCAAAATAGATAGGGTGAGACCGTAGATGGTGACCATCCTATTTGGTAGTGTCGAACGTAGCACTATAAACAGAACAAACATAAGAAAGATGACTAGAGGCAGAATAGCTCGTACACCCAAAACGATCTCAACTAATGGCGTCTGATCCCAGATGCTAAGCTCTGTCTGCGTCGACCCGCCGGCACTTGCTGCGGCAGCAATAATTTGTTCCGGTGTAACTGTAAAAGAAACAAAAACTGATAGTATTAGGACAGCTAATATGGGAAACAGGGAGGCTAAGGTAACAACGCCAAAGCCTGAAAGCGATGAATTTCCTTTTCCTGCTGCATTTGCTATTCCGATACCAAGCGATAACACCAATGGCACCGTCACTGGACCGGTTGTTACAGCGCCACAATCCCACGCTAAGCCTAGTATGCTTTGAAGGTTGGGATCACTCCAAGCATATAAAGAAAGTAAGGCAACAGGCGTTAGTGCTAAATAAATCATTGGTTTTAGCGACCATCCTTTAACAAACCTTACCGTACCTAAAATTGCTGCAAGCCCCACACCAGCACCAACCATAAGAACAAGTGGCATCGTCCAATTATTTAGCAATTCATATAAGTAAGGCGCCTTCTTGACATCCACTGAAGCTCCAAAAGCCTGTAGCGCGCCAATTGCTGGTTCTGCAAAGGTAACACCGACACCGAGTATGCCTATAATGATATAGACTACAGTCATTGAGGCTTTTTTCGGCAGGTTATCCCCTATAATCTTACCAAATGGCATGAGCCCTGTACTTAGCCCTTCCATAAATACAGCCAAACCAACGATAACCGCAGCCAAACCTACAGCAAGGGATGCTGCTGCATCAATTGGCTGTCTTAACACTAATACTTGGAAAAGGATTAAATATAAGGCTAGAGGTACGACAGCTTTTATTTGATCCATAATTCTCACATAGCTGTAGGGGCCAAGAAGATCCACCGCGCTTTTAAAGGTAACATTTATTTTTCTTGGTTTAAGAGCGTTAGGGTCTCCATCAACTGGCTTAGGTGTCAGCATATTATAACTCACGGTTTTATAGCTGACATTTGTTTGTGCCAAGTAGTGCGAATAACGCATGCTTCTCTCCATCCCAAAGCAAAAGTTGTCTGATAATAGTTAAATTTCTGAGTTATTACAATAAATTCTAGATTTTGGAGACTTTTGCTAATTTTGCCCCGTAAACGCACAAGCAAAATAACATTTGTTTTAGGAGCTAAAAAATTGCGATAAACGCTTAACGACAAAGCAAACAAGCAAAAATATTACGGGGAATATTATCAAAAGAAATAGGCCACTCAATCCTGGAACATTAGATAAAAATTCGATCCACCTAAGCCATACCTTAATGACTTCGCTGCGAAAACCGATCACAGCTAGGGAAATCGCAAGCGATGCAACTAAGAGTGCAATACAGAGCTGTATTTTCTTGGAGGACTTTTCCATCAGTATGCGAGTAATTCTGGGGAAATTATCATAATACGTATTTCAAATCAAAAGGATGTACTTTTTTACGTGGCAGACAACCACAACCTAATTCAGAAAGAATCATCATGAGTTCGTAAATTTATTATCCGAAACAAACTTTACTACTGACTATGGTTTTATTCTTCACCTATCGAATGAAATAATTAACTTTATAAAAAGTATTGTATACTACTCAAACTTTTATGCAGCACGATTTGCTGAATAAATAAATAAATGATACTTCTCGCTTATTTATGAAAAATACTTTTCAATGCAACACCTAACATAGGTAAAGATATAATCTCTCCAGAGGTTTAACACATGCCCGTAAAAAGTCTAAAAGATCTTCCTAAAGCGCATCTACATCTGCATCTAGAAGGCGCAATGCGTCCCGCAACACTTACAGAATTTTGTGAACGTTACAAAATAAAACGGCCTAGTGATACGAGAGGCAAACAATTTTCAAATTTCGTTGCCTTTAATAAAGTATACAAGGCTGCTTCAGATAGCATTCGCACAAGACAAGATTTGGCTCGTATCATTCAAGAAGTTGCAGAAGACGCTGCTGAGGATGGTGCAACTTGGATTGAGCCAGCCTTCGACGCAGATAGGTATACGACATTAAGAGCAGACAAGTCGCTTAGATTATTTGAAACACCTTACGAAGGATGGCTATTTGCTCTGGAGGCCGCTAGAAATGCTTCTGAAAAAACTGGCGTGGGAATAAGTTTTATTTCGGCGATTGACCGCACGCGCCCAATAGAACAGGCCAATGAAAGAGCTAAACTTACGTCTAATTTGATCTCTTCACAGAAACACCAAATTACCGCGAAAAATATAAATGGTGGTGAACCTTACCCGGGAATAATCGGCCTCGGCCTGCATGGAAACGAAGAGGGCTACCCACCAGAGATTTTTGCAGAAGCTTTCCACATCTTTACAAAAAAGACAAAAGCCTTATCAATTCCCCATGCTGGCGAAATAGCACCAACCCCCGGGAAGGGCCCAGACTCTGTTGAAAAAGCTATCGATATATTAAACGCATCGCGCATTCAGCACGGTGTGCTTGCAATCCAAGATGAAGTTTTGATAGAAAAAATAAAAGAAAAAAATATATGCTTGGACGTCTGTCCCTCGTCAAACATTCAATTAAGTGTTTTTCCCAATATTCAGGCACATCCATTACCGCTTTTAATAGAATCAGGGGTCGCGTGTTCGCTGGGCAGTGACGACCCACTTCTCTTCGGCCCAAGCCTTCTCGACGAGTTTGAACTTTGTCGTAAACAGATGCGTTTATCCGATAATACATTGGCGCAATTGGCACGAAATTCATTTAAATACAGTGGGGCTCCAAAAATGATCGTTGAACAAGGTTTAAGAGATATAAATGCTTGGTTAAATTAGATGCTGAAAAAATAATGAAAGGTAGTTTTCCGATTTATTATTATAGAGGCGGCACCTCACCCTGCTTTGGATCTATAGGGACTAACCCACTTAACTTGCTAGACTTTTCGAATAAACTCGCAGCTGCTAGCACGGCTGCCTCCCCACGGGGTCGACCTACTATCTGCAATCCAACAGGCCGTTGATATTTGTCAAATCCGCAAGGTAATGACAATGCAGGCGATGCACTTAGCGTAACCGCGCCCGTTAGAAGGGATGCTCCCATATAATGTTCTAATTTCTGCCCGTCTATAAACACCGGGTGGCGTAAATTTACATCAAAAGCTGGCGTGTTGGCACCTGGTGTCACCAGCAACTCATATTCTCGAAATACGGCGGCAAAAGTTTCATATATTTGTTTTCTGGCCCGCTCAGCACGTGCCAAATCAGATGTACTTTGTTTAAGGCCTATTTCAGTATTCCAAATGAT
>PCAV01000133.1 GCA_002730675.1 Rhodospirillaceae bacterium | reverse complement strand
GTAAGCAGGAAGAATACCGGTAAGTCCACAGTCAGCGACACCTTTTTGAAGTGCTGGTACAACTTCTGCGAAAGCAATCGTTACTGCACTACCGCCTACGCCCTCGATAAAGTCACCGAGTGTCGTGCTATACGTGCGAATTTTTTTGCCTTTAAGTTTAGATAGTGGATAGCTTTTAATGCTCTTGTCACCCAGATTACAAAAAAGCTGCTGGCTAGGCCATGCATAAATCATCAGAAGTTTCGCACCGTACTTTTCTTCAAATTCGCGAGCTAAGATATCTCTATATGCTTCATTTGCCTTACGATACAGACCTAAATCTTGAATTACACCAGCGAGATCAGCACCTTCAATGGCTGGGCTGTCTTGTGCTACATAGGTTGTTACACCGTGAACAGCGTCAAATACACCTAACTTTAAAAGGCGCATAATTTCAAAACCAGATAGACCTAGCTCCGTTTGCGATTTTGCGTTAGCGGTTAGTTTGCCGCCAGAGAGTTTTGGCAATCGCTCTTTCCAGAATGGACCTTCTCTTTCTTTCCAATGGTCAAGGAAGCTCCATGTCCCCACAACTTTAAATTCTTTCTTTTTCATTTCAGCAGAAACTGGACCTGTAGATACGGTGAACGCTAGCGCCACCATTACTGCAAGGCCTACTGCCATATTTCTAATTTTCTCAAAATTCATAAAAAAACCCCTCCCGGTTGTTTATGGTGTTAGATCTTAGAGAACTCATTAACTAACGGCAATAGTTGCTTTTGGAATTTTAAAATAATTTTTTAGAAATTTTGCCGTATCCGCTTTAAAAGTTTAGAATAAGACCAGCTCATTATATATATGTTGTTGCTAATTTACTATGTGTTCACTTTCTATTGACCCTAGAAACATGTGACCAACTTCAGAGAAGCTCGATTTTGCTTTAATTGTTTGATAGGTGATGAATAGCAAAATGTATCATAACTTCGAAAATGATAGCTAATTCGCTTATTTAGGTAATAATATTTAGACTTGGGTATTAAAAACTTAATATAGGTTTTGATCAGTAAATTTTTTGGATAGGGAGGGGTCAATGCCTCATTTGAAAACCGATGATAATGTAGAACTTTATTACGAGGAAGCTGGCGAGGGTACGCCCATAATTTTTGTCCACGAATTTGCTGGGGATTATAGAAGCTGGGAGCCGCAGATGCGTCATTTTTCGAGGCGGTATCGGGCTATAACATATAATGCGCGTGGTTATTCGCCCTCAGATATTCCAAGCAATCCCAATGATTATTCTCAGAAAAGAGCGTGTGACGACATCCGAGCAGTTATGGACGCGCTACAGATTGAGGAAGCGCATATTGTAGGGCTCTCCATGGGAGGCTTCGCGACGCTACATTTTGGTTTTGATTATCCGGAAAAAGCATTGTCACTTGTAGTTGGAGGATGTGGATATGGTGCACAGCCAAATCAAAGAGAAATGTTTCAAAATGAAACACTTGCCACCGTTGAAAAAATAAAAAAGGAAACAATGGATGTTGCTGGTAAAGCCTATGCTTCAGGCCCAACGAGGGTGCAGTATCAAAATAAAGATCCCCGTGGATGGAAGGAATTCGAGGTCCAGTTAAGAGAGCACTCAACCGAAGGTTCAGCAAATACGATGATGGGAGTTCAGCGCCTTCGGCCATCGCTTTATGACCTGGAAGACAAAATGCGAGAACTAACTGTTCCGACAATGATAATTAATGGAGATGAAGACGACCCTTGTCTAGATCCAGGGCTTTTGATGAAGCGAAATATTTCCTCGAGTTCGCTGGTTGTACTTCCGCGTTCGGGTCATACTATAAATTTAGAGGAACCAGCTATGTTTAATTGGTTTGTCGACGACTTTTTACATCAGGTGGAAAGTGGGAATTGGGGCCTAAGAGACCCAAGGTCTCAGACGGGTAGTATATTAGGTGACACAGGTAAAGGGAGCTAACTATGCGCTTGAGGGGTCGTAAAGCTTTTATAACGGGAGCGGCTAAAGGTATTGGTTTGAGTGTAGCAAGAGCGTTTGCAGCTGAAGGTGCGGCAGTTGCTCTTGCAGATATCTCTGAAGAAGAGTGTAAAAAGCAGTCACTGGAAATAAAAGAAACCTGTAACGTTGAGGCCATCGGGATTAAGTGCGACGTCGCGGATACTGGTTCTGTGCGGAATGCTATTGCTGAGACAAGCGAAGTATTTGATGGTTTGGATACCATTGCTTGCATGGCTGCAACGCTTACTGAGCGTCTTGATGTTGTCGATCTTCCTGAGGATGAGTGGAACAGAACGCTAAATGTGAACCTAACCGGATCGTTTTTGGTTTGTAAGCATGGAATACCTCTTTTACGTCAAGGAGGAGGTGGTTCGATCATTCTCACTGCTTCCCAAATGGGTCAGGTCGCATGGCCTGGCTCTACAGCTTATTGTACGACGAAAGGCGGTATCCTACAGTTGGTGAAGGGTATTGCGTTGGATCACAAAGATGAGAATATTAGGTGCAATAGCATTTCTCCGGGCGGTATAGCCACTGATAGGCTTTTGGCTCGTTGGGGCGATATGGAAACGGCGGAAAAGGAATGGGGCCCAAAGCATGCTTTGGGCCGCCTTGGGCAGCCAGATGAAATAGCTGCTGGGGCAGTTTTTCTTGCAAGTAATGAGTCAAGTTTTATGACAGGAACAGATTTATTATTAGATGGGGGGTATACGGCATGGTGATACTTGGACACGGGAAATGAACGAGATACCGATTTTAGACCTTCGGCGTATCGAGGCAAATATTATTAAGCCTATATACGAAGAAATGGCGTTAGAAATAGGCCATGAAAAAGCGGAAAAAATTCTCGGCGCAGCGATAGAAAAAGCGGCGATAGAGCAGGGAAAGTCGTTGGCAGAAGAAAGCGAGGGAGGGCCGAGTTTAAGAGCATTTATTTCGTTATTCGAGCGATGGAAAATGGGGGGCGCGCTAGAGGTTGAAGTTTTAGAGGAAACGGACGAGCAATTTGATTTTAATGTAACAAGGTGTCGATATGCAGAAACCTATAAGGAAATGGGGTTGGGGAAAATAGGGCATCTATTGTCATGTGGCCGTGATGGCTCTTTTTGTAAGGGATATGACCCGAGTATTGAATTAGATCGTGGGCAAACAATAATGCAGGGAGCTACCCATTGTGATTTTAGATATCGGGTCCAAAAAACATCATAAAGTACAAAGTTAAAAGCAGGTATGAGGGAAGAAAAGAATGGGGCCACTACAAGGTTATAAAGTTTTAGAGCTAGCTGGTATTGGGCCTGGCCCAATGGCGGCGATGTTACTGGCGGATATGGGCGCCGAAGTTTTGCGTGTTGAACGTAAAGAGGAAGCTGGTCTCGGAGTACAGAGGCCTCTCGAATGTGATGTAACTCTCAGATCGCGGAATGCTATAGCATTAGACTTGAAAAATCCCGATGATATCAAAAGAGTACTGAAACTTATTAGCAAGGCTGATGCCTTAATAGAAGGGTTCAGGCCTGGTGTAATGGAGCGACTTGGATTGGGTCCAGAAGTCTGTTTAGGAATTAACCCTAAACTAGTTTTTGGTCGCATGACTGGTTTTGGGCAGGAGGGGCCTATGTCTAAGGCGGCGGGTCACGACCTAAATTACATAGCAATGAGCGGTGCCCTTGCTGCAATAGGTCGAGCGGGCCAAAAACCTACACCTCCTTTGAACCTTGTTGGTGATTACGGTGGGGGTTCTCTTTACTTGGTAGTGGGAATTTTGGCTGGTCTCCTGGAAACTTCGAAATCGGGTAAAGGACAAGTCGTAGATGCTGCAATGGTGGATGGAGCATCCTCATTGATGGCAGCAGCTTATGGAATGTTTGCCGGGGGATTGCTAACAAATAAACGTGGTGAAAATGTGCTCGATTCTGGGGCCTATTTTTATGAAACCTATGAGTGTCTGGACGGAAAGTTCGTATCGGTGGCGGCAATAGAAGGGAAATTTCATGCCGAAATGTTTAGTTTAATGGAGTTAGATATAAGCCTCGTGTCAGATCAAATGAATAGAAATGATTGGCCTAAACTGAAATCCATAATAGCCGAACGATTTGCATCAAAAACGCGAGATGAATGGGTTGCCATTATGGG
The DNA here is from genome assembly GCA_002730675.1 of Rhodospirillaceae bacterium. GTDB lineage: Bacteria > Pseudomonadota > Alphaproteobacteria > Thalassobaculales > Thalassobaculaceae. Next base: position 5,561 of record PCAV01000133.1, on the reverse strand, counting down.
TGGAAGTGACGCATGCTTCGCTCCAGTGCTAGAGTTAGACGAAGTTGCCGACGATCCTCATAACGCTGAAAGAGAAACCTTTATAAATATAGACGGTGTTATTCAACCAGCGCCAGCGCCAAGGTTTGCGAGAACACCCAACCCCAAACCAACGCCTCCGCGAAGGGCTTCTATGGTAGATCTTGAAGAAGCACTCAAACCGTGGCTGCGACCCGAAGAAATCGAAGAGTGGTCTAAAAATTAGGTTGAGGAGTTCCTAAATGGTTGACTTACTCATTGACGATCATAATGAACTCCGCGAAATGGTTCGGCGCGTTGCGGTTGAAAGAGTTTCAGAACGCGCGGATGACATTGATCGTCTAGGTGAATATCCTCACGACATGTTTGAGCTCTTGCGTGAGTTGGAGCTTTTTACACTCCCATTTGATAAAAAATATGGTGGCATAGGTAGCATCTTGGGCGCTTGTATTGCGATCGAAGAATTAGGACGGATTTGTTATAACACAGCTTATTTGTTGGTAGTTCAATGGGTGCCTTTTGGCGCGATTTTGGCAGGTGGATCTGCTTATCAGCAAGATAAGTACTTGCCGGGGTTGGCTGATGGTTCTTTAAGAGGCGCTTTTTCAACAACAGAATCGCAAAGTGGCTCAGACGTAAGTGGCATTAGGACCAGAGCTATACCAGTTGACGGGGGTTATAAAATATCTGGAGAAAAAATCTGGTGTACCAATTCCTCTGTCGCAGATTTTATAGTTGTGGCGGCTCGAGTGGCAGGAATATCAGGACGGGGAGCGATTAATTTTTTTATAGTCGATCGAGAGACTAAGGGCTTTTCGATTGGTTCACCGGAAAAAAAAATGGGTGCCCGAGGAATCCCATCTTGTCCACTTTATTTCGATGAAGCTTTTGTCCCAACGGACGCAATGCTTGGAGAGCCAGGCAAAGGTTTTCAAATCGTCATGGAAGCATTCAATATTTCAAGACCAATAATAGGAGCTAGAGGTGTTGGATTGTCTCAAGGTGCTATTGATCACGCTCTTGCTTTTGTAAAAAATAGGCAAGCATTTGGAGAAGATATCGCAAATTTTCAGGGCGTTCGTTGGATGCTCGCTGATATGCATATTCAGACCGAGGCAGCACGAGGGTTGGTTTACAAGGCAGCAGCAGCAGCAGATGCCGGTGTGACAGGAAAAGCATTGGCAAAACAAGCGGCGGTCGCAAAATGCCATGCGAGCGACACTGCAATGAAGGTAGCTACAGATGCAGTTCAATTATTTGGAGCGGCCGGTATCTCTGGAGACTATCCCATAAACAGATATTTTAGAGATGCCAAAGTTCTACAGATCGTAGAGGGAACGCAACAGGTCCAGAGGAATATTATAAGCCGCTACTTAGTCGATGGTTATTAGGGCGCTCTTTATTATTTCTTCATTGGCCTGTTGGCAGCATTGAACTGTATGAAGTCCAGCGCGCCCTGTAATATGTAGGTGGCTGCTGCTGCATCAACCTGTTGTGCTCGTTTTTCCCTACTGACATCTGCACTTATCATCGCCCGCTCGACTGCAGCAGTGCTCAACCTTTCATCCCAGAAGGCTATTGGCATGTTAAAAATTTTGGTTAATGAAAAAGCCCAATCTTTTGTGGCTTGAGCCCTAGCGCTTAGTGTACCGTCCATATTAATAGGGAGCCCCATGACAATGCCGCCAACGTTAAACTCGCTTGCAATATGGGATATTTCTGGCAAGTTTTTTTTTAATTTTGATCGTTTCAGTGTCATGATGGCGCTTGCAACTTTCAGATACGGATCAGATATGGCTAAGCCAATTGTTTTAGTTCCTAAATCAATACCAAGAAGTTTCATGTCTTTTGGTAAAATTTTTACCAAGCCAAGAACATTGTCTTTAATAGGTTCGGAAACTTGCATAACCACAAGATACTATTCATAAAGAAAAAATAAACCAAATTAATGGGGGCTACAAAAGTAGTTTGCAGTTATTGAATGTAGTTCGTATTCAGCGTAACTATAAATATAGTTGCTTTGGAAACGCTTTTTTAAAGAGAGTATGGCGATGTCTTTAGACAAAACAATGGTTCAACGGGTAAGTCAGTTAGCGCGAATTGAAATTGAAGAAACACAATTAGAAACGACCGCTCGAGAGTTGAATAATATTTTAGAATGGATAGAGCAATTAAATGAGGTAGACACAGAGGGCGTAGAACCAATGGCTAGCGTAACTGGGCATGAATTACCAAAGAGAGATGACGATGTAACTGATGGTGGCTATCCAGATAAAGTTTTGAAAAACGCGCCGGATAGAGAATCAGATTTTTTTGCGGTTCCCAAGGTGGTCGAGTAATGTCCAATATTCTTGAACTTAACCTTGCGGATCTCCAAAAAGCCATAAGTGATAAACACCTGTCGGCAAAGGAGATAACAGAAGCTTATTTGCAAGCAATAGAGCAGAATTCTCAATCGAACTGTTTTATATCAATAACTGAAGAAAAAGCCATCCAAATGGCCGAAGAGTCCGACAAAAGAATTGAGAGGGGCGAGGGGCTGGCATTGGATGGGATCCCCATAGGTGTAAAAGATCTATTTTGTACATCAGGTGTGAGTACAACGGCAGGTTCCAATATGCTGTCAAACTTTGTCCCCCAATACGAGTCAACTGTGACTGAACAACTATGGCGAGACGGCGCTATAATGTTGGGCAAATGTAATATGGATGAATTTGCAATGGGATCAGCCAATACAACTAGTTACTTTGGTTCCGTTGAAAACCCTTGGACGACGCGAGCAAAATCTGAAAAAAAACTTGTTCCTGGAGGTTCCTCGGGTGGTTCAGCAGCGGCAGTATCAGGGGGGTTAGCTGTGGCAGCTACCGGCAGTGATACTGGCGGATCGATCCGGCAACCAGCTAGTTTTTGCGGCATTGTAGGTATGAAGCCAACTTATGGTCGGTGCTCACGATGGGGAATGGTGGCCTTTGCTTCCTCTCTTGATCAAGCAGGTCCTTTGACGCGCACTGTCCGGGATGCCGCCATTTTACTCAAAAGCATGGCAGGTTATGATCCAAAAGATTCCACGTCAGCTAATGTCAGTGTCCCGAATTTTGAGCTAGCTCTCAACGGTGATATACGTGGTCTGCGTGTTGGTGTGCCAAGAGAATATAAGCGAGAGGGAACACCCCCTGAGATAGAAAATTTATGGCAAAAGGGGATAGATATCCTTAGAAAAGCGGGCGCCGTTATAAGCGATGTGAGTCTGCCGCATACAAAATATGCTCTTCCAACTTATTATATTATTGCACCTGCAGAAGCCTCTTCAAATTTAGCTCGATATGATGGGGTTCGTTATGGTTTGCGCGCGCAGCAAACAGAGTTACAGGATATGTATCAGCGAACGAGAGACGAAGGCTTTGGCGATGAAGTAAAACGAAGAATTTTAATTGGAACTTATGTTCTCTCGGCCGGATACTATGATGCCTATTATCTAAAGGCACAACGTGTACGGGCACTGATAAAACAGGATTTCGATAATGTTTTTGAAAACGTAGATGTTCTGCTGACACCCACGGCCCCATCAGAAGCGTTTGCAATTGGTGAAAATGATGATGATCCGATAAAAATGTATCTTAATGATATCTTTACTGTTCCTACCAGCCTTGCAGGTCTTCCGGCAATTTCAATCCCGGGCAGTCTCTCGAATAAAGGGCTCCCGTTAGGGTTGCAAGTAGTAGGCAAAATGTTCGACGAAGAGTCGGTACTGAAAGTCGGTGATGTTTTAGAGTCAGGGGTAGAGTTCACGTTGCAAGAAGTAGGGAAGCAATAGCATGAAGGCGCTTATTGAAGGACAAACCGGGACCTGGGAAATCGTGATTGGATTGGAAGTCCATGCGCAAGTTAGTTCTGAGTCGAAATTATTTTCGGGCGCTTCAACAGCCTTCGGAGCAAAGCCAAATACGCAAGTATCGCTCATCGATGCCGCAATGCCTGGTATGCTGCCGGTTATAAATCAGCACTGTGTTAGACAAGCCATAAAAACTGGTCTTGGAATAAATGCGACAGTTAATTTAAAAAGTGTATTTGATAGAAAAAACTACTTTTATCCTGATCTCCCGCAAGGTTATCAAATCAGTCAGTATAAACATCCCATTATTGGGGAAGGTACGTTAACGATAGTCTCAGAAGAAGGGGAGAAAGAAATTGGCATAGAGCGAATTCATTTAGAGCAAGATGCAGGAAAGTCTATGCATGACCAACATCCATCGAAAAGCTTTATAGATTTAAATCGTTCAGGTGTGGCTTTGATGGAAATAGTTTCTAAACCCGACATGCGTTCGGCTGGTGAAGCGGCAGCTTATATTCGAAAACTTCGATCAATAATGCGTTATCTGGGTACGTGCGACGGTAATATGCAGGAAGGCTCTTTACGATGTGATGTTAACGTATCGGTTAGAAAGATAGGAGAAGAGTTAGGAACGCGTTGCGAAATAAAAAATGTTAACTCCATCCGTTTTGTGCAGCAGGCTATAGATTATGAATCTAGGCGCCAAGTTGAATTACTTGAAACAGGTGATTCGATCGACCAGGAGACAAGGCTGTTTGATGCTTCCACAGGGCAAACTAGGTCAATGAGGTCAAAAGAGGAAGCGCATGACTATAGATATTTCCCTGATCCGGATTTGCTTCCCTTAGAATTCTCTCAAAATTATGTCGATGAAATTAAAGCGGAGCTGCCGGAATTACCTGATCATAAGAGAGATCGTTTTATCGCAGAATTTGGGCTTTCTGCAGAGGATGCGGATACGTTGGTTGAAGAAAAAGCTACCGCGGAATTTTATGAAGAACTATCCAACGGAAGGGATAAAAAGTTAGCTGCCAATTGGGTGATCACTGAGTTGTTTGGCGCCCTCAACAAGTCAGGAATTGGATTGAGAGAAAGTAAAGTAGATGCCCATAACCTCGGGAGCCTAATTGATTTGATAAGTGATGGAACAATCTCAGGGAGGATCGCCAAAGATGTTTTTGGTGAAATTTTTGAAAGCGGAGGTTCGGCTAATTCAATTGTGGAACGTAAGGGGCTTCGCCAAATATCTGATTCTGGGCAATTAACAGACTTGATTGATGCAGTTTTATCTGAAAATCAGGACAAAGTGACAGAATTTAGAGAGGGTAAAGATAAGCTTTTCGGCTTCTTCGTTGGGCAAGTGATGAAAAGAAGCCAGGGACAAGCAAATCCAAAACTTGTGAATGAGTTGCTTAAAGAAAAATTGGCTGGCTGATCACTTGATAAATGAACTGGGAAAAGTGATGCAAAAAAGAGCGATATTATGAAAATAAAAACGCTTTTAAAACTTTCTGTTGCGGAAGGTATAGCGGGTAAAATTTTCTCTATTGGAAAAAAGGAAAATATGCACCCTCTTACCGTTGTCATACTGGATGCGGGTGGCTCTCCCGTGTTTATAAAAAGACAGGATGGTTCGGGGATTATGCGAGTAGATATAGCCTTCGGGAAAGCGTGGGGTTCGCTTGGAATGGGTATTTCGAGTCGTCTAATG
>PCAV01000132.1 GCA_002730675.1 Rhodospirillaceae bacterium | reverse complement strand
TCAAAATATCCTGTGAGCAATTGTGGGGACCGATGAACAATTTCCCCAACCTCTCCAACTTTAACATCAAGCATATCATCGTTAACAACACGTGTTTCAACATTAATAGCGGCGATACCCGCAGACCCTGCTTTTCTGAATTGGTCTTCGGGTTTTAAAACCGTTGCGACTGGTGCCATTTCCGTTTGACCATAGAGGTTCCAAAGACGTAATTTGGGTAGTCGTTGCTGTAATTCTGTCAGAATTTCAACAGGCATTATTGAAGCCCCGTAATAACCCTTTTCTAATTTGTGAAAGTTTGTTTTGTCGAATAATGGTGATCTAAGCAAAGAGATCCACACAGAAGGAGGCGCAAAGAAGGATGAAATTCCCCTCTTTTCAAGCAGAGCTAAAATGTTATCAGGACTAGGGTCGGATGTTATAGTGCTTGTCATGCCAAGATAGATTGCTGGACCAAGGAATACGTCAAGTTGTGCGCAATGATATAGTGGAAGAGCGTGCAATATAACGTCACTTGCAGTCATCTCCCCATCTATTATGCAGCTTGTGTATTGCCACAAAACCGCACTGTGAGATAGCATTGCGCCTTTCGGCATTGCCTCGGTTCCACTTGTATAAACAATTTGTGCTAGGGAACGGTCATCTAGGTGGATCTCTAACGCTGTTGCATCCCCCGTAAGCAGTCCCTCGAAACGGAGGTCTGTTTTTACTGAACTGCTTTGATGCTCGCTGGGAAGACCAAGCGTTATTTCAATAGCAGTGCCTTTCGAGATTGCCTCTAGACCACTGTCTATAAATTCTGGTCCAAGCGCTAGCATTTTTGACCTCGAACTATTCAGTATATAACGCACTTCATTGACGTTAAGCATAAAGTTTATAGGTACAAGCACGGCGCCTATTCTTGCGATTGCAAATCTTATTGCGGCAAATCCATGCGAATTTCTTGCAATTACAGCAATTTTATCGCCAGTAGAGATGCCACTAGCTAATAAATGCCGAGCTAACTGATTACATGCGTTATCAAATGTGTTGTAAGTCCACTCAGTTTGTCCGCATATGATCGCTATTTTATCAGGAAACCGCACAGCACTTCTTCTTAAAACATCGCCGATATTATGTTGCCTTGCAAACTGGATTTCACTTTCTAGATGGCTTTGCACACGCTATCCTTCCTATGACTGTGACACGACCGAAGAACTTAATCTTATTTAAACCGTTTTAAATATTATTTGAATGGAGAAGGAAAAAAATAAATCAGAAAAACAATTAGCAAAATGTAATAGCTGACCGGACAGGCTTAAATAAAAAAAGGTCTATCTGTTCGGAGTTCGGCAGAAGATAGGATTAAAGGGCCAATTGCCGTAAAGAGAAAGTTTTAGATATGAATGATTTGGAGTTTGGTTGGTTTTTACCAACTCGTGGTGACACGCTAGATTACGCGATTCCTCAACAAGTACCGCCTTCGCCAGAAATGTTTAAGCGTGTTGTTAAGGCGGCAGAAGATAATGGATTTGAATATATACTTTTACCTGTCGCTGCAGCGTGTTGGGATGCATGGTTGACAAGTGCTGTGTTAACGGGTGCCACCGAAAGTATTAAGATGCTTGTTGCAGCTCGACCAGGTTATATTAATCCTGTCTTACTTGCCAAGATGATTGCAACTTTTGATCAGATGACTAAGGGACGTATTTCAATAAATTTGATTGCTGGACAAAACGATGTCGAAAACGTAGCGGAAGGCGTTGGTCTTAGTAAAAATGATCGATATGAAATGATGATGGAAGAGGTTGAAATTTGTAAAGGTTTATGGTCAGGAAATGGGAAACTTGACTACCATGGAAAGTTTTATAAATTAAAGCAAGCCCACATAGGACCCGAAATTTATCAGAAACCATTTCCAAAGTTTTACCTCGGCGGGGGATCGTCAGAAGCCGCTGATTTCTCGGCAAAGCACGCTCACGTCCATTTATTTTGGGGCGATACCGTTGACCGTATAAAAAGTAATATTTCTCAGATAAGAAGATTGGCAAGTAAATATGAACGGGAGAACGAGATCGGTTTTGGTATGCGCCTGCAGATTATTTGTCGTGAAACTGAATCGGAAGCATGGGCCGTAGCTGAAGGGCTGATAAAAAACGTCACCGATGACCAAAAGAATATCATAAAGACACATTTTGCTGGTTCGGAAGCAAATCAACGCGTCCAACAATTATCTGCTGAATATGGAGAAATGCTCGGTCCAAATCTATGGACTGGATTAACAAAAGCTAGACCCGGCGCAGGAATTGTCATTGTCGGGGACCCAGAGCAATGTGCAGAGACACTTCAAAGTTATATTGATATTGGATGTCACTCTTTCTGTTTGTCTGGATATCTTCATGATGATGAGGCTATTCGGTTTGGCAAGTGGGTCAAACCAATATTGGAGGCAAAGAATCCGGGACGACTTAAAAAATAGCGCCGAGTCCTAAAACGAAGTAGCAAGATGGTGAGAAATTGGAGTTATTGTAATAGGCATGTTTACTTATTTTTTTCTCATAGTAGCTATATTGTTAGAAGTGGCTGGAACAATGCTACTTCCCGTAACAAATGGTTTTTCAAAACCAATACCAACCATAATTATGGCGATATGTTATATTGGCGCTTTATTTCTTTTGACTATAGTGGTGAAGACGCTTCCTATAGCCGTGGTGTACGCTACTTGGAGTGGGTTGGGTGTTTTCTCAGTAGCTATCCTTGGGTATTTTGTTTTTGGTCAAGGGTTACCGTGGCCGGCAATATTGGGCTTGTTCTTGATAGTTTCGGGTGTAGTCCTTGTAAATAGTTTCGCGGAGCCTAAAATATAAGAGAAACATGAGTTGTATCTAACGAATATAAAAGTATCTTTTGCCCAAATTTCAGTTGGATGTATTGGATTGACGAAGAAATTTTATGATGTAGTTGTCTGTGGTGCAGGTATGGCAGGAATTGCCACTGCTTACTCCTTGGCTATCAAGTTTCAGAAAAAAGTTCTTTTGATTGATGAAGGTGCACCTCTCTCACTAACTAGCGATAAATCGACCGAATGTTATCGAAATTGGTGGGGTGGACCAGACAATGCGATGCTCTCATTAATGAACAAAAGTATTAGCTTAATGGAAGAGTATGCAGTTGAAAGCAATAATAGTTTTCTAATGAGGCCTCATGGATATTTATTCGCAACAAAAAATAAAAATGAGGCAGACCAGTTATATAGGCAGGCTAAAGATGCGGAAATTTTGGGTGTGGGTTGTCTTCGGGAGATCACAGAATTTTCAAAGTATAAACCAAATAATGTTAAAAGTCCTATAAGTGAGCAAGATGGATCAGATTTTATTACTAATAAGGAAATTATTAAAAACCTTTTCCCTTATCTTAATAAGGACACGGAAGCTGTTCTACATGTGCGAAGATGCGGTTCACTAAGTGCGCAGCAACTAGGAATGTATCTTCTAGAAAAGGCGCGTGAAAAGAGCTGCGAATTTCAGGCAGGTAAGTTTACTGGGATAGAGACCATCGGAGGGAAAGTATCTAGTGTTACAATAGAGCAAAATGGTATAGAGAACCCCATAGCAACTGATACTTTGGTTCTCGCGCCTGGTCCTCATTTAAAAAAGACGCTCGAAAAAATAGGGCTGGATTTGCCTGTCCAGGTAGAAAAACACGTCAAAATTAGTTTACCCGACACGTTAAATGTTGTGCCACGTGACACGCCTTTGATCATTTGGAACGATCCGATTGAATTGCCATGGACTGATGAAGAAAAATCACATCTTGCAGAGTCACCTGAAACCGAGTGGTTGTTGAAAACGTTCCCACCTGGAGTGCATGGCCGGCCTGTTGGCGCTGGTAATCAAGTTCTAATGTACTGGACTTACGACTGTGAAACCAGCATCTATCCGGAGTTTCCAATCGTATGGGACCCGTATTTACCTGATGTCACTTTGCGCGGGATGGCTGTAATGGTTCCGGGGTTAGAAAATTATTTTGATCCGATGCCACGACCTTATGTAGATGGCGGCTACTACACAAAAACTGAAGAAAACCGTCCATTGATAGGACCTTTGAAAATACCAGGTACGTTCGTCTGTGGGGCATTCTCAGGATTCGGTATAATGAGCGCATGTGGAGCAGGAGAGCTGTTAGCTCAGCATATAACAAATGCGGACCTTCCTGATTACGCGGATGCCTTTCTGCCTTCGCGCTATGAAGATCCCTTATACTTGAAAGAAATAAAGAAATGGGTTGTTGATGGACAGCTTTAACCCAGTTTTGTAACAAATTATACAATTTAAAATGATAGAGTGTTAAATGGAGTTTTGGCATTTTGGTGTTCCGTCGGTTTCTGGCGTAGAGCGCATTGCGGAAACGTGTACGGAGTTGAATTTTGATAGTTTAACGTTAAAAGACTCGTAAAATTTTTCGAATGAAGTTTACATTGCCTTAACGCTGGTAGCTAAAGCGACAAATGCTTTAAAACGAGGGCCAGGTGCGACAAATCCGATTACTCGTTACGCGGCTGTAACCGCTAGTACACCATTCAAAGTTACCAAAAGCTCAATTGGATGTGGCGGCAACAGGTCCGAAAATCATAGCAATGGGAGCGAAATTGGAGGGGCGCCTCGGTTTTTTGCTGGAAGCTGATTTTATAAGAATCAAATGGGGTAGAGGTCAAGTACAAGCGTTACTCGATAGAAATAAAGATAATCAAAAGCTACTACTATCCCTTGGTATTTATTTGAATATTTGCATTCATATTGACGTCGATCGGGCCGCTGAATTAGTTCGTCCTGGCGTTAGAATATTCGCGCATTTTACCGGTATGCCTGGCGCTAATAGAAATTATAAAAATCCGGTGGACCAAACAGTCTTTGATACTTTAGGGAAACAGTATGATAAAAAACGGCTTGGTTGTGGTGAACCATCTCATGCACAAAAGTTAACCATAGAGTAAATATAAAGATTTTCCCTGATTGGTTCTTATGAAAAGTGTAAAGACACATTACTAGCTATTAAAAAGTTAGGAATAGAGAGAATATTTGTAATTGTACCAAGACCAGGCAATTTTGGACACAAAGCTGACGAGGCACGAGCCCGGTTTGCAAGAGAAGTTATACCCGCCTTAAAAGATTAGCGTACCTCTCTTGCAACCAAACCTCTTCAAACAAACAAATTTAGCTGCGATATTTATTTTCGGGTGAGAAGGCCGTTACTACTGGATCACGTGGTTCACTTACCCATAGTTGTCTGTCTGGATGCATACCTGCGCCGTAAACGGCAGAGACGGCCGATCTTCGCATTCTATTTAAAAGCCGGGTGTCTGCTATCCCGATGGATGGGTGAGTTCCACCGTTAGCCTCCACTATCTCTTTCCACGAATTACGCCGTTTAGTCAATGTTTCTTCATCCTTTAAAGGCGTACAATTTATTTCATTTAAGTTGAGATCAATAATAATTTCATCACCATTTTCGATAAGTGCAATTTCCCCACCAAGTGCTGCCTCTGGGCCGACGTGACCTATAACAAGGCCAACCGATCCTCCCGAAAATCTACCATCGGTCATTAGTCCTACAACGATATTCTTTTCTCTACAAAGCGTAGTGATACGCGAAGTCGAGTCCAACATTTCTGGCATTCCAGGAGCTCCACTTGGTCCCTCATATCGTACTATAATCATGTCGCCATCTTGAAAAATATCCGGTTCATTTGTCAAAGAATATAAAAGCCCTTCTTCTCCGTCAAAAACTCTCGCTCTACCAACAAAAATATTATTTTCCAATCCGCCTTCAACACCAGCTAGCTTTAGGACAGAACTAAACTCAGGAGATAGATTGCCGCCCAATACCCTGAGGCCACCCGTAGGTTTATAGGGTTTCTCAACGGTATATATGACATCACCGTCTGGTGGAGGTGGTGATAGTCTTGTTATTTGTTCTGAGAGCGTTTCACCTGTACAGGTCAATGTGTTGCCATTTAAAAGTCCGGCATCTAAGAGTTCTTTGACAATAACCTGAATGCCGCCTTTCTCATCTATATCGACCATAGAGTAATTCCCAAAAGGCCTTGCATCAATTAGAACAGGAACGACGCTTTCTGATAAATGGTTAAACTCCTGCGGCGTCATAATGTCTCTTGCAAAGTCACCAAAACCGGCTGCTCGAGCTATTTCTGGGCCGTGCAATAGGACGTTGGTAGACCCGCCAACTGCCATGGCAACTATCATTGCATTTCGTATTGAGTCTCTATTTACTATATCTCGTGGCGTTACATTGTTCTCTATCATTCTAACAAGAAAATCAATGAGCTCATCTGGGAACAGCTGCATTCGTCTTGGGTCATCAGACGGTGGTGCCACCATGTGAAGTGGTTCTAATCCCATAACGCCTATAAATGTTTGCATTGTATTGTACGTAAACATACCCCCGCAACTTCCATAGCCAGGGCACGACTCACAGGCTACTCGATGTTTAAGTTCTTCGTCTTCGCTTCCTGCAACTTGGAAACCAGATATAATATCCAGTCTTTCTTTGGTGACTGAGTCCATGCCTGGGCGAATTGGTCCATCTGACATAATGATGGCTGGTTTATTATGTTCAAGTATCGCTGCTGCAGTTCCGACAGGAGGTTTATCACATGCAACGACCGCGATTGTGCCTTCTAAACCGCTCGCACTTAGATGCTCACAAACAGAGTCGTGGGTTACCTCTCTCCCGATCAAAGAATACCGCATTTCCTTGGTGCCATTGCGCATACCGTCTGAAGTGGCCACTGTATATTCGGGTTGAACCAACCGCATACGTAACTGATTATCGCAATCTTGTGTTCGTTTTCTAATTTGTTCATGAATTCTTTCTACTTTTTTTTGAACACCAAGATAACATTGCGAGTCGCCCTTATTACCAATAACACCGATAGATGGTTCGTGGATGAGCCCTATGTCTGTACCAAGTTCCCTCGCAATACCCATAGTTTGAGCGTTTCGGCCAGGATTTTTGTCTATCAAAACCACTTTCGAATTTCTCAAAGTCTTTCCCCCAAATGCTGACAACTGGTCTCATGATTGTTTTTGCTCAGACATCTTATATAAAAGAAAACATGATTAAGAAAGTAAGAACAACTCACGAAATTATGTGCGATTAGATTCATTGATTTAAGAATTTTCACTTTGTTTTAACAACTCGCGCTCTTCATCAATTATATGCTGCGGGAATTGGCTCATGAAACAACAGCAAACTCCTTGATCTATCATGGTTCGGGGTCCGTTTGGATGTCCGATATGTTCATATATTCCGTGGCTATGACCATGTTCGTGCCCGTGCTCATGCTCATGCTCATGCTCATGGCTATGACCATGTTCCAAAAATGAACCCTCATCGTCTAAAGGATCAACAATCGGCTTATATTCTGCGTGATGGTGGTGAACTCTGATCTCCCCCCTCTCAAGACGGGACTTAAAAGAAGTCATCAAGTCATTATTACTCGAAAGCATGCCGAGACGTGCTTCTTCGATACGTTCGACAAACGTATTAATAACATGGCTTTGGTCGGCAAGATAATGCGCTTTAAAAAATTCCACTTTTGGCTTGCTCGCAGCTACTTTATCAACGTATTTATAAATACGATCTATAAGTCTACCGGAAAATAGAAAGTAAGGCGCTACCACCACTTTTTTATATCCTAATTTCAGTGCCATTTCCAAACCTTGACCAACTGACGGAAAGGTCACACCCGAATAAACAGTTTCAGACCAACCAAACCCCAAGTTTTCGGTCACAATTCTTGTTAATTTAGCTGCCTCAGCATTGGCTAAGGTGTCTGAAGTCCCCCGGCCAACGACAACTAACATTGTGTCGTAAAGATCTCCTGGATGGACATGGTTCTTACACAAGGCTTGGAGAATTCGCGCTTCAAATGCAGCAATCATCTCGGGATGCAGTGCTAATTCTCGTCCATAACTTACCTTTAATTTTTTGTGTTTTTCTTGATAAGTTGTCAACACAGAGGGAATATCATTTTTTGCATGGGTTGCAGCAAACAGCATGCCTGGTACAGCAACAATGTGGTCCACCCCGGCGTGCCGCAGTTTGTCCAGTCCCATGTGAATATTTGGCGCTGAGTACTCTAAAAAGCCATACTCAACTGGAATTTTTGGAAAGCGTCGCTTAAGACCTTGAGCCAAAAGGCCAAACTCTTGTTCTGCAGTTTTTGAGCGACTACCATGGCCGCAAATCATAATACCAAGCACTTCTATATCTCTTCCGTTTTGTCAAATCGTTTGTTGCTAAAGTGTATACTTGTTTAGTCCTTTCTATGGAAGAATATTTAAAAGTTTTAAGAATCATATTTTGCGTAGTATAGTTAACATCTGGTCTCTTTTGCGAAAATAACTAGTCTCAAGGATTGAACAATTGATTTCGTTTGGATAATAGAGATATAACGGACGAAATAACGCTGGATGTTAATATGAGACTTCAGAATTGCCATAACTTTTCAGATTTTAGAAAGCTTGCAAGAAAGCGTCTGCCTTCTCCAATTTTTAACTATATAGATGGTGCGGCAGACGATGAAAAAACATACCAAAGAAATACAAAAAGTTTCGATGATTGCGACCTGGTTCCCAATATACTGCAAGGAACGCCGGAAATTGATATGTCGGTCGAAGTGTTGGGACAAAAACTGCAATTGCCGATCTATTGCTCGCCAACAGCCTTGCAGAGGCTATTTCATCACGATGGAGAAAGTGCCGTTGCAGCAGCAGCTGAAAAGTTTGGTACTATGTTTGGCGTTTCCTCGCTTGGTACGGTAAGTTTAACAGAGATAAGAAATAAATTTAAGACGCCCCAATGCTATCAGTTTTATTTTCATAAAGATCGCGGGTTGAATAAAGCAATGCTTGAAAGTGCCAAAGAGGCGGGGGTTGAAGTAATGATGCTTACTGTAGACACAATCACGGGAGGAAATAGGGAAAGGGATTTACGGACAGGGTTTTCAATTCCGTTCAAATTGACATTAGCCGGTATTATGCAATTTGCTATTAAACCAATGTGGGGAATAAATTATCTCACGCATCCCAAATTTGCCCTTCCTCAGCTGGATGACTTTGTAGATATGTCTGGGGGCGCGCTTTCGATAGGAAGTTATTTTACGGAAATGTTGGACCCAACCATGAATTGGAAAGATGTCGAAGAAATGGTTGAGTTCTGGGATGGGCAATTCTGCCTGAAAGGTGTGATGAGTGCCGATGATGCAAAGCGTGCTGCAGAAATTGGCTGTAAGGGGATCGTTGTGTCCAATCATGGCGGTAGGCAATTAGATGGTTCACGCTCTCCGTTTGACCAGTTAGCAGAAATTGTGGACGCCGTGGGCGACAAAATAGATGTCATCATGGATAGTGGTGTACAACGTGGCACGCATGTTTTGAAAGCTCTCTCACTTGGGGCGAAGGCCGTTGGAGGCGGGCGTTTTTATTTGTATGCTTTGGCTGCCGCCGGACAGGCGGGCGTCGAGAGAGCGTTGACCCTAATGAAACAGGAAATAGAGCGAGAC
>PCAV01000131.1 GCA_002730675.1 Rhodospirillaceae bacterium | reverse complement strand
CCATCGAGTACAAAACCGCCCACGCCTCGTTTCATTGCGTGTGCAAGCATTAGTTCGCCCATCAAAGAGTTTGTAAGGTCGCCTCCAGCATCACAAACGATAATATCTCCAGGCTCTGCCATATCAATCGCCTTATGTAACATAAGATTATCACCCGGTCGCGACTTAACTGTTAGTGCAGGACCTGCCATCTGACCTGATTTGTGCATAGGACGTAATCTCGATCCACCAGCGGTGAGACGCCACATGCTGTCACTTACATTTGCGACTGGGAGGGTAAGAAACTCTTTTGCTATATCGAGCGCGACCTTTTTTTTTCGCTCTAAAATTCTGAACCCTATCGTCATAAGAAAACTCCATATTTTTAAATTGAGAATTAACGTTTCTTTACTAAGCACTTGGATTAAAGGACTGTCCTTGTTTTTTTTAACACTAGCATAGAATATGCTCTCGCCAGCTGTTTATTTCCGAGTGTGTATTGCTACAGAATTAAAGGTATATTAGATTGCTGTCGTTTTCCGCAACTAATAGTTAGTTCGCATCTAAGTAGTTTGTTGGGGTTGATAAAACAACTAAATTAGTTGAGGAAAAAAGTAGATGAATTCCTACCAGAAAGAGAGCATCGAGATCCCATACGGCTGGGTCGTTATCTTTTGCTCTCTTATTCTCAACACCATAGGCCTCGGGGCCCCAAACATACTCTTTGTATCGTTAAAACCAATTGCTGCCGATCTTGACACAGTTCGTTGGGTGCCCTCATTTGCCTACTCTTTAATGATGTTTGGGGCTGGTGTTGGGGGCATCTTAATGGGTCTTTGGATGGATCGAAAAGGGATATGGCAACCAGCACTATTTGGTTCTCTGATGATCGCATTTGGTGCTTTTATGGTGAGTTTTACGGAAGGCCGTTGGAATTTATGGATTGCTAATGGCCTCCTCATTGGCTTACTCGGCAAGTCGGCAATGATTGCTCCTCTTGTTGCAAATGGGATGAAGTGGTTTGATCGCCGTCGTGGATTGGCGGTAGCCATTATTGCTTCGGGGCAGGGCCTCGCAGGTGTTTTATGGCCCCCGCTATTTCAATATTCGAATGACTTATTTGGCTGGCGGCAAACATATCTATATTTTGCGATTTTTGCATTGTGCGTCATGTTGCCACTAGTTTGGCTTATAAGAAAACGCCCTCCAGTGCAAAAAAATCAATTTGAGACAAAGTCAACAAAGATGATCGAAAAGCCATCACAGGGTCTTTCTCCATGGACATTGCAAATCTTACTATGGTTTGCGGTGCTTTGCTGTTGTTCTGCAATGGCAATGCCCGTTGTGCATTTGGTCAGTTACGGTACAGACCTCGGACACTCGGCTACTCATGCAGCTCGGTTGATGTCTGTGCTTATGGGAGTTGCCTTTTTTAGCCGAATTGCTTTCGGCATGTTGTCAGATAAAATTGGGCCAGTGGTTACTTTGTTGATTGGTTCGGCTAGTCAAGCAACTATGTTGCTTGTATTCGCAGCAGTCGACACACTGTTCAGTTTGTATATAGCTGCAGCTCTTTTTGGTTTAGGTTTTGCCGGCATTATGCCTTGCTATCCGCTAATAATACGACTGTGGTTCCCGGTTAGCCAAGTTGGATGGCGCGTCGCTGCGCAATATTCAGTGGCTGGTATTGGTATGGCGATTGGTGGGTCAATGGCGGGTCACATATTTGATGTGACTGGTACTTATAAATTTGCTTTTATTGCTGGTTTTGCATTCAATGTAATCCATCTTATAATTGTAAGTGGCCTCTTTATTAGGTTCCGAAAAAATAGAATCAATTTGCAAACAGCCTAAACCCACTCCTGTCTGAGGCGGTGTAGGGATTAAAGATTATAATTAATAGGAAAAAAATGGATCATCTGCCCAAGCAAACAAAAGTTGTCATCATAGGAGGAGGGGTAATAGGATGCTCTGTTGCCTACCACCTTAGCAAATTGGGGTGGCAGGATATCGTTCTGTTAGAGCGAAAACAGCTTACGAGCGGAACGACTTGGCACGCTGCTGGTCTAATAGGCCAACTTCGTGCTACCCTTAATATGACCAAGTTAGCAATGTATTCGACTGAGCTTTACAATAATTTGGAAAGTGAAACGGGAATTGCTACGGGTTATAAAAGAAATGGTTCCTTATCCCTTGCTTTGACAGAGGAGCGTTTTGAGGAACTTCGTCGCGGCGGATCGATGGCAAGAAACTTTGGTCTTGAAACCGAAATACTTTCCAACAATGAGATTAAAAATCGTTACCCAATGTTATTTGTCGACGATGCTGTAGGCGGGATTTTTCTTCCAAGTGATGGGCAAGCCGATCCTTCAAACATCGCTTTGGCGTTGGCTAAAGGTGCCCGTTTGAATGGGGTATCTTTTTTTGAGAATACAAAGGTTACGAATATAAACATCAAGCATGGAAGGGTGACGGGTGTTGAAACGCCTCAAGGAAAAATCAAATCAGAATATGTTGTAAATTGCGCTGGTATGTGGGGCCGCGAAGTGGGTCAAATGGCCGGGGTTGATATTCCACTACACGCCAATGAGCATTTTTACGCAGTAACCGAGCCAATAGAAGGATTACAGAGCGATCTACCCGTTTTAAGAATTCCCGACGAGTGCACGTATTACAAAGAGGATGCAGGGAAACTCTTGATAGGCGCCTTTGAGCCAATTGCAAAGCCATGGGGTCATAATGGCATACCCGATGAATTCTGCTTCGATCAGTTGCCAGATGATCTTGAGCACTTCGAACCAATTCTAAATAATGCGGTTAAACGCCTTCCCATATTAGAGACATCAGGGATACAGTTATTTTTCAACGGACCAGAAAGCTTCACGCCAGACAATAGGTATTTACTTGGTGAGGCGCCTTATCTTAAGAATTTCTTCTTAGCATGCGGATTTAACTCAATTGGCATTCAATCTGCAGGTGGAGCCGGCAAAGCTCTGTCCGAATGGATGGTCGCTGGCGAACCTCCCTTTGATCTTTGGGATGTAGATATCAGAAGGATTCATCCCTTCCAGAACAATAAAACTTACCTCTTTGAAAGAGCCAAAGAGACGCTAGGCTTACTCTATGCAGATCATTTCCCATTTCGTCAATATGCTTCAGCTCGTGGCATTCGAAGAAGTGCAATTCATCAAAACCTATTAGAAAGAGGAGCGTGTTTCGGAGAAGTGGCGGGTTGGGAACGGGCAAATTGGTTTCTCCCCGCAGAGCTTGTTGGCGAGGGCAACACCCCAGAGTATAAATATTCTTGGGGAAGGCAAAATTGGTTTGATTTTGCGGCTCAAGAGCACCTTGCCGTGCGACAAAAAGCAGGTTTTTTTGACATGAGCTCGTTTGCCAAATTTCGTTTGGAGGGAAAGGATGCTCAAGCGGTTTTGCAACGCATAATGGCGAACGACGTGGATGTAGAACCCGGCCGGATCATTTATGGTCAGTGGCTAAATAATAGTGGTGGTATAGAGGCAGACCTGACGGTCACGCGACTTTCCGAAACTGTTTTTCTAATTGTAACATCTGCTGCCTCAGCCACTAGAGATTTTGCGTGGTTAAAAAAGAATATACCGGAAGGTGCCCACTGTGTTGCCACAGATGTTACCGGCAGTGAAGCTGTGTTCTCTATCATGGGGCCTTCAGCTAGGGATATTATGCAAAAAATAAGTACGGCTGATTTCTCAAATACAGAGTTTCCTTTTGGCACAGCAAGGGAAATTGAAGTTGGAATGGCTTTGGCTAGAGCACACAGAATTAGTTACGTAGGCGAACTAGGTTGGGAATTGTATATCCCAACTGAAATGGCAGCTTACATATTCGAAAAAATTATAGGCTTGGATGTTTCCATGAGGCCTAAACTATGTGGTATGCATGTATTAGATTCTTGCCGTCTTGAAAAAGCTTTTAGGCACTTTGGCCACGATATAACAGACGAGGATCACGTTTTGGAAGCTGGATTGGGATTTGCGGTAAAAATAGATAAAACTCAGAGCAAATTTGGAGAATTTTTAGGTAGACCGGCAGTTTTAAGGAAAAAACAACAGGGACTAAGCCAAAAACTTGTTCAGTTTGTATTAAATGACCCAGAACCCCTAGTCTACCATAACGAGCCGTTATATAGAGATGGGAAGCCTGTTGGTAGGATTACATCTGGAAATTACGGTCATTTTTTGAACGGCTCGGTTGCCCTTGGCTATATTCCCATTGAACCTGGTGAAACGGACGGTGAACTCCTTAGCTCGCGATATGAAGTCGAGATAGCGGGTGAAAAATACTCAGCGCAAGCTAGCTTAAAGCCAGCTTATGACCCATCCGGAAAGAATATGAGGCAATGACTTAGAATAAAAATTGATTAGCCTGTAATCCCAATATTCCAGGGAATAAATTCGTGCCTACCTAAATTGAGTTTTTCACTCTTAGTTTTCTTTCCAGAGGCAATCTTGAGAAAGTAATCAAAAATTCGCTGTCCCATACCTTCCATGTCGACATCGCCATCAAGAATTGCTCCACAATTAATATCCATGTCTTCTTCGAGACGCTCAAACATTGCGGTGTTGGTGGCTAATTTTATCGAAGGACTGGGCTTGGCTCCAAAACACGAACCGCGTCCGGTGGTGAACGCGATCATATTAGCTCCACCAGCTATCTGGCCAGTTGCTGAAACAGGATCAAAACCTGGTGTATCCATAAAAACAAAGCCATTGGCTTCGACACGCTCTGCGTATTTGTAAACTTCCATTAATGGTCCAGTTCCTCCTTTCATCGAAGCGCCAAGCGACTTCTCTAGGATATTTGCAAGGCCCCCATGCTGGTTACCTGGGCTGACTGTACCATTTATTTGCACATCGCGTCCCAATGCATACTCATCTTTCCACCAACGTATTCTCTCAATGAGCCGTCTGCCCACATCTATAGACGCGGCCCTGGCTGTAAGTGTGTGTTCTACACCGTAGATTTCGGGTGTTTCTGATAGAATTCCTGTTCCACCATGTTTTGACAGGATATCGATAGCATTTCCTAGTGAAGGGTTAGCCGTTATTGACGAAAAACTATCTGATCCGCCACATTGAAGGCCAACCATTATGTTACTCGCCGGTACCGTCTCCCTTTTGGATTGGTTTGCTATTTCAAGGAGTTCTTCAATTATGGAAATTCCTCTTGATATAGTTTGTCGTGTCCCTCCTGCTTCTTGCATTACAAGCGTGCGTAAGGTTTGGTCAAGCTGCAATTTCTGGGTTTCAAATAGCCCGCCAACCTGACATCTTTCACAACCTAACCCAACAACTAAACTAGCGGCTACATTTGGGTGCTTAATATATCCTGCTAGGGTTCTGTGAAGGAGATTCATAGGTTCTCCCGTCAGTTCCATTCCACATCCCGTGTTATGACTAAATGCCGCTACGCCGTCTACGTTATGATATTGGGATAATCGTTCTTCATTAAAATGATCTGCTATGGCGTGAACTACTGTGGCAGAACAGTTCACGGTTGATACTATTGAAATAAAATTTCTGGTTCCTGCGCGGCCATCAGCTCTCTTGTATCCTTGAAATGTTGCTCTGCTGTCTTCAGGGAATGTTTCAACTGGTTTATAATGCTTGGCGTAAGCGTAATCGCGATCAAATTCTCTGAATTCAATGTTATGATTATGAAGCATAGTCCCGGCTACTATATCGGACTTCGCAAAACCAACAGTGACGTCATACTTTTTTATGGGGTCACCTTGAGATATATCGCACATTGCTACTTTGTAGCCTGGCGGGATAATTTCTCGCGTTGTGATATTTGTGCCAAGTAGGTTTGTGCCTGCTTTTATCTCACTTAACGCCACAGCAACATTATCAGCACTGTTTAGTTTTATTGCCGATCCAGTAATTTTTTTGTCATTAAAATCAAGCATATTCCCCCCAGAATTACAGCTCTTCCGATTAGATCGTTTGCACACGTACCCAAGTTGAAATTTAAGCTAGAGTCACATCCCGCGCTTATAAGACTCGGGGGCAAAGCGTGCGAAAGCAATTCCTATTGAAAATAAAATGAATGTAGCAAGGAATAAAGCGGTATTTGCTCCATGTATATCTACTATGACGCCCATGAGAATGGGTCCAATAACATAACCTATATCACCCAGCATTCTAAATAAGCTCATAGCGGATGCGTTCATCCCTGGGGGAGCTGAGTCGGCGGCATATGCAGCCGGGGCAGACCCTCCAATACCCGATGCGATACCCCAAAGAGCATTCGCTGCTGCAAAAAAAAGAAACGTATCAGCAAAGGCAAAAAGTAAGAATGACGCGCCTGTAATAAGTGTAAATGGAACGATAACTACCTTTCGGCCCCAACGATCGACTGCCATACCTGCTGGATAGACAGCGCATAATCCCATCAGGCTGCCAATAGCCAACGCTACCCCAATTTCATCATAGGGCAGCTTTATTCGAAAGCTTCCAATAATCGGAATGATGTTGAAGAGACCGCCTGTCCTTGTCAAAGCATGGGCAAGAGCAACACCGCTAACAAGGACAAAGCCAATATTTTTCCAAAGCATTTTTAATTGAACAGCTAAAGGGGGCAGCTTTGTGCCCGTGACGACTTTTGATTGTGCAAGGTGTCTTGTCTCGGGTACAGCAAATAATGCAAGGAGCCCCGCTAGTAAGCTAGCGACGCCGCAAAACCAAAATGGTGCTAAAAGGCCGTAGTGGTGTGCTAGTAGACCACCTGGAAAAGGTCCTATTCCAACCGCAAATATGAATGTGCCCTGGTAGATCGCAATTACTCGACCCCTCCGTGCTGGGGTCGTGATGTCCGCAAGAATCACAGTTCCAGTTGTAACGACCATTCCGGCCCCAGCTCCTGAGAGAAATCGCGCGATCAAAAATTCAGGGTAGGATTCGGCGTAGACGCTTAAAAAATTCCCCACGGCGGCCAGCAACCCCCCTATAGCTAAAGCGGGTTTGCGTCCCCATTTGTCTGACACCTGCCCGGAAGGTATCGCCATAACAAATCGAGCTAGACCATAAATCGCTATTGCTCCACCTATGGCAGTACTGGATACACCAAAGGTCTCAGCATATAGAGGTAAAGATGGCACCATTACGCCGAAGCCTAATTGGTTCACAAATATCAAGATACACATCCAGATAAGTACCTGGCGTTCAAAAGTCATGTTCAATTACAATCTGAAAACTTAATCTGAGGTAATGCCAATGGCGTTGTGGATTAAACATTTATAGACAAAAGTGGTGTAGATTTATCAGATCGATAGCAAAACGTCGATTTATAGTTTGCATTTAAAGAGTTTCTTGAACTAAACCGTCAATGTGTAAATTTACTGAGATACATCGTGTAGCTGATCAAAAATAGTAAAACTCACTTTATTTAGTGTGGTAAGCGCTCATTCGTTCTCGGTGGATTTTTTTGCAATGAAAAACAGTTTCTAAAATGAGCAGCAAACAACAGTTAGATAATAGCCGTATGTACCGTTTCATGCTTTTGATAGTAATGGCTGGAACTACGATGCTGTATTCTCTGACTATGACATTGGTGAACATCATACTGCCACAATTACAGGGTGCAATGTCGGCCAGTCAGGACCAAATTTCCTGGATTATTACGCTTAATGTACTTGCTACTGCTATAGCGACGCCATTAACGGGCTCTCTGGTTTCCCTTTTTGGAAGACGATTTGTCTTAATTTTTTGCAGTGCTAGCTTCACTTTAGCTACTTTAGCTTGTGGCATGTGTGATTCCTTGGAAAGCTTGATATTTTTTCGGGTGCTCCAAGGAGCGGTTGGGGCGCCACTCGTACCCTTATCGCAAGCCACATTGCTTCAGAGTTACCCTAGAGACATGCACGCGAGAGTAAATGCTATCTACGGTATGTCTGTTGTTGTGGGGCCGGCATTGGCACCCTCGCTGGGCGGTTATTTGTCTGAGATGTACGATTGGCGGTGGGTGTTTTTTATGATGGTTCCTCTTGGATTTTTGGCCACAATAGGGAACCTGAAATATGTAAAAGATGATGGTAAACAGCTGGGGTCAAGATTTGATTATCTGGGATTCACCTTGTTTTCACTTGCAATAATCTGTTTGCAATTGGTTCTCGATAGGGGCGAGCGTGAAGATTGGTTAGACTCAATTTATATCACCTCTCTACTCACATTCATGGCGATTTCGTTTTATATGTTTGTCGTTAATACCGGATTTAGTTCTCAGCCCTATATCGACCCAAAAATATTTTTGAACAGAAATTACGTCGTAGGTGTGCTCCTCGTTTTCGTTTACGGGTCACTTAATTTTACACCGTTAGTCCTCTTGCCCTCGATGCTTCAAAGTCTGAAAGGCTATCCTGATTTACTAATTGGATGGATACTTGCAATGAGGGGGGTAGGTATGATTGTAGGCTTTGGTATGGCCGCGCGGATGGGCCGCCTGGATCCGCGTGTTGGTATGATATTAGGAATGGGCACTATTGGCTTTAGCGGATGGTTAATGAGCTTGTACGATCTAAACGTTACCCTCACGGCGGTTTCCTGGGCAAGTGCTATTCAAGGTTTTGGTTGTGGGATTCTTTGGGTGCCTCTGGCAGTAATTACTTTCTCGACTATGCCAACCAACCTTTTCCCCGCAGCTTCAGCATTTTTTCATTTACTAAGAAACCTGGGCACAAGTGTTTTTGTAGCGCTGAGCGTGACTTTACTAATAAGAACCTCTAAAGTTACGTATGCAGAACTTACAGAGAAGTTAAACCCTTATGAAGAACGGTTGAGCATCTCGACGGTAGTGGGTGAGGGGCCGATTGATTGGATCACCAGTTTGCCTCGACTTGCGGTTGAAGTAGCGCGGCAAGCGTCAATGGTCGGGTATGACAATGTATTCTTTTTTTATGCATTAACTTGTTTGTTCTCTCTGCCTGTATTGTCTTTTGTGACCATTAGGAAGGTCGAGTCAAATTAGAAAATTTGTTCAAACCGGGGGGGCTGAATTAATGGAGACGTTTAACGTCGGAAAAATCGAGGAATTCGAGGATAAATCGAAAAAGGTAGTAACTATTGGTGATGAGGAGGTAGGTGTCTTTCGCCTTGGTAAGGAATTTTTCGCATGGCGAAATATTTGTCCGCATCAAGGGGGCCCAATATGTCAAGGACGTATTTTTTCTCTAGTGCTCGAAAATATAGACGACAAGATGGAGAGCCACGGCCGAATATATGATAATAATAAGGTCAATATTGTGTGTCCATGGCATGGCTTGGAATTTGATATAAGGACCGGAGAGCATCCTGGGAACCCAAGTATTTCATTGGACCCGGTGTCTGTTCAAGTTGACGGTGATGCGGTTTATCTGTTGATTGAGGGAAAGAATTAGACATGGCAGATGAGCTTAAAAGTGATGGTGAAAATGATCCGTATGCATTAATCGAGCGCGCGGCGGAAATATTATGGGAACGGTCTCAGCAAGCTGTAGATAACCAGGAGGCGGATAGGGTCTCTGACTTAGCAGTGGCAAAACTGATGACCGCGGCAGTTAAACTATACAGCGCTAAAACTGATGGAGAAGGACGAACTTTTAAGCCTATTCTTGGTAATTACGATGAAATTGTGGCTCCAACGGAGGCGCTGACGGCTGTTACTGAAGTTTTAAGAGCATTGCGGCTTGGGCCAATGGAGTTTGGATTATGGTCAAGACGGCGACCTGAAGAATATCATGATGAAGAATTCGATGAACCAAGCTATAGTGCCAACAAAACATTGCTGAGGGAATAAATAAGGGGGGAAATATGGATGCATTAATTAGACCTGCGATAGAACATCCTGTTCAAGAAATTAATACGACTACTGATACTAGAGATTACCTTGCAAAATCTAGACAAGATGCTGAAAGAAAAGGATACGCGGATTGGCTCATCGTTGATGTTGATGCGCACCATGTCGAGACTGTAAGCTGGCCTGAAGTTACATCTTTTATTGAGGATCCGGTCGTTCGCGATCAGGCTAAAATGTACCACTCCGAGCGAGTCGGTGCTCCCCCTTACGGACTTAATGGTGATCTTGGCCTTCGCTATCAGGATGTTGGCGGAAGGATTCCGCACCAGTCTAGCCAACGTGAAAAAGTTACGGATACGGATGTGCATCGCGATGTCGTCTTGACGCGAAGAGCAATGCATGGGTTGGGTGTTGATTACATGGTCATTTTTCCAACGCCAATGTTATTCCTGGGGATGCATCCTCAAACAGAAATGGAGGTGTTCCTCTCACGAGCCTATAATCGATGGCTGACCGAAAAAGTCTTGCCAGGAGACCCTGGAATGGTGACGCTGGTCGTTTTACCGTTCAACACCCCTGTTGAAGCGCTAAAGATGGTTGAAGAATTTGCAGATACACCCGGGGTCATTGGGTATTGTGTGACCTCTACAAGATATAAACCGGTTCATGCTAATGAATATATGAATTTGTATAGGGCTATTGAAGAAACGGGCAAACCTATTGCTTTCCATGCGGGCTATCATTGGCAGGATCCATCTTTGGCGACTTGTAATACATTTCTGGGCATGCATTCGCTGGGATTTGCCTGGTGTAATATCGTGCATATGACTAATTGGATATTAAATGGTATCCCGGAAAGATTTCCAAATTTGAAATCGTTATGGGTTGAAAGTGGATTGTCATGGGTTCCATTTTTAATGCAAAGATTGGATGACCAGTACCTTATGAGACAGTCAGAGGCTCCGCTTCTAAAGCGCATGCCGAGTGAGTATATGTCAGACAATTGCTTTTATACCTGTCAGCCGATGGAAAAAAGTAATATGAAGGCGTTGGAATGCACATTCGACATGATCAACGCTAAATCAAATTTACTTTATGCGTCAGACTGGCCCCATTTTGATTTTGATACGCCAAGCGTGATCTATGATATCCCGTTTTTAGATGAACAAGCTAAGCGAAACATTCTAGGGCTTAATGCGGCGAGTCTATTTGGATTAAATAAAAATGGGCCAAAATAAAACTCATCGGGGCAGATAAACTATCAATAAATACCCGTATTTTGTGCCACATTCTCTAACCGCGACCAATAAATGGCATATTAGTTGCCATTACAGTTACAAATTGGACATTTGCGTCCAATGGTAAACTTGCCATATGTGCCACGGTTTTACCGACGTTGGATACGTCCATTACAGGTTCAGCCTGGATGCTTCCATCAGCTTGCGGTACACCCTTTGTCATTCTTTCAGCCATTTCCGTCAAGGCATTTCCAATGTCAATTTGTCCACACGCAATATTATACTTCCTTCCATCTAAGGAGGTAGATCGAGTCAATCCCGTAACAGCGTGCTTAGTTGCGGTATAGGGAGCAGACCCTGGCCTTGGCACATGAGCAGATACAGATCCATTATTTATGATACGTCCCCCCCTTGGGTCCTGGACTTTCATGAGTTTAAAGGCCTCCTGAGTGCAGAGAAATACCCCTGTTAAGTTTACGTTTACTACGTTAGTCCACTGTTCGAGACTTAAATCTTCTAATGATAGCCCTGGTGCATTCGTTCCCGCATTGTTGAATAAAAGATCCAATCGGCCAAAGATGCGCTTCGTTTCTTGGAAGAGCCCTTTTACGCTTTCATGATCAGATGTGTCCGTTACAATTGCAGATGCATTGCCGCCTTGAGATTTAATTTCATTCGCCACGGCTTCAATAGGGTCTTTTCTGCGGCCAGCCAAAACAATAGTCCATCCCTCATCAGCCAACGCTAAAGAGGCAGCTTTGCCTACCCCTGTCCCGGCTCCAGTTACAATAGATATTTTTTGATCCTTCTCCATTATCTATCTCCAAACAGTTTGTGACCTAGGTAGGACTACTTTCAAATATTAAGACAGTTTACAATAAATAAGTTAGCCAGAAATCGAAAAACCACCATCTACAGGTATCGCAGTCCCAGTTATATAATTTGACCCAGAGCTTGCAAGAAAAACGGCGATACCCGCGTGATCTTCAGGGTTTCCCCAACGGCCGTCAGGTATGCGTGCAAGTTGGCGCTCATAAAGGCCATCCACTTCTTTTCTCGCGTTTTGCGTCAACTCGGTATCAATCCAACCGGGAAGAACAGCATTTACCTGAATATTTTCTGGAGCCCAAGCTGTTGCCATTGATTTAGTCATCTGGACAATGCCTGCTTTGCTTACCGAATATGCAGTCGATACTACACCGCCAAAAATAGAATACATTGAACCAATATTTATTATTTTCCCGGCTCCTACTCTTTTCATGGCGGGATAAACGGCTTGGCTACATAAGAATGCGCTAGTTAAGTTTGTCTCGAGTACCCAACGGAATTCTTCTGGTTCAAGATCTTCAGGACGTTTCCGTATATTGCTACCTGCATTATTGATTAATATGTCAATCTGGCCAAATCTCTCTTCAGTGGCTGAGGCGATCTCTGCCCCTGCATTGGCTTCAGTGAGATCTTTTTCAATAGCAAAGACTTCTACACCAAGCTTCTCCAATCGCAAGACAGCAGCAGCATTTTTTTCCGAGTTGCGCCCTACGAGAACTATTTTGGCCCCTGCTTGCGCTAGCCCCTCTGCCATGCCCAAACCGATTCCCCCGTTGCCACCTGTCACAATTGCAACCCGTCCGTTTAGATTAAACATAGGTATCATCTTTATTTCCCCAGTTTGTTGAGATAATCGAGATATAATAAATAAAGAATCAAAAGTAATAGACCTTGATTGGTTTTGACAAGGGTCTTAGCTTGCTATCAGAAATACAGACCTGTTGCCCAAAGGATTAAAGTATGATTGACGACTATAATACGATCGAAGTGAAACCACTTGGAGGAGCTTTGGGCGCCGAAATTTCTGGCATTGATTTAAACGAGGCAATCTCGGACGAGCAACTTACGGAAGTCCGACAAGTATTTGGGCAATACGCAGTAATTTTTTTTCGTAATCAAAATTTAACTCCTGAAAATGAACTTCGGTTCGCTAAACGGTGGGGTGAAATCAATACTAATCGCTTTTTTTCTTCGGTTGAGGGTTATCCACAAATTGCTTTAGTTGTTAAAGAACCTGATCAGAAAAATAACATTGGTGGTTCTTGGCACACTGATCATTCTTATGACATCGCGCCAGCTCTAGGGTCCATGTTATTTGCCCACGAGGTGCCTATAAGTGGTGGAGATACCGTATTCGCCAGTATGTACAAGGCTTATGAAACGTTATCTGATGGATTAAAAAGCACGTTAAGCAACTTACGTGCACGCCATTCCAGTGTGCACGTATTTGGGGCAGCTAGGGCGGCGAACGGTAATGATGACACCGTTGGGCGAATTAAAAATCCAGAAGCAGCAACACAGGAAGCTATACACCCAGTCGTTATTAATCACCCCGAGACCGGTAGGAGGTCATTATATGTAAATCCTGGCTTTACCTTGGGGTTCGAAGGTTGGAGTGATGAAGAATCTAAACCATTACTGGAGTATCTCTATGCACACGCTGCTCGCCCTGAATTCACGTGCCGTTTTCAGTGGAAAGCAGGTTCTATCGCTTTTTGGGATAATCGTGCCACTTGGCATCTGGCGGTCAACGACTATCAAGGACATCGTCGTATGATGCACAGAATAACCATTGAAGGTACCCCTTTATCCTAAAGTTTAAAAGTATACTGTGGATTAGCTTATATTTAAAAAAGACATAGAATACCGTAGCATGAAGAGTTAAAAACTTTTGTCACTATAAGCCACCCGAGTAAATCGAGCCCAGCCGTTAAAGACAGAACGGGAAGAGCGACAAAAGACGTGAAATATAACAAAGAAAACAGCGTAAAACGCCGGCCTGGAACGGGTCTGCCTCGGAAAAGTACCGGTTTCTTGAACGGACTAAACATATGACACTGCACAATTTTTTAGTTTTTTATGAATTTGTTAAATTTGCAAAGATAAAACAAGATAAAATTTTAGAATGTTGAACAACTCATCGTAATTGAGCTTCATTAAAATATGGTCGAATCTAAGCGATATAAAGACAAGAGAAACTCCATTCAAAGATCCGAAAATAGTGATGGGAAGCTCACTATTTCTTGGGACGGAGTTAATGAACGTCAATGGGATGCATGGACGGAGAGAATCTCTCCTTTCCCAATTGAACAGACTTGGTCGTATGGTCAGGCGTTTGCAGGGGTGACGCCATATCAGCCAGTTCACGGGGTTATTTATGATAAAAAGTTACCTGTGGCCGTAGTTCAGGTCGTCGAATGGCGAATTTTTAAATTCTTACGTATAGCAAAAATTGTTAGAGGGCCGCTTTTCTTTGAAAAAGTATCTGATGATCAAAGAACCAAGGTTCTAGAATTAATTTATCAACGCTACTCATTTTGGAATTTTGATCTCCTTTTTTGGACTCCTGAGAGTTCCCTTTGTGATCCAATTATCAAAACTTTCAACAAAATGCGGATGAGAAAAGTTGTAACAGGTTATAGTTCAGTTCTTTTAGATTTGGGTCAAACAGAGGAAGCGTTACTAAGTCAAATGGACAGCAAATGGCGGAACCAGCTAAAAAAGTCCGAGAAACACGGCTTAAAAATAAAGTTAGCCCATCAGGGTGATACTTTGGACTGGTTGCTCAAGAGACATGAAGAATCTCGAAAGTCCAAAAGGCTTAGAATGCCAGCTTCTCCATTCATATCTGCAATTTCGCTGACTATAAGGAATAAACAAGGAACTCTTATTTTTACTGCAGTTAAAAATCGTCAACCAGTGAGTGGTATATTGGTTTTCAAGCACGGTGCAACCGCAACGTATTATGTAGGCTGGAATTCTGAGGAGGGCCGTCTTCTAAATGCGAACAATTTACTACTTTGGTGTGCAATTAAAGAGTTAAAAGGAAGGGGTGTAAAGTGGTTTGACTTAGGTGGTGTGGATGGGTTCTCAATGGCTGGTGTGTCTAGGTATAAGATGGGGCTGGGCGGTAATCTCTATACATTAGCTGGGACTTATTTTTAATTGCATCCTCGCAATTATAATGCTCTCAGCTGATTGACCATCGTCTGAAGTCTATTGAGGTATTTGTCCGGCATTCCATTTTGTGTAAGATGGGTTGCTGTATTATTCAAATATTCGAGGCACGTTCCTAAAAAACCACTACCTTGTGAAATATATTGTGCAGCTTCAGCGTCATCTATACCGCCCACATAACGGTCGGTTTTTCTATTTACAACAAAGCCAATGGCTCTAACTTTTTTTCCACCAGTTGTCGCAAATAGCCATCTTGGAACATAAGAGGAGGTTACCATTTCTCTTTTCCATATTATTTCTAACTCTCGAAACGCTTCGTCAGGGGATAATCTATAACCCATCCCCCGGCAGCTTCCCCCTACATCAAGTCCTAGCATGAGACCTGGTGCATCCTTCGATCCTCTTCCCATATGAGTTTCAAGACAAAATTTTCTATGATATCCAGACACCACCATTGGACTACGTTCTGAATAATTTATGGCTGGGTTCCAAATCAGAGAACCGTAACCAAATAGCCATACATCTCTCGTTATGTCCTGATAATTAAACATTCCCTTCAACGAGTTTTGACGTTCCTCGTCAGAGATGAAAGTTACTCCATAGTTTCCATTTTTAATTATTTGATAGATTTTACCGTTTTCTATCGCTTCGCGCGTTAGGTCGATTTTATTTATTGGTGGCATAGGATTTTTGTTTTAAGACTCGCTGAGGTTATTTATATTTATAATACACTTATCGTTTTAAATAGAGCTAATGTTTTGTTGCCTAAATTATAGCGGAGGAAAGAATGTCACAAATAGATCCTTTAGACCGCCGTGCCTT
>PCAV01000130.1 GCA_002730675.1 Rhodospirillaceae bacterium | reverse complement strand
GCCATTCGCGAGGACGCCTCGGTCAATCTTGCCGCCATCGAGGAGCTGAAGCAGGCCCTGCCCGGCCTTGAACTGATCCTGATTGAATCAGGCGGCGACAATCTGGCGGCTACCTTCAGTCCCGAGCTAGTCGATCTGACGATCTATGTGATCGATGTCTGCATGGGCGCCGATATCCCGCGCAAGAAAGGGCCCGCGCTGCTGAAATCGGACATGCTGGTCGTCAACAAGATCGAGCTGGCACCGCATGTCGAGGTCGATCTCGAGCAGATGCGCGCCGACACATTGGCCGGCCGCGGCGACCGGCCCTTCATCTTCGGCTCAATGCGCAAGAATGACGGGATCGACGAGCTTGTCGCCTTCCTGAGGGAGACCGGCGGCCTGCAATAGCGCGATAGCTGCCATCAAATCCCAAAAATCAATCAAATTCAGTATTTTATTGAATTTTCTATTGGATTTAATTTTTGCTAATTGAGCCCTTTCCGACCTCCAATTGGCAACACTTGCTCCCTAACTTCCCAATCTGCTTCAACAAGTACTGCTTCAAGCAAACTATGCAATTTTAAAAAAAGTGCGTTAGAAATCCGCCAAGAAACGTTGCGTCCATCAATCAGAAAAAAGTCTAGAACAAGTTTATCGTCTTTTTCTTTTTGTTTAAAACCCACAACCAAGATGGGAGCGTCCCCAAGAGGAAAAGTCTCACCCGGTTTGAATGTATCTTTCTTTTGTACAGCACCAGATTTGTTGTGGCTCAGATCAGGGGTGTTCTCTTTCTGCAACATTTTCTTTTGTTCTGTTGCTTTGTTAACTCCAGCAGACTTAGTAACGCGTTCATTTCTAATTTTTTGGAAAACTGCCAGACCTTCTTGAGTATGTCGTGGCATTAAATTCATAATTTCTTTCACTACTTTTCTAGAAAGCCAAAAGGCGTATTCCTCGGATAATTTTGTATTGAATTTGAACAATACTCGGTCTTCGTTTTGGTTATATGAAGCGGTAAGTTGATTGATCATTTTTCTGTGAACGCCGTTGTGAGCGTCCTGGTAATCGGAGCAGAAATATATGATAAAACCGACCGCTGGCCAGTAATGATGTCAATTTGTGCAGTCATGCCTGGCAAGAATTCAAGTAAACGGCCCGTTGTTGTTTCGTTGCTGTCAGGCTTTATGCGAACGATAAAATAAGACTGACCATCTTTTTCCTCGACTGAATCCGAACCTACAACTTCTACTTTACCACTTAGGCTTCCATAAATTGAGAAATCATAAGTGTTAAGTTTGATCACACCAATTTGACCGGGCAAAACATATCCAATATCCATCGGAGTAACTTTTGATTCAAAAATCAGCTCTGAATTTAAAGGTACTATCTCAACTAGGGGTTCACCAGCCTTCAGAACACCACCAATCGTAGAAATTAAAACCCTGTTTACAATTCCATCCACAGGCGCCCGAATGATACTTCGGTCTGTTTTATCCGCAGCGACAGATAGTGCTTGCTCAAGCTTACTCAACTCTAAGTTTGCTTCCGCAAGTTCTTGCAATACTTCAGCCTTATTTTCTTGAACTGCTATTAATCTTTTGTCCTGAATTTCCTCTATGGCAGCTACGATCGTGTTTACTTTTGAAATACTTTCAGCATAAGACTTTTCAGCCCTTACTGCTTCGAGTTTAGGTTCGAGGCCTTTATCCACTAATGTAAGGATGACTTTTCTTTCTTCTTCAACTAGCGCCAACGTCCTCTTTGCGCCACTTAGTTCGCTTTGCTTTTGCTTTACCTGAGCATCAAATGAATTAAGCGTTGCTGAAAGCCTTTCAGTTCTTGCTTCTAAAAGTAGCAACTCATTCGTGATTTGAGATGGGGCCACCTCTTTCAATTCAACGCCAAAATTTGGTTTTAGGTTTTTGTATTCAGCATCCAACCTTCGCACTCTTACCAAGGCTTGAATGAATTCAGATTTTTTTGCTTGGTAACTCGCATCTGTTTCTAAAGGGTCTAACGCGACTAAAGGATCACCGTTTTTCACCCGTTGCCCAACCGCAACATGTATTTTTTTAACTATTCCACCCTCAAAGTGCTGTATCGTCTGCAGCTTTTCAGAAGAAATTAGCTTGGCCTGTGAAGATATTACTCGATCAAATTCTGAATTTGATGCCCATACAGTGAAACCAATTAGAGCGACAGTTATTACAAATAGAAAGTTCGTACCACCGCTTACATTTTCAGATCTGCCAGTAAATAATTTAAAGAAAAAGTTAAGCCAATCAAATATACGAACGAGTAGCCGCCAAAAAAGGTGAATCAATTTCTTAGGGATAAAAAAAATGACCCTAAATAAAAAAAGCAATGCATTTACTAAAAACATTTTCAGCTCATTAGATTTTTAGTTCCAGTTTGCGCTGCTTGGTTTTCGTTCTTTGGAGCAGGGGTAGCCTTTTTCCCAGCCACAATGCCAAATTGTGCAGCAGATGCGTTTCGAACTATCTGTGCTGCAACATTTTTGTCCGACTGAGCTTTTACAAATTGGTCAGTCGTCCCCATTCCTGCCACACGGCCATGCTCCATTACTATTACCCTGTCGACCAAGCTAAGTAATGAAGTTCGATGAGTAATCAACAGCAGTGTTGCAGAAAGCTTTGAATCTTTGAATTTATTCACAAAAGTCTGTTCTGAACGAGCATCCATTGAGCTGGTGGGCTCATCAAGAATTATCATTGAAGGCTTTCTTGCCAAAGCGCGCGCTAACGCGATTGCTTGACGCTGCCCCCCTGAAAGGGATTCGCCCCTCTCCTTAAGCACAAGTTTGTATCCGTCTGGGTGACGATTGGCAAATTCTGACACGCCAGAAATATCACCTGCCCAAAGGATTGTTTCTGGGTCTGCAGTTATCGCACCCAAAGAAATATTCTGTTCGATGGTGGTGGACATCAGCCAGGTGTCCTGTGCAGAAAACCCAATACTTTCACGAAGGTCTGAGGGCGCTATCTGCCTGATGTCTATACCATCAATGAGAATTACGCCAGAATCCGGCTCATACAATCCCGCTACGAGCCTTCCTATGGTTGTTTTGCCTGAACCAACATGGCCCAATATCGCAACGTTTTCTTCAGCGTTAATTTTAAAAGACACATCATCTAAGACAGGTTCTTGTTGTCCAGGATAGGTAAAAGTCACATTCTTAAATTCGATTGATCCCTTGAAACCATTTCTAGGGAGAAATGAGTGATCTTGTGGGTGTTCAATAGGCTGACCCATTAGTTCTGCAAGTGCTTTATAACTAACGCCGATTTGGTTCAATCTAACAAGTAATTGAGATAACTGGGCAAACGGGGCGAGCGCCTTTCCTGACAAGATCGTACACGCGATAATTGCGCCAAAGCCAAACTCACCTTGCGATACCAAAATAGCTCCAAACGCTACTACAGACATCTGCACTAATTGTTGAACAGTCTGCGCGATGTTTGTTGAAAAATGGGTTCCCGCTTTTGTTTGTTCCGAAATATCTGCTTGACGCTCGAGAACATCTCTCAACCGCCTTCTCATAAAACCTCCTGCACCCAACAGTTTCAGTGTTTCAAGGCCAGTGAGAGATTCCACCATAACAGAGTGTTTCGTTTGTCCATCCTCAAACGAACTTTGGGCTAAAGCCTTCATTTTTGGCTGTAGATAGAATGTAGTAAGTAAAAGTATAGCAATACCGATACCAACTGGTATCACCATCCAACCTCCAACTAACCAAATGGTTAACAAGAAGATAGTGGCGAAGGGCACATCTATCATTGATGTCAAAGTAGCTGATGCGAAGAATTCTCTTATGTGTTCGAATTCCTTCAAAGTGTTAGCCAAGGATCCAACTGTGCCAGACCTAGATTTGTACTGCAGGTCCATAACTTGACCAAAAAGACGGTCTGCAAGGGTTAAATCGGAACTGACGCCTGCGACGCTTAAAAATCGGTTTCTTATGTTTTTCACCACATAGTCAACAAGCATCAGGATAACCAAGCCAGACACAAGGACGAGAAGCGAATTCATCGCATTTGAAGGAATAATTCGATTATAGACGATCATAGAAAATAGAGAGACGCCAAGTGCAAAAACATTGGTCAGCAACGCAGCAAGGCCAGATTGTAGGTAAAGGCTTCTATTCGTCCAAATAGTTGACCAAAACCAATGCTTTTCAACGCCCGGGACTATGGCTAGTTTTTCAGTGACCCGTTTCGCACATTTTAAAAAGAGCCACTCATTGTAGCTCTCATCAAATAATTGAATTAATTCGGAACCATCCCGTGCAGTGCCTTCGCTTAATGATTTACCCACAAAGGCGGATCTACTCTCATCATGAGAAAAAACAATTACATCTTCTTCATTCAGTGCGATGTACAAGCTTTCATTTGAGCCATCACGAGATAATGCTTTTTTTATTTCAATCCACTTTAGTTTTTCAACACCAATGCCACGTGCTCCAAACAAAGCGATTAAGTCAGCAACGCTCCAATCATCCAGATCAACATAATCTAGCGCCCTAAATTCAGCAGCAGCAACAGACTGCGACATCGAAGCAGTGATCATTGCACCGATATCCGCAAGTGGATGCTTGTATGTTTGTGTGTCGTTGCTAGTTTCCAAAATAATCTAATTGCTCCTGCAGTTCATAAGTAATGCGAAGTAATTGATATTTCGAAATGGCCCTATCTACGATACTGTCAATCAACTGTCGCCCAGAATTAAATAATTGTTCTTGAGCGGAGAGCACCTCAAACAAGCTGATCCTACTAAAAGAATAGAGTTCTTTGGTAATTGAATAGGAGTCTTTTGCTCCGTTGAACACAAGCATGCGCGAATCAACAGCTGCTACATTACCCTGATAATTGGCAAAAGCGTCTCTTATTTCTCTAGAGACCTCGATCCTTACCTTTTGCGATGACAACTTTGCTTGTTCTAAACTAGCCTTGGCTTGATCAACGCGAGCCTCCGATGCACCTCCAGAATAAAGTTGGCGGCTAAAAGTGAGACCAATTTTCCGGTCATTTAAAAAATTGTTGCTTCCTGGATTTTTAGTGTAGCCAAAGCTACCCTCAATCGACAAAACGCCCATCTCACTTTTCGTTACTGCATCCAAACTGTGTCTTGCTGCCCGGACTTCATTGTCAGCCTTAATGATGGCTGGGTTTCTTGCCAAGTAATCATCCAAATAAAGCAGATCTATATCAATGACAGGTATTTCACGAGGCAAGGCATACGGTGTTGCCTCTTCTGAATAATATTGACGATACTTTGCTTGGGCCTGAGAGAGATTCCGAAGTGCTGCAGACATAAGGTCCAAGGCGTCGGCGACCCTTGATTCCGCTCGAACAACATCAGCTGAACTACTTGCCCCGAGATTGGCTCTCTCTCTAATGAAGTTCACAAACGTCTTTCTAGATTGCAGGTTCTCTCTGGCCAATCTCAATTGCAGCAAAGATCGCTGAACATTGTAGAAGGCTGAAATAACTTCGAAAGTCATTTGACCTCGAACATCATCAATCTGCGCCTCGACAGCCTTCATTTTTAGTTTGTTTGCCATTAACCGAGAATTGTTTGATCCAAAATCAAATAATTGGCGGTCTACGTTGAGGCTTTGCGATAAATACTGGCCGGTGGTGCTTGTTGTACCACCTGATGCTGTTGTCGATTCAAAGCTTCTTTGACCAAAGCCCCCTGAAGCTGAAACTTTAGGTGAGGTTTCCGCTTCGATTTCAGCTCTTTGTGCCAGCAAAAGATCAAGGCTGGCCTGTGCCTCCAAAAAATTGGGAGAAGATGCAACAGCCGCAGTGGCTTTTTGTATTACAGGATCCAAGGGCAATCGGACAGTTGGGTCTCGCTCTCCGTTTACTAAACCATCGAGCAAGTTAATCATATCCACGCCAATTGCCTCTATCGAGGCTGGCGTCCCATCTTCTTTAGTTGATTGTGCAAATGCATTCATCGCTAGCAGAGTAACGATGCAAAAAAAAACCAACCGCCGGATGCACTGACTGTAAGACATTAAATGTCGACTTTATCGAAGTCTGCCATTCTAAGAGCAAAGTTCGCGTCAAACTCTCTAGCAAACGATAGATCAAAATATATAGTCATACTGGTGTTTACATCCGACCCTATTGAAGCCTGTTGGATATTAGTCTCTGCATCCACATCTGACAGTGCTATTTCGTCGCCATCTCCATATCCAGCAAGCAAAACTCGGTCACCTTCATTTCTGTTGAAATCCTCAATTTTTACTTTGTAAATCTGGTTTAAGGTTTCATTAATTTCGGAAGGATTAATCAACATAAAGGTATCCGAGCCGGCACTTCCGACCAGGCTGTCCATTCTATCATCCTCTGTCAGGTTTTCACCGGATCCGGTCGCCGTCGAAAGAAGCAAATCATTTCCAGAGCCACCAACGAGCCTATCGAAACCACCATCACCGCCAAAAAGGACTGAGTCTGTATCACTCGCTACAATGGTGTCGTGGCCAGAGGAGCCAGATATTCCGCGGTATAAACCATGATCTATTGCTTGAGAAAAGCCGTCTATCCGCGCGCTTTCTAAATTAGTGAGCGTGTCATCGATTAAAAATGCTTGTTCAAAACGAGCATCAGCGATTACCCCAAGCGCTCCAGAAATGTCGTCCAAATTGAAATCTGACCCGAAAAAGCTATCACGTTCATTTAAATCATTAATGATATCCAGCGCCGGTATTGGCAGCTGAACATCTCCAGCAAAGGGATCGATCCCAGTTATCTGCAGGTTATCGCGAAACTCAATGAAACTGTTTAAATCACCATAGAGATCGCTACTGGTAGAATAGAGCTCGTTCGAACCAGATAATACGACAAATGAGGAAATGGAGCTTGAGTTAGAGGTTTTTGATACCGAAATAACCCAGTCACTGTTTTCATCTTCTGGAATTAATCTAGAAACTTCTACTTCACTGGGGACATTTCCATTTTCTGGAGCCGATATGCCAAAATTGGCGAAGATGATCTTGTCACCACTATTGAAATTCTCAATGGTGTCACCGCCTTCATTGGCCACAATGACGAAAGTGTTTGAGCCTTCACCGCCATCCAATACGTCATTGCCAATTCCACCAAGCAAAAGGTCATTTCCAGCTCCACCCACTAAATAGTCATCTCCTTCACCACCATGCAAAATTAAATCGGTGGTATCGTTTTCAGACCCAACAATTGTGTCATTTCCATCTGAGCCAACAAATCTCTCAAATCCAGCAATTTGCCGATTGCCTTCAGTTGAATTATTTGATGGATCATTTGGGTCAGACACGAAGGCAGTGCCCATATTGAGGTCAACAATTACATCACTGTCTTCGGACAATTGTGAAAAGTTGATTGTATCTGTACCCACGCCACCATTTAGATCCCCACTACCTGATGAACTAACAAACAGGAGATCATCTCCTTCCCCAAGTGAGGCTTGTTCGCTGGATATTTCAGCAACATCGTTGGCGGGTGAACCTATCGCATCTTGAGGGTTCAAATTCACATCAAAATCTACTATCTGCGAATAAACTAAGCGGATGTTGTCGCTACCTGGGACCACTCCATCAGTAGTACCCACTCTAGTCTTCAAATATAAATTTTCAGTCCCGTCCAGCACACTCTGCGGCAACTTAAGCACAGCATTTGAAAAATCATCGTAACTGAT
>PCAV01000129.1 GCA_002730675.1 Rhodospirillaceae bacterium | reverse complement strand
TAAGATGCTTTTTTTTGTGCTCGTGCTATCGCTTCATCCACGTTCAGAGGCAAACGCTTTGCCCGAAAGTTTCGCCGACTTAGCGGCAGAGTTACTGCCGTCAGTCGTTAATATCTCTACAACTCAGATTGTAGAGCAGGGCGGTAATCCACGTCATAACTTCCCACAATTCCCACCAGGTTCGCCTTTCGAGGAATTCTTCAAGGATTTCATGGAGCGAAACGGGCGAAAAGGCGAGGTTCCAAACAATGGAAAGCCCCGCCGGCGCGCGCGCTCTCTTGGATCGGGTTTCATAATCGACTCATCTGGTATAATCATTACTAATAATCATGTCATCGCTGATGCAGATGAGGTAAAGGTAAGGTTGCAAGATGAAACTGAATTCAAAGCAACGATTCTTGGCCGCGATCCTAAAACAGATTTAGCCGTTTTAAGTATAGATCCTGGTAAAAGAAAACTTTCGGCTGTGGCTTTTGGTGATTCAGATAAGCTTCGAGTTGGGGACTGGGTTGTGGCAATAGGTAACCCTTTTGGCTTGGGTGGTACCGTTACGGCAGGGATCGTCTCTGCGAGAGGTCGAGATATAAATCAAGGACCATATGACGATTTCATTCAAACCGACGCGTCCATCAACAAAGGTAATTCTGGAGGTCCTCTATTTAATCTGAAAGGGGAAGTTATCGGTATCAATACTGCTATCTTTTCTCAAAGTGGTGGGTCCGTGGGAATAGGGTTCGCAGTAGCTTCGCGACTTGCTAAACCAGTCATTGTCCAATTGAGAGACTTTGGCCGTACTAGGAGGGGTTGGCTTGGGGTCAGAATTCAGATGGTAACGGATGAAATTGCAGACAGCTTCGGCCTCAAAGATACATCTGGTGCGTTAGTAGCTGAAGTTTCGCAAAACGGTCCTGCAAAAAAAGCTGGTATTAAAGCAGGAGACGTCATTCTGACCTTTAACGGTAAAAAGGTTGAAGCGATGAGGCGGTTACCTCGGATTGTAGCCGAAACACCTATCGGTATAGATGTGCCCGTCGAGCTATGGCGAAGCGGCAAGAAAATGAAAATAATAGTCCGAATAGGTGAACTTGAAGAAGATGCAGTAAAAAAGGCATCGGACTCGCCTAACAACGAAGACGAAAAAAAACCCAAGTCAGTCAAGTTAGATCGACTGGGCCTATCGTTGGAGGATATGAACTCGAAGTTAAGAAAGAAATTTTCGATCGAGGCCAACACTAAGGGTGTGGTTGTTACACAATTGGATCCAAACGGTTTAGCTGCAGAGAAGGGCGTTCGCTTAGGTGATGTGCTAGTTGAAGTTGATCAAACCAAGGTACGAACAGCCGTAGCAGTTAAAATGCTAATAACGAAAATTATCAAGTCAAAGAATAAAAAATCGGTTCTTTTCACAATTAATCGGCAGGGGTCTATAAGATTTCTTGGCTTGCGTGTCACTGAATAATCTGTCTTATGGTAACCGGATTGTCTCGATGCATTATAGCTTTATGTGAGAAACTCGTTCTCCGCGAACCCCTGTAGGAACAAAATGCCCCTGAGGTCGCAGTGTTCAATTATATTGGAAGCGTAGTTTTTCACTACTGGCTTGGGCCTGAACCCGACGCCTAAACCGGCCTCTGCAAGCATGGGAATATCGTTTGCTCCGTCTCCAACAGCTAAAGTTTCGCACTTTGGTATTTCTAATCTTTTGCATTCTTTGTCAAGTATTGCTGCCTTTGCATCTCCATCGATTATGGGTGGTTTTAAATTACCTGTAACAATGGAAGAATCGACAACCAAAGTGTTCCCATAACAAAGATCAAAATTAAGTTTTTCCCTAATGATTTCCGTGATTACTGTGAAGCCCCCTGATACCAAAGCTGTGGTAGCTCCATTGGCTCTCATTGTTTTCACTAATGTGCTGGCGCCTTGAGTTATTAAAAGTTTCTCAAGTGCAAATTCGATCAATTGATTTATATTAAGGCCTGCTAATAATTTAACTCTATTTCTTAAGGCAGTTTCAAAGTCAATGTCTCCGTTCATGGCTTTTTCCGTTATGTCAGCTATTTCGCTTGCTTTGCCAATGGCATGGCCAATTTCATCAAGTGTTTCTATTTGTAAAATCGTGGAGTCCATATCAGCTAAGAGCATCTTTTTGCGTCTATTTACGTTTTTTTGGATGTTTTTATCTACAGGAACTCGTTCTAAAAATAATTCCACTGATTCAAGTGCGACGTCGCTGGGAATACCATCAAAATTTATTTCCGCTGCCATCCCTTGAGCCAACCAACAATTGGAATAACTGGTTGCGCCTTTTGAAAATAACAATTGCTCCACTTCATGAACTAATTCAGGATGTAATCGGTATATTAAGCGATCTGAAGTAAGTGTAAGGACAAGTGTCATAGTTCATTTATGCCTCAATGTGATAATAAATGTCTATATTTCTTGACGGGTAACTAATACATGAAAGCAGTAATAATTTGCGGCCCGACCGGTTCTGGAAAGTCGAGCCTCGCGTTGAATTTGGCTGAAAAATTTAAAGGTGTGATTATCAATGCTGACTCGGTTCAAATATACCGCGAGATAAAGGTTTTGTCGGGTAGACCAACGTCAGATGATTATCGACAGGCTCCGCATCGCCTATATGGGGTGATGTCGATTTTTAAGCCTTGTACCCTTGGTATTTGGAGGAAAATGGCACTCGAAACGATTAAGGAATGCGATCTCTCCGGGCATCTTCCTATCATATGTGGCGGAACAGGGCTTTACATAAAGTTTTTGCTAAATGAATTATCGCCTATTCCAGATATACCCCCTTCTATAAAATTAGAGGCAAGAGAAAAATTAGAGGAACTGGGGAACGAAAATTTTAGAGAGTTACTGTTAAAAAATGATCCTGTTTCCGCTTGTCGGATTAAATTAGGTGATACAAATCGCTTGTTAAGAGCATGGGAAGTATTTACAGCAACAACTAAACCCCTTTCCTATTGGCATGAACAGTCGAGGGAGACGGGATCTAAGGATAAGTTTTTCAAAGTTTGCTTGATGCCAAAAAGAGAGGTCCTATATTCCAAATGCGATAAAAGGTTTCTGGACTTTGTTGAACTGGGGGCTATAGAAGAAGCAGAAGCACTTAACTTTATAACTGCTAGCCCTGAGCTACCCGCATCGAAAACACTTGGCTTACTTGAGTTAATTAAATATACCAAGGGCGAACTCAAACTCAGTGAGGCTATAGAGCAAGCCCAGCGGACAACTCGTCGGTATGCAAAAAGGCAGTTAACTTGGTTTCGTCATCAATTCGACGAAGATTTTTTAATTCAAGATCTGTGCTGTAGAAAAACAGTGTCGGATTGTTTTGAAAAAATAGTCAATTTTCTTGGGTAATATCTATTTGCGAAAGATATAGATAATTTTCCAGCTAAATCTTTCCTGCAAAATTCTTTTAGAGGCTATCTGCGCAATAATTGGAAAGATTGACCATTAAAAACCTCTGTGAAACTCGATATTTCATTGACGCTATTACTGGATTAAGGTAATGCTTTTGGCCACGAATCGTTCGGATGATTCGGGCAATAAATACCTAATGCGAAACCCTTAAAGAAAAAACGGTAAATGACAGGCGAATCAAATATTGTTAGAAAACCATCAGAACATCTCTCGGGTGCTGGGGTAATTGTTAAAGCTCTGCAGGATCAAGGAGTTGAAGTAATTTTTGGTTATCCTGGAGGTGCTGTACTTCCCCTCTATGATGAACTTTTTAAAACTAATAACCTCCGACATATTTTAGTTCGCCACGAGCAAGCGGCGGTGCACGCTGCAGAAGGATACGCGCGATCAACTGGAAAAATAGGTGTAGTGCTCGTAACATCTGGCCCCGGCGCTACCAATGCTGTAACAGGATTGACGGATGCTCTCATGGATAGCATCCCTATAGTCTGCTTAACAGGCCAGGTTCCAACGCACTTAATTGGAACAGATGCTTTCCAAGAGGCCGATACGACAGGAATTACTAGAGCATGTACAAAGCACAATTATCTGGTAAAACAATCTGATGAATTATCGGACGTTATGCACGAAGCATTTTATGTGGCTGCCAACGGTCGGCCAGGACCAGTGGTAGTGGATTTGCCGAAAGATATATTATTTGCCGACGCTCCGTACTTTGCTCCAAAAGATGTTAGACCATGTGCATATCAGCCTAAAAAGGATGGTGATACAACGAAAATTGAACAAGCTGCAGAACTGCTTGCTAAAGCCCAACGCCCAATTATCTACGGGGGCGGTGGCCTGATAAACTCAGGACCAGAAGCCTGTAAGCTTCTTCAAGAATTTGCAGAAATAACTGGGTTTCCCGTCACTTTAACACTAATGGGTTTGGGAGCTTTCCCTGCGTCCAATCCAAATTTTCTTGGAATGCTGGGGATGCACGGTACATACGAAGCAAATTTAGCAATGCATAATTGCGATGTAATGTTAAATATCGGTGCTCGATTTGATGACCGAGTAACCGGAAGGATCGATGCATTTTCTCCGCACGCAACAAAAATACACATAGATATAGACAAATCGTCAATTAACAAAAATGTCTTGGCAGATATACCTATTCTTGGTGACGCCGGGCGTGTTTTAGCAATAATGATTGATTATTGGAAAAAGAAAAAATTATCTCCGAGAGCAGATAGTCTTAAATTGTGGTGGAGTGAAATCAACTCTTGGAGAGTTAAGGAATGCTTAAAATTTGAACAAGATGGGAAAATTATAAAACCTCAGTTTGCTATAAAAAGGCTTTTTGAAAAGACGCAAAATAGAGACGTGTTTATTAGTACTGAGGTTGGCCAGCACCAAATGTGGGCTGCCCAATATTTTGGCTTTGATAAACCAAATAGATGGATGACGTCTGGAGGACTAGGAACAATGGGCTATGGCCTGCCGGCGGCTATGGGAACTCAGGTCGCTCATCCTGATGCGCTTGTAATAGATATAGCCGGAGATGCATCGATATTAATGAATATGCAGGAGTTTTCCACGATTATTCAATATCGATTGCCAGTAAAAGTTTTCATTATTAACAATCAATGGATGGGTATGGTAAGGCAGTGGCAGGAATTAAATCACGGTAGCAGGTACTCCCAAAGCTATACTGAGTCACTGCCCGATTTTATCCAATTAGCGCAGTCTTTTGGGGGAACTGGTATGGTTGCGGAGACGGTCGATGATTTAGATGAGGTAATTGACCGAATGATTAGTTCAGAGACATTTTTTATTGCCGATATCCGCGTTCAAAAAGAAGAAAGTTGCTTCCCGATGATACCGTCTGGTGCCGCACATAATGAGATGATCCTGAGTGCTAAAGATACGGAAAACTCTAAAACGTCTGCTGAAGGAATGGCATTAGTTTGATCATTAATAACTAGTAGTTAGAACATAGGGTTAAACTTCCTAATCGGTTAAAAGGAGGAGACTGTTGAGTTCACAAAAGCCCAACTCAGACAGAAGGCATACGATCGCAGTTTTAGTCGACAACGAGCCTGGTGTGCTAGCAAGAGTCATAGGCCTTTTTGCGGGTAGGGGGTACAACATTGAAAGCTTAACTGTGTCTGAAATAGACTCTGTTAAAAGGTACTCTCGTATTACGATCGTTACTTCCGGTA
The DNA here is from genome assembly GCA_002730675.1 of Rhodospirillaceae bacterium. GTDB lineage: Bacteria > Pseudomonadota > Alphaproteobacteria > Thalassobaculales > Thalassobaculaceae. The sequence goes on along the minus strand of PCAV01000129.1, from coordinate 4,794 downwards.
CCGATATGGTTATCGAACAGATTAAAGCTCTTTTGGATCGTTTAGTTCCGGTGCACATGGTTGAAGACCTTACGGTTCAAGGCCCTTGTCTGGAGCGGGAGTTGGCTCTTGTTAAAGTTGTAAACGCCGGGGAAAGTCGTATTGAAGCGCTTCGTATTGCCGACATGTTTCGGGCGCGTGCTATCGACAGTACATTAAATAGCTTTGTGTTTGAACTTACGGGAAGCCCGAAGAAATTAAACGCTTTCATAGAGTTAATGTCCGGATTAGGAAAAACGGAAATCACTCGCGGAGGTGTAGTCGCAATAGCGCGCGGGAGTGGGATTGGTTTACAGAATAATAAAACTTAAATAGCAGTGGCGTTTTGTTTTTTGTGAGCTTATTTTAGGCACTTTCGATTTTGGTTTATTACCGTTTCGTGATAACATACTAGGCTGAGATGTAAAACTATCCCTTTGGTTTTAAATGCGTCTAAACGTTTGAGACCTAGTTGGAATATTTCATCAATGGACTGAGTTAAATGTTTACAGATCTCTTTGGACTTTTATCGGCTGACATGGCGATAGATTTGGGTACCGCAAACACCCTTGTTTACGTTCGTGGCCGCGGCGTAGTTGTAAATGAACCATCAGTAGTTGCAATTGCTACAGTGCGTGGCAGAACCCAAGTTTTGGCAGTTGGAGATGAAGCAAAACGTATGCTTGGTCGGACTCCTGGTAATATCCAAGCGATAAGACCTCTGAGAGACGGTGTGATCGCCGATTTCGAGGTGGCGGAGGAGATGATTAAACACTTTATTCGTACGGTTCATAATCGTAGAACATTTGCTAATCCACAAGTCATAATTTGTGTTCCGTCGGGTTCTACAGCTGTCGAGAGGAGAGCAATACAAGAATCAGCTGAAAGTGCCGGTGCCAGAAGAGTCTTTCTCATCGAAGAGCCAATGGCTGCGGCAATTGGTGCAAATCTACCGGTAACTGAACCAACTGGTTCAATGGTGGTAGATATAGGCGGAGGTACTACGGAGGTAGCAGTCCTCTCGCTGGGCGGCATCGTTTACTCAAGGTCCGTAAGGGTTGGTGGTGACCAAATGGATGATGCAATAATAGCTTATATAAGGCGCAATCATAACTTACTTGTCGGGGAGAGTAGTGCTGAAAGGATAAAGAAAGAAGTGGGTTCTGCCTGTCCGGTAAATAAAGCCGAACCCAGCACTTTCGAGATAAAGGGTAGAGATCTCAGGGACGGCGTTCCCAAGGAGATCATTATTGATCAGAATCAAATAGCAGAGAGTCTAGCAGAACCAGTTAGTCAAATAGTTGAAGCAGTTAAAGTCGCATTAGAGCAAACACCACCTGAGCTGGCCGCGGATATTGTTGATAAGGGTATCGTTTTGACGGGCGGAGGCGCACTTTTAGAAAACATGGATGTAGTTTTGAGGGAGTCGACTGGGCTCCCTGTATCAATTGCAGATGAACCATTGTCGTGCGTAGCACTAGGGACAGGAAGATGTCTTGAAGAAATGAAAGTGCTTAGGAACGTTTTAATTGGCGCGTATTAGACGAACCCACTAGGTGGGTAGTAAAGGTTATTCAATGGCTAGGAAACCAGTCTTATTTTCAAGCATTGTCAAGCCACTAAAAGCCTGGTGGCAAAAATTTTTCTTATCTGTAGGTATTGTAGCCTGCATCCTCTTTATAATGCTGGATCGTGGAGGAGTAGGGTACGTCAAGGAAATTCGACTAGGCTTAACAGATGCTGTTCTGCCAATAACTCAAACTATCTTTCATCCAATTAAATCAATCTCTAATTTCGTCGATGACTTCACAAAGTTGAGCCAAGCTCATGAAGCGGCGAGGGCTCTAGAGATTAAGGTGAGGGACTTGCAAGCAGAACTTATCATGACCCAAGGTCTCTTAGCCCAAAACAAAAGGTTGAGAGAGCAAACGAATTTTGTGAATTTTCCTGATACAAAAATTATTACTGGGCGTGTGGTTACGCATTCGGGAGGGCCCTTTGTAAAAAGTATGCTGATTAATGTTGGCCAAGATAACGGTGCCCGTTTAGGGCAGGCAGTTATGTCCGAATTTGGGCTGGTAGGTATCATTGTTGAGGTGGCAGGCAGCTTCTCACGCGTGCTCCAGATTACGGATATTAATTCTCAAATACCAGTTGTAACTGAGAATACGCGTGATCCAGCCATCATGGCGGGTGATAATACCAGTCTTCTTAAACTTAAATTTATGCCGAGTGACTCCCTTGTAGCGGTTGGGGACAGGATAGTAACATCCGGGCATGGTGGGCTTCTGCCACCAGATATCCCGATAGGCTATATAGAAGAAATAGATGGTCCAAGGGTGATAGTTAGCTCGTTAGTGGATTGGAGCAGACTCGATTATATTAGAGTATTGGATTATCGTTTTGCGGATGACCTATCTCAGTACTTAAACAATCAATCAGACTAACTCAATGCGTGTGGTCGTTTCCCAAAGGCTTTTTGAGAGTTTTAAAAAGATTATTCCTGAGCTTTCGATCTTGTTTCTAGTAATTTTAAGCGTACAACCTCAAAATATTTTTGGAAATTCTGTAATTTCACCATTTCTTTGTTTATCAGCTGTTTTCTATTGGTCGTTGCATCGTCAAGGTCGTTTCTATGTTGTAACACTGATTATTTTAGGCGTCATTTCTGACATACTTATTGGCGCAAGTTTAGGGTTTACTCCAATTTTATTTCTTATAGTTTTTGCTATTTCATCTTGGCAGAAAAAAAACGTTTTATTGAAACCTTTTCATCTAATTTGGGGGATCTTTAGTTTAGTTTCTGGACTCACGTTTTTAGTTGCTTGGGCAATAACCTCTTTTGTTTCTTTGCAATATGCAGGCTCAGGACCGTTTGCCATACAGTATATTATGACAGTAATAAGCTTTCCTATATTGGATTGGTTGCTATCTCATATCCAAAGAACAGCAGCAGTGTAAACCAGGCATCCAAAATGAAGCAACGAAAACGTCAGGAATTTCAAAAACTAATAAGTAGAAGAACAGCTATTTTGGGAGGTGTAAAGTTTTCCCTTTTTGCTGCGCTTGCGGGGCGGCTGTATTTTCTTCAAATTGAAGAGGCAGATAAGTATCGAACCTTATCAGAAAACAACCAATTTAATTTTGAGCTTTTACCTCCAGTAAGAGGACGAATTCTTGATCGCAATGGTATCCCACTTGCTACTAATAAAGATAATTTTAGGCTTGAAATAGTGTCAGAGCAGACAAAAGATGTCGCTGAAACTATTAGAATGCTGCAGGAGATTATCAAGATTAGTCCACAAACCGTCGAGAGGATATTAACTGAAACAAAGAAAAAACGCAGCTTTGTTCCAGTGCTAGTATCTGAAAATTTGTCACGTAAAGAGGTAGCGGCGGTAGCAATCCAAACACCCTATTTGCCGGGTATAAAAATAGATATTGGCCAAACGCGTCATTATCCTTTTAGAGATTTGACGGTCCACCTTACTGGTTATGTTGCGACTATTTCACAGTCGGAAAAAACGGGTGATCCATTGCTTGAATTACCTGGTTTCAAAATTGGTAAGAGTGGTATAGAGAAATCGTTTGACTCGAAAATGCGCGGAAGGGCTGCACAAAGGCAAGTTGAGGTAAATGCGCTCGGTAGGATAATACGAAAGCTTCCTGGTGAAGAGATCCAAATGGGTCGTGACGTAGAACTGACTATTGATGTCAGTCTGCAAAGTTTTTCAACGAAGAGGTTGGCTCGAGGTAATTCAGTTTATATTCCTGTGGATGATCCTAGAATTCAACGAGCGTTGAGCGAGGGACGCAATTTACCTCTAGGAACCGATCCGGTGAATGGTTATGTTAACATCGATTACAAAGGTAATGTGTTGGCACCAGAAAGTGGTGCTGCTGTCGTTATGGACGCATTTAATGGAGATGTGTTGGCATTAGCATCCACTCCTGGTTTTGACCCAAACTCATTTTCGAGCGGATTGAATGCGGCTGACTGGGAAAACCTACTTTCTAATCCACGGTCACCTATGACAAATAAGGCAGTTTCTGGGCAATATTCACCTGGGTCTACTTTTAAAATGATTGTGTGTCTTGCAGCATTAGAAGCAGGTATCGCACATCGAGAGACAAAAGTACAATGCTCGGGAATGATTGAGTTTGGTGATAGTCGTTTTCATTGCTGGAAGAAGGATGGCCATGGTTGGTTAAATATGGTACAGGCTATCGAACAAAGCTGTGATGTCTACCTTTATGAATTAGCAAAACGTGTTGGTATTAAGCGGATAGGAGAGATGGCTGCGCGATTTGGCTTTGGAGAAACTTTTAATTTTGGTCTTCCTGGAGAAAATCGAGGTCTTATACCTACGCCTGCTTGGAAAAGGAAAACATTCGGCCAGGCTTGGCATGCAGGTGAAACACTGATTACGAGTATTGGGCAAGGTTTTATTCTTTGTACACCATTGCAGTTGGCGGTAATGACTTGCCGCTTAGTAAATGGAGGGCGCTCTGTTTCGCCTAGATTGCTGCGAAATGAAAATGCAAAAACCCTTAAAGCGAAATCCCTTCAATTAAATCCGCAACATCTTCGAACCATACTAAAAGGTATGGATAAGGTAGTAAATGGACCCTACGGAACAGCGCGAAAAGTTGTTAATCAGGATACGAAGTTTCAGTTTGGTGGTAAGAGCGGCTCTGTGCAAGTTAAGAGAATATCCCTGGATGAACGTGAAAGTGGTAAACTTAAAAATAAGGATAGGCCATGGCATGAGAGAG
>PCAV01000128.1 GCA_002730675.1 Rhodospirillaceae bacterium | reverse complement strand
TGATATATTGTTCAGGGGCCCCGGCTACGGGCACATCTAGCCCTTTTTTAAGCCTAAAGTCAGCCATTTAAGTCAATCCCCCGTTCTCTACAGCTGGCAGCAGCCTTTTTCATATGGCGCTGTACAGCTAACTACCTATTGGTTCTTACAAACTACACTCTTTATGATATAACATATAATTTTTTACCGACATGGCAACTGATTTTCCACTGATTTTTCATTCAAAATATTGGTTTTTGTATATGCTTCAAAAGTACCTCTGTAAACGCTACATTTCGTCGCTGAAGTCGGTAAATTTTAACTTTTTCTCTTTACACGCCAAACTGTCCTCAGCCTTGCCTCCGGTACTACTCTTGTTCCTGACCTTAAATTTGCACGGGTGCGGTTCAGAATCAGATCAAAAACAACTTGTGACATTACGGGGCACGACGATGGGAACAACATACAATGTTTCCATAAAACATCATGATGCCGAGAGGCTCGGACAAATGATCCACAAGGAGGTCGAAACCATTCTGGATAATGTCAATTTGGAAATGTCAAATTGGGATAAATCCTCGTCAATATCTAAATTCAATTACTTGAGAAAAACAGATCCCATCTCAATAACTGTTACGTTAGCTAAAATCTTAAGCGGAGCCAATAAAATTCACGATCAAAGTGAAGGGGCCTTCGATATAACACTAATGCCGTTGACAGACATTTGGGGCTTTGGGAGAAAAAACGTAAAGAGGGTACCTTCTGAACAAGAGATAGAAACTGCTCTTAAATCCGTAGGACAAAAACGTCTTTTAGTTCTGGATCAAAAGCGCCTTACTCTTAGGAAAAAAATTGACGAAGCATCAGTTGACCTCTCTGGTATCGCCAAAGGGTTTGCTATAGATCAAATCTCCACTTCACTTAAAGCGAGAGGTATTAGTGACTTTCTTGTTGAAATAGGTGGTGATCTCTATGCTTCTGGTGAAAAAGGGCCCGAAAGTCCGTGGATTATCGGCATAGAAAAACCAGACCAGAGGTTTGGAGAAGTCGATGTCATTTTACGCATCTCTAATAAGGCCGTTGCGACTTCTGGAGACTATAGGAATTTTTTTGAAAAAGACAATCGTCGATATTCTCATATTATTGATCCGAAAACCGGCCGGCCTATTTCGCACCAAACAGCATCTGTCACGGTATTAGCCGAGAATGCAATGAATGCGGATGCTTGGGCAACGGCTATGATGGTATTAGGAGCAAAAAAAGGGCTTGTCATAGCCGAAAAAAATAACCTAGCAGTCTTTTTTATATTACGAAAAGGTGCTAACTTCCATTCGGTCTCAAGTAGGCATTTTAAAGATGCCGTTCTTAACAGTAAAACGAACGAGTAAACAATATTTCAAAGGTAATGGCATAAGAAATTGGACGTTTTTATACTTACATTTATAATACTTTCGATTGTGTTATTTGGTATGTCCCTCGGAACAATTCTAATGGGAAAAACAATCAAAGGTAGCTGCGGTGGGCTTAATGCAATTTCTGGGGATGATAAATGCACCTTTTGCGGCAAGCAATTCGATCCTAATAGTCCGTTAAAATCGGTCCGAGGATGCCGAAAGTTATAGCCATAATCAACCAAAACAGAATACCAATTTGGTAAGTGAACTCTTCTTACCTATCAATAATTGCTGGTAAATGGATAAAACGCGAGAGAGAAAAAGGTGATTACTACCAAGAGGCCATATATCCAAGCCTTAGCTACCCATTTTTCTGATCTCAACCGCCAAGTATGACGGAACCGTTCTCCCGCTAAAACCATAACAACGAGCAAGAAAACTGGAATCAGGGCTCCAAAATCGGTTTCACTCATGGCGGCTTTTGCCCGTACCCTTAACGCAGTTTGCTGAAAAATGAGATGGGATGGATAAGATTAAATCCCGGTCTATTATTCTTAATTTTATAAAGAATTACGAGACTTTCTACTAAATTGGCGGGAGTGACGGGACTCGAACCCGCGGCCTCCGGCGTGACAGGCCGGCGCTCTAACCAACTGAGCTACACCCCCATGGAGTGCTACCGAGTTAAAGTGCTGTGTGTCTTCACATTAAACAGTTAACTCTAGTAACCACAACTTTAAAAATAATTCTGGTGGGCGCTGACGGGATCGAACCGCCGACCCTCTCGGTGTAAACGAGATGCTCTCCCAGCTGAGCTAAGCGCCCAATACCTTTAATTTAAAGCGTCCTTAAGACCCTTACCAGCTTTGAATTTTGGCTGCCTTGATGCTGGAATACTAATTTTTTCTCCTGTGCGAGGGTTTCTTCCTTCGCTAGCCTTTCTGTCCGCAACACTGAAGGTTCCAAATCCAACCAGACGCACGTCGTCGCCTGATTTCATAGCGCCAATAATGGATTCAATTACAGCATCAACCGCGTTGCTTGAGTCCGTTTTTGAAAGCCCCGAGGTATCGGCAACTTTTGAGATTAGATCATTTTTATTCACGCTACGTCCCTTCCCAGTTAAAAAAGAATATTTAGGTCGCGACAGCATTGTGCTGACTCCTAAACGAATACCTTCAGTTTAATTCCCCACAACATCCTCGTCAATCTAAGTTAAGAAAAAATGGCGTGATTCTAGGCCAAAAACTTAAAAAAAAAGAAAAAAAGGTATCGTGCTACTGTTTTACTCAGCCGTGCAGTTTTTAGTGTTTAACTATCTCGCCCCGAGGTTCGTCTTCCTTTTTTGTGAGCGCCTGATCTTGTTCACCCTCTTCAATTTCCACGGGCAGAGGCTCAGAAGTTAAAGCGTTTGAAATTACTTCATCTACAACGCTTACAGGTATTATATTTAAGCCACTTTTCACATTATCGGGTATATCAGCCAAATCTTTCTCATTATCCTTCGGTATAAGTACTGTTTTGATCCCAGCGCGAAGTGCGGCCAAAAGTTTTTCCTTTAAACCTCCGATAGGCAAAACACGTCCCCTCAGTGTAATTTCACCGGTCATGGCAACACTTCTCTTCACCGGTATCTCAGTTAACACGGAGACAATGGAGGTAACCATGGCAACCCCAGCACTAGGGCCATCCTTAGGTGTCGCACCTTCTGGCACGTGAACATGAATATCCTTATTTTCAAGACTCTTTGGCACGATACCAAATGACGATGCCCGCGACTTAACAAAGCTTTCGGCCGCCTGTACAGACTCACGCATAACGTCGCCTAGCTTGCCCGTGGATGTTACCTTTCCTTTACCAGGAACAGTTACCGACTCTATCGAAAGAATTTCTCCCCCCACTTCAGTCCAAGCTAGCCCAGTGGTTACTCCGACTAAGTCGTTTTCTTCTACTTCACCAAATCTATATTTTCTCACACCAGAGTATTCCTCTAGATTTTGAGCAGTCACAACTATTTTTTCAGTATCCTCGGTAAGAATTTTTTTAACTGCCTTTCTTGCGAGGTTAGCTATTTCCCGTTCTAAGTTTCTTACACCGGCTTCCCTAGTATAATAACGGATAAGATCCCGTAATCCAGACTCGGCGACCTCCCACTCGCCTTCTTTCAGGCCATGCTGTTCTTGTTGCTTCCTAATAAGATGTTTGTTTGCAATTTCGACTTTTTCGTCTTCGGTGTATCCAGATAGCCTTATTATTTCCATCCTGTCTAGCAATGGTTGAGGCATTCTTAGGGTATTTGCAGTTGTGACGAACATTACATCTGACAGATCATAGTCTACTTCTAAATAATGGTCCTGAAACGTGTTATTTTGCTCTGGATCTAGAACTTCCAAGAGTGCCGATGATGGATCTCCCCTGTAGTCGTTACCTAATTTATCTATTTCGTCTAGAAGAAATAGAGGATTCGACGTCTTTGCTTTCTTCATACTGTGTATGATTTTGCCAGGTAGAGACCCTATATACGTGCGCCTATGGCCTCTAATTTCGGCTTCATCTCGCACCCCCCCGAGAGACATCCTAACGAAGTTCCGACCCGTCGAATCTGCGATTGACTTTCCTAGCGATGTTTTGCCTACGCCAGGCGGACCCACCAAGCAGAGAATTGGCCCCTTCACCTTTCCGGTTCTTTGTTGAACTGCTAAGTACTCTACTATCCTCTCCTTGACTTTTTCCAAACCATGGTGGTCTCTATCTAAAATCTGTTGCGCTAGAGATAAATCTTTCTTAACCTTTGACTTCTTTTTCCAAGGAATACCTAATAACCAGTCCAAGTAGTTTCTCACAACTGTAGCTTCTGCCGACATCTGGCTCATATTTTTTAACTTTTTCAGCTCTGCCGTTGCCTTTTCGCGAGCCTCTTTCGAGAGCCGCACCTTCTTTATTCGTTCGGCAATGTCATTGAGTTCGTCATTTCCGTCTTCGCTCTCGCCCAACTCTTTTTGGATGGCCTTCATCTGTTCATTTAGATAATACTCTCGTTGCGTCTTCTCCATCTGCCTTTTTACGCGATTTCGGATCCTTTTTTCTACCTGAAGAACCCCAATTTCCCCTTCCATATGGGCATAAACTTTTTCCAGCCTTTCCAGTATACTGTCCAACTCCAACAGCTCCTGTTTTTCAGATATTTTTACCGCCAAGTGGGAGGCTATTGTGTCAGCCAGCTTAGCTGGATCCTCTATCTGCTTAACAGAGGTGAGGACTTCCGGAGGAATTTTTTTGTTCAGCTTTATATACTGCTCAAACTGCGCCACTACCGCTCTACCAAGCGCCGTTTGCTCTTTCTGATCACCGTCAGTTTCTTCAATCCTTTCTGCATGTGCTTCAAAAAACATCTCATTGTCGGTGAAGTTAGAGATTTTGGCTCTGAAAGCGCCTTCCACCAAAACCTTTACTGTTCCATCAGGCAATTTGAGAAGTTGCAGCACTGTCCCAATAGTACCTATCTGGTACACGTCTTCCTTACCTGGATCATCATTCGCAGCGTCTTTTTGTGTTGTCAAAAGAATCTGTTTGTCATCGTTCATAACGTCTTCTAGTGCTTTGATTGATTTTTCCCGTCCAACAAAAAGAGGAACTATCATATGTGGAAAAACCACAATATCTCTCAGAGGAAGGACCGGGTATTTCGCATCTGTAGTAGTCATAATCTTTGCACCTCACTGCTGATCGCCGTTGCTATGATGTAATATGTGACCAACGCCTCACCAATAGTTGGCGTCGAACTTACAAAAAATCAAGACGCTGGATGCAAAATCTTTTAGGACAAAAGATGTTAGGCGCTAGTTTCTATGTCTTCTCTACGTTCTGAATGGACAGAGATTGGTTTGTTGCCATTTTCAACGACGTCTGAGTTGATGATTATTTCTTCCACATCGTTCATTTCCGGAAGCTCAAACATGGAATCGAGAAGAATTGTTTCCAATATTGATCTTAACCCCCTCGCTCCTGTTTTCCTCTCGATAGCTTTAACGGCTATACTTTTTAGAGCCTCGTCACGAAACTCCAACCTTACCTTTTCCATCTCGAAAAGTCTTTGATACTGTTTTGTGAGGGCATTTTTAGGTTTAGTTAATATATCTACCAAAGCCTCCTCATCTAAATCTTCAAGTGTTGCAAGCACCGGCAGTCGCCCCACAAACTCTGGAATCAAGCCGAATTTCAACAAATCTTCCGGCTCAACCTCTCTTAACACATCACCGGTTCGGCGGTCATCAGGAGAACTAACCTCGGCGTTAAAGCCAATTGACGAACCTTTACTTCTATTGGTGATTATTTGATCCAATCCCGAGAACGCCCCTCCACAAATGAACAAAATATTCGTTGTATCCACCTGCAAAAACTCTTGCTGTGGGTGCTTTCTTCCACCCTGAGGTGGAACACTCGCTATGGTTCCCTCCATAATTTTCAGGAGCGCTTGTTGCACACCCTCACCAGATACATCTCGCGTAATTGATGGGTTATCCGCTTTTCTGCTTATTTTGTCTACCTCATCTATGTAAACGATCCCGCGTTGAGCCCTCTCAACATTGTAGTCAGCAGCTTGCAAAAGCTTGAGGATAATATTTTCAACGTCCTCTCCAACATATCCCGCTTCAGTAAGTGTTGTCGCGTCGGCCATTGTAAATGGTACATCTATAATCCTTGCAAGCGTCTGTGCTAGCAGCGTTTTACCACAACCGGTTGGACCAATTAACAATATGTTCGACTTTGCAAGTTCCACTTCACCGTGTTTCTGGTCGTGTGAAAGGCGCTTGTAGTGGTTGTGGACTGCAACCGAAAGAATTCTTTTTGCTTGAGACTGTCCGATTACATAATCATTTAAAACATCGCAGATAGCCTGGGGTGTAGGGACCCCATCTCCATCTTTTACAAAAGTTGACTTGTTCTCCTCACGGATAATGTCCATGCAAAGCTCTACACATTCATCGCAAATAAATACGGTTGGTCCAGCTATCAGTTTACGAACCTCGTGTTGACTTTTCCCGCAAAACGAGCAGTAGAGGGTATTTTTGGTATCTGCCCCGTTGGATCCGCCACCTGTTGCCTTGGTCATTTCGTCCCGTCCAAAATAATCATCTTCGTCTAAGTATGTCCCAGCCACTGACGTTTAACAATGATAAATAAATACTTTTGGCAAATTTTCACAAGAAGCGCCAACACCGTATTTTAAAAAATTGCATCTATTCTTGATCTGCCGGTCTCTTTTCAACAACCTCGTCAATCAAGCCAAATGACAACGCCTCATCAGGGGTCATAAAGTTATCGCGTTCCATCGCTTTTTCTATTTTGTCTAATTTTTGCCCAGTATGTTTAACATATATTTCATTAAGCCGTGAGCGTGTCGACAATATTTCTTTTGCATGAATTTCAATGTCAGTGGCTTGGCCCTGAAAACCACCGGAGGGCTGGTGAATCATTATTTTTGAGTTTGGCAAACTATAACGCTTCCCCTTCGCCCCAGCAGTAAGCAATAAAGATCCCATAGAGGCCGCTTGCCCTATACAAACAGTCGAAATTTCAGGACGTATGTATTCCATTGTATCGTACATAGCCAGTCCAGAAGTGACTATACCTCCTGGCGAGTTTATGTACATCGATATATCTTTCGTCGGATTATCGGCTTCAAGAAATAGCAACTGAGCACAGACAACACTTGCAACGGCATCGTCTATCGGACCGACAACAAAAATGATGCGCTCTTTAAGCAGGCGCGAATATATATCGAAAGCTCTTTCACCTCTGCTGGTTTGCTCCACCACCATGGGAATCAAGCTACTCATTTAAATCTCCCTTAGAATTGTATTACGCTCTTCTTATAATCTTGTAAAACCAACAGTTGTTTAAAACTTAGATCTATGATTTTTGATTATTTTTACCTTTTTTTGGTGCTGACTTGGCCGATGTTTTTTTTGCGGCAGTCTTTTTAGCAGGCGCCTTTTTGGCAGTTGCCTTTTTTGATTTTGATTTTTTTGGCTTTCCGGGCGTTTCGCTAGACGGTTCTGCTAAGAGCGCCTCACGAGTTACCTTTTTTTCGGAAACTTCAGCCATTTCTGTGATAAAATCTACAATTTTATCTTCATATAAAGGCGCACGAATGCTCGCCATGGCCTGAGGGTTTTTTTGATACAACTCCATGATTTGTTTTTCTTGTCCAGGATAACGGGACACCTCTTGAAAAAGAGCTCGCTGAACCTCCTCATCAGAAACTTCAATATTATTCAGCCTGCCAACTTCTTGCAGAACCAAAGCTAATCGCACTCTGCGCTCTGCAATCTGTCTGTACTCCGTTTTATCACTATCCGAAAGCCCTTCATCCACTGGAGCTAGACTAGTTTCCTTCGATGTATCGCCCTCACCATCATCATTTTTTTCATTTAGGTCTGCTGGTGTGGGATTGTCCTGATTAGCATTGACAGC
>PCAV01000127.1 GCA_002730675.1 Rhodospirillaceae bacterium | reverse complement strand
TCTCGTAGCAAGCCCTCTGCCGATTTGGCTAAACGAGCTTCTGTATATCTATGTGCAGCAGGCGGGTCACCGTCCATAGAGCCAAAATTTCCCTGACCATCGATAAACGGCAACCGCATAGAGAAATCTTGAGCCATTCTGACCATAGAGTCGTAGATTGGGCTATCACCGTGTGGGTGAAATTGCCCCATTACATCCCCGACAATCCTTGCAGATTTTCTATAAGGACGCGTCCAATCGTACCCACCTTCTTTCATAGCGTATAAAATTCTTCTATGGACTGGCTTAAGTCCGTCACGGACATCCGGGAGTGCCCGAGAGACAATAACGCTCATCGCATAATCCAAATATGAGCGCTTCATTTCACCTTCAATCGAAACGCCTTTTATGTCTGGTAAGTCTTGTTCCGAATCAGTCATTTTCTCTTAGATCTGAGGGCGAAAGATACAATTTTATTCATTTAATTCAATTAGTTAAATCTAATTTTTTAATAACAACGTTACACTATTATTATAGCATATATACTGGCGAGTAACAAACTCCCCTTTAAACGCCCAAAAACCTTAATCCCGTAAAAAAATCCTTTGAAAAAGGTTGATAAATAGAATTTCGTTTAATTTTCAAAAAGCAAGTGCTCAGAATGGAATTTCATCATCCAAATCTTCAAACTTACTCCCCGCGTCATTAGAATTTTCGACTATACTTTGAGATGAGTTGCCATCAAAACCCGTATCTTGCGGGATGTAATTTCCAGCCGAGCCTTGATCTTGCCGGTTGCCTAGCATAGTAAGCTCTCCTCTGTAGCGTTGTAACACCACCTCTGTCGTGTATTTTTCCTGCCCTGGCTCGCCCCATTTTCGGGTTTGCAACTGTCCTTCAATATAAACAGTTGAACCTTTTCTAAGATATTGTTCGGCGATATTACCCAGTGCTTCATTGAAAATTACAACCCGATGCCACTCGGTGCGCTCCCGGCGCTCGCCCGAGCTTCTATCCTTCCAGGTTTCAGAAGTCGCTAGAGACAGTTGAACTATTTTTCCTCCATCTTGCATACTCCTTACTTCTGGGTCGCGACCCAAATTTCCAACTAAAATGACCTTATTTATGCTTCCTGCCATATTTACCACTCGCCCTATTTTTAAATTACTTTATGTTGGCACAATTAATCTATTTTAACTAGCAAGAAGGTTAGAATTGTAAGTTATTTTCTTTAATTGTAGCTTTCTTTATCGTTAGAAATTCGAAAAAATAAATTCCGGCCATTTAGCTGTCTTTTATTAAAATACCTTTTCTTATTTGCCATTAGATCCTACTTAATGTAGGTCTTTTAAACGCTAATCATACGAAAAATAGCTATGTCCCACAATCAAAGTATCAACAAGCTAGTAGTTCGTGGAGCACGGGCTCACAACTTGAAAGGGGTTGACGCCACGCTACCTAAAGAAAGTCTTGTTGTAATAACTGGGCCAAGCGGCTCTGGTAAATCATCGCTCGCTTTCGATACAATTTATGCTGAAGGGCAGAGGCGTTACGTGGAAAGCCTATCAGCATATGCTCGGCAGTTTTTGGAGCTGATGCAAAAGCCGGAAGTTGATATGATAGAAGGTCTTTCACCAGCCATATCGATCGAGCAAAAAACTACATCTAGGAATCCACGATCTACAGTAGGTACCGTAACTGAAATTTATGATTATTTGAGGTTACTTTTTGCAAGGATAGGAATTCCCTACTCACCAACAACAGGGAAACCTATTGAAAGTCAGACGGTTAGCCAAATGGTCGACGCGATTTCAGCGTCACCTGCAAATACGAGATTATTAATACTTGCGCCGGTAGTTCGAGGTCGCAAAGGTGAATTTAAAAAGGATTTTTCTGAATACAGAAAAAAAGGTTTTCAAAGAGTAAAGATTGATGGTCAGGTCTACGATTTAAATGACACACCGACTTTAGATAAAAACATAAAGCACGATATAGAAGTTGTTGTGGATCGGGTAGTAGTACGTGAAGGCCTTGAAGCTAGGCTAGCAGACTCTATCGAGACAGTTCTTGAACTCTCTGACGGATTGCTGATCGCCGAAAATGCAGACACAGCTGAGCAACTTATTTTTTCGGCTAAGTTTGCTTGCCCAGTATCCGGCTTCACCATAGAGGAAATCGAACCACGACTATTTTCTTTTAACAATCCATTTGGAGCATGTCCCGATTGTGAGGGCCTCGGAACCAAGCTATATTTTGACAAAGACCTAATTATACCAAACTGTAAATTAAGTCTTCAGCAAGGCGCAGTAGCGCCCTGGGCTTCCTCACCTTCAAAGTATTATAATCAAACACTCAAAAGTCTTTGCACTCACTTCTCTGCTTCTATGAGCACCCCTTTTGAGGATTTAGATATGAATTTTCAGGACGCTTTGTTGTTTGGAACCGGTGAAACGCCAGTTGAAATATCATACGATGATGGGTCTCGTTCTTATACTACCCAAAAGCCATTTGAGGGTTTAGTGCCAAATCTAGAGCGTAGATTTAGAGAGAGTGATTCCAATAGGTTAAGGGAAGAATTAAGCCGATACCAATCGGCTGCAAATTGCGAGACGTGCCAAGGACAACGCCTAAAGCCAGCCGCCCTTGCTGTGAAAATAAATGGTTCAACCATTACAGATGTAACTAATTTCTCAATTTCGGAAGCTTTCGGTTGGTTTGAAAAAATTGAAGAATTTCTTGAACCAAAACAAGTAGAGATAGCGGAACGCATTCTAAAGGAAATTAGAGAAAGGCTAGGATTTTTGAAAAACGTTGGCTTAGATTACCTAACGCTTTCAAGAACTTCAGGTACTTTGTCGGGAGGAGAAAGCCAACGCATAAGATTGGCATCGCAAATAGGATCAGGGTTAACTGGTGTGCTTTATGTCCTTGATGAACCCTCTATCGGACTGCATCAACGCGATAACGAACGCCTTCTCAAGACGCTGCAGAGACTGAGAGATTTAGGTAACACAGTTATAGTTGTAGAACATGATGAAGACGCCATCAGAAGCGCCGACTATGTTCTAGATATGGGACCTGGAGCAGGAAAACACGGAGGAACGGTAGTAGCTGAGGGTCGGCCAGAGGACATTTTACAATCTCCTGTGAGTCTCACCGGGAAATACCTTTCTGGCGTTCTAGAAATAGAAACCCCAACAATCAGGAGACCCATCTCAGAAGAGCGTAAATTTAAAGTAATCGGTGCCCAAGCTAATAATCTAAAGAATATCACAGCAAGTATTCCACTTGGAACATTTACGTGTGTAACAGGTGTTTCTGGCGGCGGTAAATCTTCGTTAGTAATTGAAACCATCTGGAAAATAGCGGCGCGTGTTTTGCATTCTAGTAGATTAGTCCCAGGACCATACGAGACTGTTGAGGGTCTAGAATTTCTAGATAAGGTAGTCGACATTAATCAATCTCCGATTGGTCGAACTCCAAGATCTAACCCCGCAACTTACACTGGCGCTTTTACACCGATACGAGAATGGTTTTCTGGATTACCTGAGGCTAAGGTGCGAGGATACGGTCCAGGACGTTTTTCATTTAATGTGAAGGGAGGTCGATGTGAGGCATGCCAAGGTGACGGCGTCATAAAAATTGAGATGCACTTTTTACCGGACGTTTATGTTCAATGTGAAACCTGTAAAGGTAAAAGGTATAATAGGGAAACTCTTGATGTACGATATAAGAACAAGTCAATAGCTGATGTTTTACAAATGACTGTCGATGAGGGCGTTGATTTCTTCAAAGCTATTCCATCAATTCGAGAAAAATTAATTACTCTGCAACGCGTTGGTTTAGGGTATATAAATATTGGCCAACCTGCTACCACACTTTCAGGTGGGGAAGCTCAACGGGTAAAGCTTTCTAAAGAGTTAGCTAGGCGGGCAACTGGAAAAACACTCTACATACTAGATGAGCCTACTACTGGCCTACATTTTGATGATATAAAGAAACTGCTAAGTGTTTTGCACACGCTAGTAAACCAGGGAAATACTGTAGTCGTCATCGAACACAATTTAGATGTAATTAAAACAGCAGACTGGATCATAGATATAGGTCCCAATGGGGGCAACTTGGGCGGTTCAATCGTTACAGAGGGCACTCCAGAGGATATTATTAATGTAAAAGAAAGTCAGACTGGATTTTACCTTAAGTTATTAACCGAACGACAAAGCAAGGCATTTTCTAAGGCAATTTGAAATTAACACTCATCTCGATATTGCATACAACCGGACAAACTATTCTGGGTTTTAAAATAATGAGAATTATTCATATAATTGGAGGAGGTCTAGCTGGTTGTGAGGCAGCATGGCAGCTCTCTAGACGAAATGTTGAATGTATTTTGTACGAGATGCGTCCTCAAATAATGACTGAAGCACACACTACATCGAATCTAGCCGAATTGGTGTGTTCAAATTCTTTTCGATCAGACGATAAAACAGCAAACGCCGTAGGCGTTTTGCACGAGGAAATGCGTCAATGCGACTCACTAATAATGAAGGCCGCTGACGCTGCTCGAATCCCCGCTGGAAGCGCCCTGGCAGTGGATAGAATCCTTTTTTCGGAGAACGTAGAGAGAGCAATCACTGAAGAAAAATTAATTAATCTACAACGTACAGAGATGACCTTAAGCCAGCTATCACCCGATGCGAAAGTGATAATTGCCACCGGTCCCCTTACCTCCTCTCGACTAGCAGATGAAATTGCTTACCTGAGTGGAAGAGAATCTCTCGCATTCTTTGATGCAATTGCTCCCGTTGTTTACACAGCGAGTATCGATTTCTCTAAAGCCTGGTATCAATCACGATACGACAAAAACACTGAATTAAATGGTTCCGGTGACTACATAAACTGCCCATTAAACAAAAAAGAGTACGATGATTTTATCGACGATTTAACATCTCAGGAAACTATTAAATTCAAGAGCTGGGAGGAAGCGACACCTTATTTTGAAGGGTGTATGCCCATAGAGGAAATGGCCAGACGAGGACGAGAAACTCTTAGATTTGGTCCTATGAAACCAGTTGGCTTAACCAACCCTCATACAGGCGAACGGCCTCACGCTGTTGTGCAGCTTCGTCAAGATAACGAGGCAGCTTCGTTGTACAATATGGTAGGCTTTCAAACCAAAACTAGACACAGCAATCAAAAACAACTTTTTAGACGAATACCCGGCCTAGAAAATGCAGAATTCGCTAAACTAGGCGGGCTACACCGAAATACTTTTATTAACTCCCCTCGCTTGTTGGATAAGACCCTTCGACTCAAACACCACGAACGAATACGATTTGCGGGACAAATTACAGGAGTTGAGGGCTATTTAGAGAGTGCCGCCATGGGGCTATTAGCGGGCACGTTTTTTTCTAACGAGACTTTAGGAAGCGAGCCAAACACACCACCAAAGAATACTGCCTTGGCATCTTTGCTCTCCCATATAACAAATGCCGAGCATGGAGAAAACTTTCAACCAACAAATATAAACTTTGGATTATTTCCGGGGTTACCGGACAAGCTAAATCATAAGGGCAAAGCCATTCGTTTAAAGGGTGTTGAGAGAAAAAAGGCTCTTGCAAAAAGAGCTTTAAATGATTTAAGCAGTTGGATTAATTGAACTCAGATCCTCTTGGTTATTGAATTTTTTGAAACAGTAACTGAAAGCAATAACCAAACGCTCTAGTTGCTCGCTTGGCTTAATCATGGATCAAAAACGTCGGTGTTAGCGCTTTTTAAGTGGTTATTATACAAACTCGTCAGGCTGGCTAGTAATAAGGCAACCACAGCCACTTTCGTTATAACTAGTTGCGTTTGGCGAGCTTTTGAAAGAAGGGTTGCTCTAATTTCTGTTATTTTCATTCCGAAGCATCTAATGCCTTCTTTTTGATTTCCACCTTACAATATATCGATAGCAAGGTAATATCTACGTAACAAACCTTTTTGTCGCTCAAACCGTAGGCAAAACCAATGTATTGACGTGCTCGTCTGTAACACCCAATAAACCCCAGGTTATCAGTTTAAAAGCTCCGGAGGTATTTTTATTTACCTTTCTAATTACTCGATCGTTTTAGATTTCTTTTTTAATAAATCTTCTTCCCGTTCGCCAATGATCGCCTGCATTAGCTCCCAACTAAAATGTGGCTCCCCATTTAATATTGTAAATTCCTTATACCATTAAATGTTTTGAGAAGTTGCCCTCTAGTTTAAACGCTAACAAAGTTTCTCTCCGCCATTTCAAACCTACTTCCCCCAGGCTAAACTCTTGTGTGCGAGGTGTTATAGTTTCAAGCTCATGATAGAGCGCGTAGATCGCAAACAAAAAATCTTTAACATCACGATCAGCGAATAGACCACACATATGTCTCTGACCCGGCCTTCTCAACCAAGTCTCTGCTGGTAATTAATAAGATTCCCAAGACCATTCATATTTTTCAGGTTCGAAATTTTTCTTCGAGACCCTGCCCCTGTTCTATAAGAATGTGAACATCTTCTTGCGCTACCATATATAGCTTATCATAGACACCAATCAATTTATTTAGAGCAGCTTTTTCCGAAAACCCAAGTAAACTATTAAGTTCAAACAATACTTCGTGCCCTTTGCGGTAGAATGGTTCCGCTATTCTGATTAAGTCGTTCGCTAAATTCACAATAGCCGGATCTTTATTTTTTAACGATGAGGAAAGTGTCGATCGTGAAAGACCATTCTTAAATAATAATTCATTTGGAATGGTGATTAATCTTGGTGATGCGGTAGCGTCTTTTATTAAATCTCGTATGATGTGCACAATATAGCAATAAATTGCTAAATCACGAGCGTAGTAGCTCAATTCATGGGGCATCTGGTATTCAAAATGCTTTTCTCTCGTATGAATGGCAGCAAGTAAATAAATGTATATCGACGCCGGAGCAATTGTAGCACCTTTGCAATACTTCAAAAAATCATCCCAAGAGTGCATATCAGTTCCATCAATATCCATTGCTAGTGACGCAGCGAGATCACGCCAAACGGATTTGGTTAAATCGCTTCTACCAATAGTATATTTAAGACCATGAATTATTCCCGGCGACAAAGGCCCATCAACTATCTCTAGGTGCAAAACCTGTTGTAACCACCTAGACAATTTTTTTTCGAAATTCGTTTTTAATCTGTTTTGGCTTTTCGCATCAAGCTTTAAAAATTTTTCGTCAATAACATCATCAATTATGCGCATTGCGGCATACGTTGCATAAAAGAATTCTCTCTTCGGTGTTTTGAGAATTTGAGAGGCATAAAAGAAGTTCGCATTAGCTTTTCTTGCAACCAAGCGACACGTAGCCAAACCTGCTTTCACTTCTTTTGTTTTAATCAATTGGAAACAAAACGGCTGCGGCCCTCTTGTCCTCCGCATAAAGAACATTAAACGTACGGCACGCCGCACTCGTATTCATTGCTTCTAAAACGCAATCCTTTTGATGAACGAATTCTTTCTCAATTTCTAATTTTAGGCGTGTATTTATTCCAACCCCACAAAGCAATATTGGTGGGCTATAGCCTGTTTGGAATACTTCCCGCAATATTTTGCAAGTACTTTCACCCGCTTCAAAAACTTCGGGAGAGAAACAGGGCCCTAGAAATACACTATCAGGGGCGTTGCAAACGCCACCAGATATTTTCAAGACGCCATCGCCGTAACTTTCTACTAACTGGCGGCCTTTAGAGACACTAGGCGTCACATCCATTAGTAAGTTCTACCTCTCGTCTTCTGGAGCCTGCAAACCGCTTTGGTCTCCATCACCACGTTTTAACTTAACGTAGAGTAGGATAGGAACGGCTATAAATATCGATGAGTACGTTCCTATACAAACACCCCAGATCATAGCTAACG
>PCAV01000126.1 GCA_002730675.1 Rhodospirillaceae bacterium | reverse complement strand
GTCGCGACGGTTGATCCCTTACCATTTGTCCCAGCAACATGGATAATGGGAGGCAAGTTCTCTTCCGGGTTTCCAAGCCGGCGTAATAGTTTTTTAAGTCGTGATAGCGATAGATCTATTAATTTTGGATGGAGCCTTAGAAGTCGCTCCAATATCCTATCAATTGACATCGATTATTATTCCCCAGATAATGAACTTGACGCTATAGCCTTATTCATAAGAAGACATAATAATGTCGAGAGTGTTTTAGGAAGGTCGTGTCTTCTGACAACTAAATCGACCATCCCATGATCTAGTAGATATTCAGCGCTTTGAAAACCTTCTGGGAGTTTCTCATGAATGGTCTCTTCTATTACACGTTTACCGGCAAAACCAATAATAGCGCCTGGCTCTGCAATGTGGATGTCTCCAAGCATGGCAAAAGAAGCTGTTACACCTCCCGTAGTCGGGTTTGTAAGAACAACAATAAATGGGAGTTCAGCTTCTTTAATCATCTGAGTAGCTATAATTGTTCGTGGCAGTTGCATCAAAGAAAGAATTCCCTCTTGCATTCGTGCACCCCCTGAGGATGGGAAAATAACAAGTGGTGCATTTTTATTAATCGCTACCTCTGCTGCCTGGATTATAGCGTTGCCAACGGCAGAACCCATAGAACCTCCCATAAACTCAAAGGAGAATACAGCAGTGATAATTTCTAGTTTATTTAATCTGCCACATGCCAGCGATATGGCGTCCTGAAGTCCTGTTTTGTTCCTAGCTTCTCTAATACGATCTAAATATTTGCGTTTATCTCTAAATTTTAGCGGATCGAGAGCTGTTTTGTCGTTTAACGCTATTTCTTCATAGCTACCGCCGTCAAACAGGGCCTTTAAGCGATTTTTAGAAGTAAGTGGCATGTGATAGTCGCATCGTGGGCAAACTTGAAGATTTTCCTCAAGCTGCCTGTGAAATAGCATTTCATTACAACCTTTACACTTTACCCAGAAATTATCGGGTATCTCCTTCGGTTGTACTAATGCCTTTATTCTTGGTAGAACAGAATTGGTAATCCAGTTCATGACATCATTTTGCTTTCTCTAAAATTTATTTTCCTCGCACTCCGGCAGCTAGATCTCTAACTAATGACAGAGTGGTCTGAATGGTTTCAGGTTTCGCCTTTCCATTTGCGTCCAAGGTGTTTGCAATGGCGTTTACAACTTCTGAACCAACGATTGCAGCATCGGCTATTCTAGTGACTTGTTCCACATGTTCTCGAGTTTTTATGCCAAACCCCACTGCGATAGGTAGGTTGGAATGTTCTTTGAGGTTCTGGACTGCGTGTGTTACTAGTTCTATTGGAACGTCTTTGGTCCCAGTTATACCTGTTATAGATACGTAATAAATAAAGCCAGTGGCGTTCTGCAACACAGTCGTCAAGCGTTCGTTGCTTGTGGTGGGTGCGGTTAGCCTAACGAATGGTAAGTTACATTCTTTTGCGGGTATACAAAGCTCTTCATCTTCTTCAGGAGGGAGATCAACAACAATTAGGCCATCGGCTCCGGCCTCAATAACCTCAGTTAAAAACTTCTGGACACCGAAGTTATATATGGGGTTATAGTATCCCATTAAAATAATTGGCGTAGAATTATTTTTCTCACGAAATATCCTCACCATATCTAATGTTTTCTTTAATGAGCCACCAGCTTCTAGAGCTCGTTTGCTTGAGGCTTGTATTGCCGGACCATCGGCCATAGGATCGGAAAATGGCATGCCGAACTCTATCATATCAGCTCCTTCTTCCGGTAAACCCTCCATAATTTTGAGCGAGGTATCAAAGTCGGGGTCGCCTGCAGTGATAAAAATGCCGAGAGCCGAAGTGTCCTTTGATCTTAACTTTTCAAAAAGAATTTTCAGACGGTCACTGGTGTATTTTGTCACAGTTTTCCCATTTTCTCTAATAGTGGTAAGACGGCTTCGAGATCTTTATCACCTCTACCGCACATATTCATGACAATAATATGATCCTTTGGTAAGGTTTTTATTATCGTTGCGATATAAGCCAACGCGTGCGCTGGCTCTAGTGCGGGTATAATGCCCTCAAGTCTTGAACACAATGCAAATGCTTCAAGCGCTTCTTGATCTGTGGCACAAACATAATCCACCCTGCCGTTTTCAAATAGCCAGGAGTGTTCTGGGCCGATGCCAGGATAATCCAATCCAGCTGAGATAGAATGGGCTTCTGTGATTTGTCCATCCTCGTTCTGTAACAGATATGTCCTGTTGCCATGCAGAACACCCGGACGTCCGCCTGTTAAGGATGCAGCATGTAGACCGGTTTCGACCCCATATCCAGCGGCTTCTACTCCTATTATTTTTACTTGATCATCTAAAAATGGGTGAAATAGGCCAATAGCATTTGACCCCCCGCCAATACATGCAACCAATGTATCGGGAAGCCGGCCTTCGGCTGCCATGATTTGTTCTTTTGTCTCTTCGCCTATTACACACTGAAAGTCTCTAACCATTTCTGGATAAGGATGGGGCCCCGCGACTGTACCAATAATATAAAAATGTGTCTCCGCTTTAGATACCCAATATCTTAGTGCTTCGTTCATTGCGTCTTTCAGTGTCGAAGAGCCTGATGTTACGGGATGAATTTTCGCTCCTAGTAATCGCATACGGTCTACGTTTGGTTTTTGCCGCTTTACATCTTCTGCACCCATGAAAACCTCACACTCGAGGTTGAACAAGGCACAAGCCGTCGCGGTAGCAACACCGTGCTGTCCTGCCCCAGTTTCGGCAATGATCTTAGTTTTGCCCATTCGACGTGCTACGAGCGCCTGCCCCATTACATTATTTATCTTATGAGCGCCTGTGTGATTGAGTTCATCTCGCTTAAAATAAAGCTTGGCCCCGTTAAAATGTTCAGTAAGCCGGCTGGCGAGGTAAAGAGGGCTAGGCCGTCCGATATAATGTTGTCGATAGTACTCTAATTCGCTCCAAAAACTGGGATCATTTTTCGACGCGCGCCATGCATCACACACCTCAATTATTAAAGGCATGAGTGTTTCCGCTACATACTGGCCGCCAAAAATTCCAAAATGGCCATTTTCGTCTGGAGCATTTCTTAATGTATTTGCAATTTCTTTGTAGGACATCCAGACTCCTGAGCTAAAGGATGGAAATGTAAATACCAAAAGCTTATTAGAAAAATAGAGTTTTTGGTAATTCTATAGTGTTCTAACCATGTTCATAAATTCAATAATTTTCTGATTATTTTTAATTCCGGCGTTATCTTCTACTCCCGATGAAACATCTACTGCTGTTGCTCCTGTGGTTTGCACCGCTTCATTTATGTTACTGATGTTTAATCCCCCAGACAAAAACCAAGGTGCTGCGAGGGAAGCATTACTCAGCCAATTCCAATTAAAAGAGATGCCATTGCCGCCAGGCAGTGAGTGAGCCGTATTCGCTGGCGCCGCGGCATCAAAAAGCAAAAAGTCAGCAACTTTGTCAAATTTCGATACTTCCTCAAAATCTTCACGTTCTGAAATTTTTATCGCTTTAATTATCTTTGTATTAAACTTCTGTTTTATATTTTCTATGTCGTCTGCTGTTTCTGAGCCATGTAATTGGAAGATGTCGGGGGCTAAATGATAGGTTATTTCTTCGAGCAACTTATCTGAGGGATTTACAAC
The DNA here is from genome assembly GCA_002730675.1 of Rhodospirillaceae bacterium. Taxonomy (GTDB): domain Bacteria; phylum Pseudomonadota; class Alphaproteobacteria; order Thalassobaculales; family Thalassobaculaceae. The sequence goes on along the minus strand of PCAV01000126.1, from coordinate 6,915 downwards.
GACTGCCACAACTTTGAAATCATCAGACCGCTTCTCCATTAAACTCGAGGCAATTTTGGGTGTTAAAGACCTTGGTGATGGCGGAAAAAATACAAAACCAAGATAATCAACGCCACTAGCAATTGCAGTATCTACTGCGGTTTGTGAATTCATTCCACAGATTTTCACAGCTAACTTATTACGCATTGTGTGCCGCAACGTCTCTTACAGGTTTAGCGATTTCGGTCCGACTCTGTCGACTTTCTATATTAGACTGTCTAAGCTGTTGATCCAAGTTTTTGATCTCTTTCTTATATGTTTGCCTTTCCTTATATTTTTGCGGAAGGTTTTTCAACGATGAAAAAAGGAACCCTGATATAAAACCAAGACCTAATATTCCCAAGCATAATAGGTAAACAGGAATTTCTATATAGAAGTCCAAAGGCCAAAACTTAACAAGGCCAGAATGTTTATTGGATATTGCAAAAAGGACCACGGTAATTGAAACTGTGATAAAAAAGAATCCTTTAAGCAGCTTTAGAAGAACGCCTACCCCTGATAGCATCGAAACTCCTAAGCTATGGAAGAAAGTTAGATCGTGGTTTTTGGTGAGAAAACGTTTCCAAAATAAAAATGCCAGTGCTGTGAAGTGTTTTACAAAAAGAAAATTTTGTCGATTTATTTAAAGATTACTCTCCGTTTCAAATGCCTGCATATAATACAGTTGATCAACTATTTATTCCTATCCGTATGAAAAAATTAACGATTAAGTTTCTCTCTCAATTGTTTTCCAGTCTTAAAGAAAGGAACAAACTTCTCGGTTACAGGGACTGATTCTCCAGTTCGAGGATTGCGACCTGTTCGTGCACCACGTTTCTTCGTTGCAAAAGCCCCAAAACCTCTAAGTTCCACCCGGTTCCCACATTCAAGAGCATATGCAATTTCCTCAAAAATAGTTGCCACGAGTATCTCAATGTCTCTTTGATATAAATGAGGGTTAGCTTCGGATAACTTTAGAATTAGTTCTGACTTTGTCATTTCGCAAAGACCCAATTTTAATTTTCAAAATATTATGTTAACGCAATTTTTCATAACACTCCATAGGTTAGCTCTTTCAATGCTGGGCAGTCATGTTATTTACAGCCATTAAGACTGGAAAAGCTCTAATTTCAAGCAACATCTATAAAAGCGGTTAGCCGCTAATTATACAACCCGTGATATCCAGCAGATGTTCCTAATTCTCGGCGTTTTGGTCTTCTTCTTTTTGTCTCAATGCTGCGCCAAGAATATCTCCCAAACTAGCCCCGCTATCAGAGGATCCATATTCCGCCATAGCTTTCTTCTCTTCCTCTATTTCCCTGGCTTTTACAGACAGCGTGACTTTACGATTTTTTTGATCGATCTGTGTAACTTTGGCATCAACTTTTTCTCCAACCGCAAAACGGTCAGCGCGCTGCTCTGACCTATCTCGAGATAATTCAGATTTTCTAATAAATCCAGCCATATTGTCACCCACAGTCACTTCAATTCCAGTATCTAATAGCTTAGTGACGGTGGTTGTAACTATGATGCCTTTACGAATTGTGGCGGCACCAGTTGTAAAAGGGTCTTCTGTAAGTTGTTTAATCCCCAAAGAAATTCTTTCTTTTTCCGGATCGATATCCAAAACTTTTGCTTTTACGTTTTCCCCCTTTAAATAGTCGTTAATGGCTTCTTCGCCAGGTCGTTCCCAATCAAGATCAGAAAAGTGCGCCATCCCATCAATCTCACCCGCAAGGCCTATAAATAGGCCGAATTCGGTAATGTTTTTGATTTCACCTTCAATCTCGGACCCAACAGGATGATTTTTTTGAAACTCGTCCCACGGATTCGGCAAACATTGCTTTAGCCCGAGTGAAATGCGCCTTTTTGAGGCATCGACGTCTAAAACGACGATTTCCACCTCTTGGCTTGTAGAAACGATTTTACCAGGGTGAACATTTTTCTTAGTCCAACTCATCTCTGAGACATGAACCAGCCCTTCAATTCCTGGCTCCAGCTCTACAAAAGCTCCATAATCTGTTATATTTGTTACTCTACCGCTAAATCGAGATTCTATGGGGTATTTTGTATCCACATTACTCCACGGGTCGTCCTCAAGTTGTTTCATACCAAGAGATATTCTCTGCGTTTCAGCATTGAATCGTATGACCTGAACATCAACAGACTGCCCTATGGTAAGGGCTTCGCTTGGGTGGTTAATTCGTCGCCACGCTATGTCTGTTACGTGAAGTAGCCCGTCGACTCCGCCCAGATCAACAAATGCTCCATAGTCCGTTATGTTTTTAACAACACCTTGTAGGGTCTGTCCCTCTTGCAAATTAGCAACAAGTTCCGAACGGGCCTCGGTGCGACTTTCTTCTAGGACCGCCCTCCGGGAAACGACGATGTTTCCCCGTCTTCGATCCATCTTTAAAATTAAAAACGGTTGAGAAATTCCCAATAAGTGGGCTATATCTTTTACAGGTCGAATATCTACCTGACTGCCTGGGAGGAAGGCAGTTGCACCTGCTAGATCTACCGTGAACCCTCCTTTAACGCGGCCAAATATGGTGCCATCAACCCGTTCTTGAGCTTCGAACGCTCTCTCTAAGATAACCCAAGCTTCTTCTCTCCGAGCCTTTTCTCGGCTCAGCATCGCTTCTCCGTTTCGGTCCTCCATTCTCTCGACGTAGACTTCGACAAGATCGCCAGCTTTCAAGCCGTGTTCCTGACCCGGCGAAGTAAATTCTCTGAGCGAAACGCGCCCTTCAGACTTAAGTCCTACGTCAATTAGTGCGCTGTCACCTTCAATTGATATGATGGTGCCCTTAACGACACTTCCCTCAATACTTACTTCGTTTCCAAAGGACTCGCTTAATAAAGCCTCAAATTCATCCAGAGCGCTCTCGCTCATATCTACGTCAGTCATGATAAACTCCTTGGAAGGCCTGTTTCACGGCAATATCGTATGCCGGGAAAATGGGGTTAAGTGGGGACTAGGCAAAAAACTGCTTATATTAAGTCTCAGCGCTTGTATCACCTATTTTTTTCGTCCATAAACGAGCTACGGCTTCCTAATTAGCTTTGCCACTTTTGGTTGCAATTGCCGGTCATAGTCAACAAACAACCGACGGTTCAAAAACGTCGAGACAGAATCCAATCCTTTGCCTCATTAAAACTTACATCAATGCTCTTGTTCGATGTATCAATCACCAGGGCGCCTGATGTAACCGCTAACGGGGCGTCTTTTCTATTTGTATCGCGTTCGTCCCGGGAACGCATTTCTTCAAGAACTTCACAGTATATAACGGTCGGATCACTTTGAAGCAACTCTTTCCAACGTCTTTTTGCCCTTATTTCTAAATCAGCCATTATAAAAATCTTAAAATCGGCGTGAGGGCAAACAACTGTGCCAATATCACGCCCGTCCAAAATAGCTCCGTCCTTACCTGGATCAGGGTTTTGTGCAAATCTTCTCTGGCGGTCAAGCAGCTCTTCACGAACACCGGAGATAGTAGCTATCTTAGAGGCCAGATCAGATACCGCTCGGGTCCTTATCCTAGTGTGATCAATAGAGGCTATGGACACCTGCCGCGCCGCTTTCTCCGCAGATTGGGAATCTTTCTCGTTCATGCCCTTGGTGAGCATTTGTAGGGCTACAGCACGATACAAAATCCCAGTATCTAGATAACTAAGATTAAAATATTCTGCGAGTTTTTTGGCGATTGTTCCTTTCCCAGATGCAGCGGGTCCATCTATTGCTACAATCAAATGCGTTAGTCCTTTCATCTGTCGCTGAAGTTTAGGTTCGCTCCTAAGGACTTCATTGTTTCTACGAAACCTGGAAAACTAGTATTAATTGTGGTGCCATTATCTATACTGATCGGGTTTTTGGCTTTTAGACCCAATGTCAAGAATGACATTGCTATTCTATGATCTAGTTGAGTTTGGATACGGGCACCTCCTTCAATTTGACCGCCACTTCCATGAACGGTTAAGCTGTCAGAAGTTTCTTCTACTGTTACGCCGCACGCTTTAAGCCCATTGGCCATCGCGGCTAACCTATCACTTTCTTTTACACGCAGCTCTTGTAATCCGAACATTCTTGTTGTTCCAGAAGCACAGGCAGCCGCCACTGCTAGAATTGGATATTCGTCTATCATCCTCGGTGCAATGCTAGCTGGAACCGTCACTCCTTTAAGTTTGCTAGTCTTGACTACAATATCCGCTATTGGCTCACCCACCCCATCGTGTTTTTGTATCAATTCGGTTTTTGCTCCCATTTCATTCAAGATTTCAAATAACCCGAAACGCAAGGGATTAATTCCAACATTTTTAATTTCAATACGCGAATCTTCAGCTAAGATGCCTGCAACCATCGGAAATGCAGCAGATGAAGGATCGCCAGGAACAACTATATCCTGTCCCGTTAGTTCACTTTCGCCCTTTAAAGTGATTATATTTTGAGACTCGTCGTCAGTTTCGATGCTTATCTCTGAGCCAAATTGTTTGAGCATTCTTTCTGTATGGTCGCGCGTTGGCGTGGGTTCTCTTACAATCGTTTTTCCCGGAGTGTTGAGACCAGCTAGTAGGATTGCTGATTTTACTTGAGCCGAAGCTACTGGAAGTGAGTAGTCTATAGGCTGTAAAGTCTGCGGCCCAGTACAAGATATCGGAAGAAGACCACCCATCCTAGACGTAAAGCTTGCGCCCATCATCTCCAGTGGTTTTAGTACTCTTGCCATCGGGCGACTTGAAAGAGACTCATCGCCGCTAAAAAAAGAAGTTATTGGATTGCCTGCAGCTACCCCAAGGAGTAAACGTACTCCCGTTCCAGAGTTTCCTAAATCAAGCACCTTTTTAGGTTCATCTAAGCCACCAACTCCAAGTCCGTTAATATGCCATTTGTTATCAGCTTTTTTTTCAATTTCAACACCGAAGGCCTGCATAGCTGAAATAGTAGCTAAAATATCTTGGCTTTCTAGAAGACCGTCCACAGTTGTTTCACCAATGCTTAATGCGCCAAGTATGATGGAGCGATGTGAAATAGACTTATCACCGGCTATTTTTATAGATCCGGTTAGGTTAGTCGACAGACTAGCTGTGATGCTGGCCACAAAAAAACTCCCATTTTCAATAATCTAATACTAGCATGAAATCACATTTCGATGTAGAACGGCGTGCAGTAAATTTACAACGGGTGTCTAACATAAAGTTAAAAGCCTGTCTGGCAAAATTTTAAAGTCACTGTGAAATCGCAGAAATATTTGTTTTCACTTTGACAATACCTCCTAATGGCGGTATTTCGGCGAAAGATGGAATTTGAAGAAATTTTGTGGAGGACTGAATTTGGCGATTAAAGAACGGGGCGTGAAAAGGAATTGCCAGGCGTGCGGAGCAGCTTTTTATGATTTGCTTAACGATCCAATAATATGTCCAAAATGTGGGGGCGAGTACGACCCAGAGGCAATATTAAAAAGTCGGAAAACCCGGCTTCCCGCTGCGGAAGAAGATGTAAAGATTGAAAACGAAGAAGCCGGCGTGGCCGACGAGGATGATATCGCTGGAGTAGGGCTAGACGATGAAGAGGATGTTATCCTCCCTGACGTCGATGATGACGAACAGGGCGTTAGTGATGTGCAGGATGAGCCGCTAATCTCAGATGAAGAAGTGGAAGAAGAGTTAATTAATGATGATTAGAAGAAGTACTAGTATTCAACAACAAAACTCTAAAAATCTTAAAGTAATAAAAACTTGAGTTTATCGTTTTATTGTGGGGCCATAGCTCAGTTGGGAGAGCGCTACAATGGCATTGTAGAGGTCGTCGGTTCGATTCCGTCTGGCTCCACCATAAAGTTTAAAGGGGATGCTGTCCCTTGCCAGATATGAATTGGCGGAAATATGATTTACTTCCTACGGAAATGTAATAATCATGCGAAACATTTTTGTAATAACCAGCAGAGAACTTCTTAGTTATTTTGGCTCCTCACTTGGATATATTCTGGCCGCTATCTTTGTTGCAATATCGGCAGGTTTAACCTTCTACTTTGGGCACTTTTTTGATCGTGGCGTCGCTGATCTCAATGCATTTTTTCAATACCATCCGTGGCTACATCTTCTACTGATGCCGGCTTTAGGTATGAGACTATGGGCAGAAGAAATTAAGTTAGGAACGTTTGAATTTCTTATTTGTCTACCTGTCAAGATCATAGAGGCTGTAGTAGGAAAATTCTTAGCGGCGTGGATATACTCAGGGGTGGTTTTAGTTTTAACATTCCCACTGTGGATTACAGTAAATCTGACCGGTAATCCCGATAATGGCGTTATATTCGCAACCTATGGCGCTAGTTGGCTAATGGCGGGCGGATTTTTAGCATTAAGTGCTTGCGCATCCTCTATGACAAGCAATCAAGCTGTTGCATTTGTGATTGCTGTTACAATGTGTTTCTTGTCTATGATGACTGGTGTTGAATTAATACAAGGCTCATTTCATGGATGGGCGCCAGAATGGCTTACTGAAACTGTTAGCCAATTAAGCATGATGTCAAATTTTAATGAAATCTCGAAAGGCGCTATTGATTTTGGAAATTTCCTTTATTTTTTCTCACTTATTACAATGGGTCTCTTGATTAACAGTTTAATAATCGAGATCAAAAAGGCTTAGTTCTTTGAATTATGCATAGTTATTTGAAACATAATAAGCTCTTCAGATACTTGAACATCGTATTTCTTCTCGTGCTATTTGTGTCTGTTAACATCTGGGGTGGTCGCTTATTTAAAACCGCACAGTTGGACTTGACTGAAGATAAAATTTTTTCCATTTCCAAAGCTACAATTGAGGTTTTGAAAAGTATTAAAGAACCAATTCGGCTGAGTTTTTACACGTCTGAGAATCTAAGTCTCTTAGGCCCTGAT
>PCAV01000125.1 GCA_002730675.1 Rhodospirillaceae bacterium | reverse complement strand
CTTCGACGCATCTTTTAGATAGAGAAAACCTGGCGTTACTTGCGAATAATGTTGAAAAGTTTGGCTTTGGATCTCTGTGGTTTCCTGAAGCGACTTCTTTTGAGTCATTTTCACTGGCAGCATATTTATTAGCTAATTCAAACAAACTTATAGTGGGAACAGGCATAGCAAATATCTATGCCCGCGATGCTGTAACGTCCGCTCAAGGCCATGATGGTTTGAACGCTCTTTTCAAAAAGAGATTTATTTTGGGTTTGGGTGTTAGTCACGTCTCCTTTGTTGAGAAAATTCGCGGCCATAAATTTGGCAAGCCAGTCTCTTCAATGAATGAATATTTGGAAAAATTAGGGAATGCCGATATCGATCCAAATCTTCGAATGGAGGATAGGAATATTATTTTGGCGGCATTGGGGCCGAAGATGTTGGAGCTGGCTGCTGCCAAAAGTAAAGGTGCGATACCCTACAGTGTTACCCCCGATTACACGGCGAAAGCAAGGGAACTCTTAGGGCCGAATGCTTGGCTTTGTGTTGAACAGAAAATATGTCTTACAAATTCTTTATCTGATGCGCGGTTCATTGCGAAAAAACAAATGGATCGCTATTTGAGATGGCCAAATTATGTTGATAATTGGATAAGAATGGGTTTTGAGCAGTCAGACTTGGAGGGAGAGGGCTCTTCAAAATTTTTAGACGCTATGGTTTGTTGGGGTAGCGATAAGAGGATAATGAACTGCTTGGAACAGCATTTTAGCGCCGGCGCGGATCATGTTGTTGTTCAAGCCTTGAGACCTGATGGCAAGGAATATCCAGATTTTGATGCGCTGAAGGCGGTTTCACAGATTAGCTAGGGCAAGTAAAATTGGTTTGAATTATTGTAAAGTTGTGATTTTTATTACCGAGTAGGACAAACCTTTTATGGGAAAAATAAATGAGACTGTTTGAGCCTAAGCCTCTAGTGAAAGATTTCTCTTTATGACTCATACAACTGAAGTAAAAACGAAGATAGATGTAGACGGTCCAGTGGCCTGGCGGCGGCTAGTAGCCTCACTTGTAATCGGAAGTGTTGGTGGCGTCGGCATGTGGTCCTCCGTCATTTTGCTTCCCGAGATACAAAATTATTTTTCATTAGATCGCGGTGAAGCCTCTCTGTCTTACACAGTAACGATGCTGGGCATTGTATTCGGAAACGTTTTCATGGGACGGATGGTGGATAAATTTGGAGTTGTTACTCCAACACTTATCTCTGCTTTGTGTCTTGGGATTGGTTATTTTGGCATAGCTTTTGTTGAAAGCTTTTGGCTATTTCTAGTTTATCAAGGAATACTCATCGGTATCTTTGGTGCGTCGGGAACTTTTGGGCCAATGATTTCCTCGGTTTCTTTGTGGTTTTTGCGGCACAGAGGTATAGCCGTCTCTTTGGTAGCAACAGGAAGCTACATAGCAGGAACTGTATGGCCACCAATTGTTAGAGAATTAATAGATTCTCTAGGATGGCAAATGACGCATGGGATAATAGGGTTAGTGTGTGTTGTTATAATGGTACCATTAGCGCTTTATTTGCGTGGCAATCCCCCCGCTGAACCTAAAGAGACTCTAGAAGAAGACATGTCAAGTGAAAGGCGAGCTCCATTTTCTCTTAGGACACTCCAGATACTTCTCATTTTGGCAGGAATTGCATGTTGTGTGGCGATGTCTATGCCTCAGGTTCACATTGTGGCGTATTGTGTCGATCTAGAAGTTGGTGCTCAAAGAGGGGCAGAAATGTTATCTCTCATGTTTGGGCTGGGGGTTATAAGCAGAATAGCGTTTGGGTTTATTACTGATTGGATAGGCCCAGCTTGGGCCTTATTTATAGGGTCATTATTGCAAGCTGTGTCATTACTTTTGTACTTGCCGGCAGATGATATTGTATCTCTGTATTTAGTGTCGGCCTTATTTGGTTTATTCCAAGGAGGAATTGTCCCAGCATATGCTGTTATAATTAGACAATATTATCCTGCTTCTCAGGCGGGGGTGCGCGTAGGATTGGTTTTGTCTGCAACAATAGGTGGAATGGCCTTTGGCGGTTGGTTTTCTGGTGAGATATTTGACTTTACGCTATCTTACGAGGCTGCTTTCCTAAATGGGTTCATATGGAATGTGTTTAATCTCCTAATCGTAGCGCTTATCTTGTGGCGCAGTAAAAAGTTAATACAGCCTGTCATAAAAAGAATGACAATTTCTATTCCAGCTGTAGGAAGATGGCCTGGTCCATTAAACTAATAGTACGCAGAAATTTTACACTGAAATTAAAGGGATAAGCACATGACTTACACTGTTGTTGCAAGATGCCAGGACAGTGGGCGAATTGGTTTGGGAATAGCTACTTACTCGATAGCGGTAGGCGGCTATTGTCCTTTTTTTATGGGCAGTGAGGTGGTTCTGTCGACGCAGGCTTTTGCAAACCCGGCATTGGGGCCTTTGGCTTTAGAGTCGCTAGGTAGAAATAGTGCGCCATCAAAGGTGATATTAGATTTAGCTGTTTCTGATCCTGGTTTCGATTATCGCCAAGTTGGGATAATTAATCTATCAGGTGATGTTGGAATGCATACTGGAATAAACTGCCGAACATGGGCTGGCCATGAAGTAGGTGAGGGGTTTGCGGTATTTGGTAATGTATTAAAATCAGGAGATGTTATAAGTGCAATGGGTGAGGCCTATCGTAATTCGGGCGAAAGGGATCTTGCAGAGCGGTTACTCGTTACTTTAGAAGCGGGGAAAAGGGCTGGTGGTCAAGCAAATTCCGAAGGCTTACCATTGCCCGAAAAATCAGCGGCTCTGATAATAAAGGGAAACGATATTATTCAAAATATAGATCTTCGCATTGATTTGCACGAAGATGCCGTGACAGAACTTCGACGAGTATACAAAACTTATGTATCTTACCTTGAGTATTACGAGCTTCGAGCCAGACACCCACAAAAAACGCCAGCACAGGATGTGTGGGTTGAGCAATCCCTGCTGGGAAAATAAAGGAAATTATCTAATAATTGAAAAAATTAACTCTATAAGCTAGATCGTCGGGACAACTATCCGTGGCATGGATCACCGTGCAGTCCACCCACCATCTACCAGGAGACTGCTTCCTGTAACCATTCCTGAGGCAGGTGAAGCAAGGTAAACAACGGCATCAGCTACATCCTCTACTTGTCCAATTTTCCCCAGCGCAATTCTGCTGATTGTGTCGGCAGTAAACTCCTTATTTTCAAAAAAAGGTTTGGTCAGGGGCGTTTCTATAAAAGTAGGGCCTACAGAATTTACGCGGATACCATGCGGTCCAAGTTCAACACCCATCGCTTTTGTTAAACCTTCAATTGCATGCTTGCTTGCACAATAAACGGTTCTATTTGGGGCTCCAACATGACCCATTTGCGAGGAGATATGAATTATCGATCCACCATGATTTCGTCGCAGCATCTCCTTAACAACTGCTTGCGACATCAAAAATGCACCGCGTATATTTAAGTCTAAGATGGTATCTAGATTATTTAGACTGACATCAACGAACGCTTCGGGGATATTTGTGCCTGCGTTGTTTACAAGAATATCTATCTGGCCAAGTTTGGGAACAATTTCGCTAATTTGTTTCGGATCAGCTGCATCACAAACAGCTATATCAGCTGTGCCGCCATCACTTTGGATATCCAGCTGAAGCTTTTCTAACTCATCCAGCGTTCTACTTAAGGCAATTATCTCTGCTCCAGCCTCTGCTAGAGCTAGAGCGCAAGCATGGCCTAATCCACGGCCAGCACCACTTACTAATGCTCGCAGGCCATCGAGCCGAAATCGATCGAGGGAGCGCTTTTTCTTTTCAATCATTGTTCCTCCTTTATTAAAAGTCGGTCACGCTTTTGAATCTTGTCCTGCGCTGTTACTGCCACCATATCGTCGGACGCGAATATCCGCTTGCTCTTTATGTCCCGCGAAACCTTCAATTGCGCACAGTCTGGAGCAATATTCTCCAATTAGTGCGCTAGCTTCTGGCGAAGTTATTCTCTGATAAGTACAAGTTTTCAAAAATTTTCCTACCCATAATCCGCCGGTGTACCGTGCGGCTTTTCTGGTCGGGAGTGTATGATTTGTTCCTATCACTTTATCACCGTAAGAAACATTTGTTTCAGGACCGAGAAACAAGGCGCCGAAGTTAGTCATATTTTCCAGAAAATAATTGGGATTTTGGGTCATTACTTGTACATGTTCACAGGCTATTTCATTACTCACCTCTAGCATTTCTGCTTCATTCTCGCATAAAATGACTTGCCCATAGTCTGCCCATGCTTTTTCTGCGATGGCCGCTGTAGGCAATACTTTTAGCTGGCGATCTACTTCTTTTATTGTTTTTCTCGCTAGTTCTTCAGAGTTAGTGACTAAGATTGCAGGTGATGTTGGGCCATGCTCTGCTTGGCCCAAAAGATCTGTCGCACATATTTCGGCGTCAACGGTGTCATCAGCGATGACTAATGTTTCAGTGGGGCCTGCAAATAAATCTATACCAACGCGTCCATAGAGTTGTCTTTTAGCCTCGGCAACAAATGCATTTCCTGGCCCTACTAGCATGTCGATTGGGGAAATAGTCTCAGTCCCTAGGGCCATTGCCCCAACTGCTTGAATGCCGCCTAGGCAATAAATTTCATCTGCTCCCGCAAGATGCATTGCAGTAACTACTGCGGGATTGGGTGCACCATTAAATGGTGGCGAGGCGGCAATTATTCTTTTAACACCGGCCACTCCTGCGGTCACTATACTCATATGTGCTGACGCTACCATAGGGTATTTCCCACCTGGCACATAGCAACCAACGCTATTAACGGGTATATTTTTGTGTCCAAGAATTACTCCGGGGAGTGTTTCAACTTCAACATCGGTTAGAGCTTTTCTTTGGATTTTGGCGAAATTGCGAACTTGTTCTTGAGCAAACTTAATATCGTTTATCTCTTGGAGTGAAAGCTTTTTCATACAGGCCTCGACCTCAGAGTTAGACAGAAGGAACTCTCTTGGATCCCATTTGTCGAAATCTTTAGACATCGCTCTCACCGCATCATCGCCGCGCTTTTCAATATCCGCTAAAGCCGTTTCGACCATAGATTGAACTTTGTCATTTTCTTCAGCTTTTACTTCTTCAGAAAGCCCGGATTTCAACGTGACAGCCATGTAAGTCTCCAAAAAACTTTTTAATTTACTGCTAGTTAAATAATGGAGTGTGGGCATTTATTCCATAAGTTTCTTATGGAGATTGATAGGTTGCTAAAAAAATTATGGATAGTGATAAAGAGTCCTCGCTGTGAAAGCTGGGTTCTTGTTAAATTTCCCACTCTCTTGCGTGTGACTTTTTTAGGGAACGAGCCTTTTTACCGATTTTAAGTACTCGCTCGACGGAACCCCATCCGATCAGTTTAGTGACAGCTCTAGCTGTCTCTTCATTCCAGTTTTTATGATTTGTTGCAACGCTCTTGATAAACTCCAGATCTTTCTCTAGCGCTAATAATATACCGTTGCGGTCTGTGTTTTTAATCTTATTAGATTTTCCCATCGCAGTCCGTTCAGTCTTCACCATCATCACAAGACCTCCTCTTTCTAAGGCGTTTCAATTTCTTCAAAGATCCTTTTGTTGCTTTTGGTTAGTTCCCACGGCTGTTTTTTCCTATAATATAAATATAGTGCAGTTGGCCGTTTGGTCGTGTGAGAATTCCCACGAACCAGTAAGCTGAGAGAAATTTAATGAGGTTTTTATTGTCTACTTCAGGCAAACTTTACCCAAATTCCAGGGTCTGGGCGGGAGGTAACGATGACTAAGGAATATTCTCTTGGAAACATAAAACTCTTATCTGATATACCGGAAGAAAAATTAAATTTGCTTGGACAACGCTGCAAGTGGCGGAGGTTCGAACCGGAAGAGCTGATTCTAAATTTAAATGACCAAAGTACAGATATTTACTTTATTGTCAGAGGAGAAGTTCAGGCTTCGGTTTTTTCTGAGACAGGTCGGCGTGTAATTATGAGCGATTTAAAGTCTGGTGATTATTTTGGAGAGTTTTCTGCCATTGATGGTCAACCACGATCCGCAACGATAGTCGCCCTAACAAGGACACTTGTTGCCCAGATGCCAGATACTGTTTTCATAGACATACTTGCAAAATATCCCAGCGCGTCCATAGCGGTAATGAAATCAATGGTTAGTGTTATAAGAACACTCAATGAACGAGTGGTAGAGTTTAGTACTTTGGGAGTGCCAAACCGAATACATGCGGAATTGTTACGTCTTGCCCACGCCGGCCGAATAGTAGACGGGGCAGGAAGGATTTCCCCACCACCTACGCATGCAGAAATTGCAGCTAGAATAAGTACACACCGCGAAGCAGTTACCCGCGAATTAAAACAGTTGGAACGGAAGGGTGTTATAGAGCGTAACAGAGGGTCTATAGTTATTAAAAATTTAGAAGCATTCGAACAAATGGTTGAGGAGGCAAGAGCGGGCAAAATAGACTAATTGTTTTGGTCGATAACTATTGTTTGTTCAGGTAACGAAATGCGAAAAAAAGTTCTGTATCTCATAAAAGCCGGCGAAGATTTCTATGATTTGATAAGATCGGTCATGCCAGACGATCGATACGAGCTATTAACTCTTCAGGACGGTTCTAATGGAGAGCGTCGACAACTATTGGAACAAGCAGAATTAGTAATTGTCGGCGGTGCGAGAATGTCAGAAAAAGATGTCGATGCTGCTGTAAATCTCAGGCTCGTCCTTCACCAAGGAGTAGGTTATCACGACACAGTTGCTACAAAGAGTCTCATGGAAAGGCAGATAAGATTAGCTGTGACACCCCAAGGGACAAGCGAGGGTGTGGCAGAGCACACGTTAATGATGATGCTGGCCGTTGGCAGGCGTCTTGCTTTTTGCGACTCAGAACTGCGGAAAGGTAACTGGCATTCTAATACATTTCGGTCAACTGCCCGGCAATTATTCGGCTCGACAGTTGGGATAATAGGCCTTGGGCGAATTGGGAAGCAAGTAGCCAAGCGTCTGATTGGTTTCGATGTAAAGACCCTTTACACTGATATACTGGAAATAGAGAAAGATACAGAAAAGCAACTCCAAGTTACTAGAGTGAGACTAGATGAATTACTGAAAAAAAGTGATTTTGTAACCCTGCACTTACCCTTAACAGACGCTACGCATCACCTAATAGATGCAAGGGCACTAAGCATGATGAAACCCAATGCTACTTTAATAAATTGTGCCCGAGGGCCAGTTGTTTCCGAATTAGCGTTAATAGATGCCTTAAAAAGTGGACATTTAGGGGGGGCTGGACTTGATGTATTCGAAGTAGAGCCACCGGAGAACCCAAACCCATTTGCAGAGTTTTCCAACGTTGTTTTAACGCCCCACCATGCGCCTGGAACACGAGATACGATGGTCATTAAATTCAGAGAACTTTTTGCAAATGCGGACAGATTTTTTGCTGGCGACAGAATGGAAAATGAAATCAGTCTAAGCTAGCAGGGTGTTGAAACAATTTTAAGCATTGTTCTTATTAAGTATGAACAAAAGAGCGGTATAACGGAGTTGAATTTTGAAAATAGATTTGAATTCAGACCTCGGCGAAAGTTGGGGGGCATATATTAAAGGTGAAGATGGTGATGTTTTAAAAATTATAACCAGTGCCAATATAGCTTGCGGTTACCATGCTGGAGACCCATTGGTTATGACAGAAACGGTTAAAACAGCGATTGAGAATAACGTTTCAGTCGGCGCGCACCCTAGTTTTATGGACTTGCAGGGTTTTGGACGTAGGCGTTTAATTGGAGATTCAATAGCAGAGATAGAACGCCAAATAGCGTACCAAATCGGTGCTTTGCAGGGGATTGCCGCGACATGCGGGGCAAGCGTTACGCACGTAAAGTGCCATGGTGCGCTTGGTAATATCATCGCTGAGGACCAAGAAATGGCTGACGCGGTAGCAAAAGCAGTCAAGTCAGTTGATTCAAATCTAATTCTTATTGTAATGCCTAATATGGCAACAGAGCGCGCGGCTGATCGATACGGCTTGCGAATGGCTAAGGAAATTTATGCGGATAGAAACTATTTGGACAATGGAAATTTAGTTCCACGAAGTGAGCCGCGAGCTATGATCCATGATGCTGAAGAAGCAACCGCGCGCGTCATTCAAATGTTGCATGACAAGTCTATCACAAGTATTTCAGGAAAAAAAATAAGCATGAAGGTGGATACGGTCTGTGTTCATGGTGATAATCCAGCTGCAGTGGATATGGCAAAAAAGATCCGAGATAGTATAGTTGATAATGGCTTTGAATTGTGTAGCTTCAATCAATTTGTTGATTAACAAACTATAGCTGCCTTTGAAGCCAAACCCTTATTCAAAACTGATTAATTTTACATTGGAGTATAGGCTTTGGAAGTAACATTTTGGCCCCAAAATAAACGTTTAGCTTTATCGCTTGTTGTGAATGTGGAAGAGGGATCTGAATTATCAATTGCTGAAGGAGACAAGGGACCGGAACCCGTGGACGAATTGGGGGTGGTTCTAAAAAAACCGATAAGAAACTATGGAAACGAGAGTAATTATCTATACGGAATAAAGAGGGGAGCACCTCGAATAATGTCGCTTCTCGAACGATATAAGTTGAGGGCAACTTTCACAGCAGCAGCCCGTAGCCTTGAGCGTTATCCGGATCTTGCAAAGCAAATCGTATCAGGAGGGCATGAAGTATGCAGCCATGGATGGAGATGGGTTCACCAGTTCCATATGAATGAAGATGAAGAAAGTGAATTTATAGATAAAGCCGTAGAGTCTATAAAAGTGTCTACTGGCCAGAGGCCTTGCGGGTGGTTATCCAGATATCTGTTAACGCCAAATACTCGCCGTTTATTGATAGAAAAAGGTTTTCTTTATCATATGGATGACTATTCAGACGATATGCCATTCTGGGACTTCGTCGAGGGTAAAGCCATACTCATAATTCCATACGCAGTCGATAGTAATGATATGAAACTTTGGACAGATCCTGCTTATACGCCTGGTCAATGGTACGAATACGCAAAAGATACTTTTGATCAGCTCTACTCAGAGGCACGTGATAGTCCCCGAATGATGTCGTTAGGTATTCATCTGAGAATTATGGGACGTCCGGGTAGATTCAGTTGGTTGCAGCGCTTCATTGAATATGTTTCAAAGTTTGATGATGTTTGGATTTGTACACGAAGAGAGATTTACGAACACTGGTCAAAACAAAATCCGTCAACTAAAAATGTTTAATTGAAAGTAAGTATAAATTCTAAGAGTTTTTTAAATGAAATTCGTAATAGAAATGAGGATCCTTTTATTCACGTCTCTCTTAACCTGGAAATAATAGAAAACTTTGAATGGGGCTCATTATGGAAGATGCTATTGAGGCTTTAGCCGACCATGTAATTGAAACGAAGTTGGAAGACATTCCGTCGAGTGCAATTAGGGCAGCGAAAACATATATCTTAGACACGATTGGTGTAGGCCTTGCAGGTTCAATTGGACCGTATGTTGAAGAACTCGTTTCGACATTTGGCAATTCAGTAATTGATCCAGAAAATTCCGCCAGGGTCATTGGTCAGAACATCCGACTGTCACCTGGAAAGGCGGCCTTATTGAATGGCTTTCAGATACATAATTCTGAGTTCGATTGCGTGCATGAGGAGGCCGTTGTCCATACAATGACAGTTTTGCTTGCAACTCTGTTAGCTGATGCCGACAAGCGAGGAGGAGTGACAGGCGAGACACTTATGCGCGCTTCAGTGCTTGGGGTGGACGTTGCCTGTAATTTGGGGGTTGCGGCGTCAAGTGCCCTTCAATTTTTCAGGCCAGCCACCGCGGGTGCCTTCGCGGCGGTCGCAGCAGTTGCCTGTGCACGGGGATTTGACAAAGACCGTTTGCTTCGAGCATTTTCATTAGCGTACATCCAACTCTCTGGTACGATGCAAGCGCATACAGAAGGCTCGTCCTTGTTAGCTCTTCAAATAGGGTTTAACGCTCAAAATGCATTGGCGGCCTGCGACTTAGCGGACAACGGTTTGCCGGGTCTAAAAGGTATTCTTGAAGGTCGGTTCGGGTATTTCGGGCTTATTGAAGCAGCTGGCGATATCCATTCTGTTTTATCAACATTAAAACAAAATTGGCGGATAAACGAGGTGGCGCACAAACCATTTCCAAGTGGGCGTGCTACTCATGGTATTGTAGATGCCATTAGGGAACTTCAAATGCACAATGAGATCGATGCAAACGAGGTCGTGCGCTTGGAAGCTAGGGTTCCGTCTTTAATCAACCATCTTGTGGGCAGGCCAGTTCATGACAAAATGGAAATTAGCTATGCGCGGTTAAACGGCCAATACGCTGCGGCAGTGATGTTGCAAAACAAGTTTATTGGAATTCATGATTATACAAATGAAGCAATCCGTAATAAAACAACAATTGATCTGGCTAAAAAAGTCGAGATCATAGTGAACGAAAATCCCAATCCGAATGCTCTATCACCAATTGAAATAGATGTCTTTATGCAAAATGGACAGAAACTTTCTAAACGCATCGAAACAGTCTACGGTAATCCTCAAAAGCCCCTCAGTCGGGAAGAGCATCTGACTAAATTCAGAAGAAATTGGCAGGTAGCAAAAGTGGGTCTAATGGAAGGAGACTCTGAAAAACTGATTGCCTTGGTAGACAATTTAGAGTCGGTAGCTGATATTAGAGAGCTTATAGATTTGGTGACAGGGTAGAAGACGTTTGGCACATTTTTTCCAACAGGCACAGTTTGAAGAGAACACAAAAGATTATCCAATTGGCGATAATTTTAAAAGCTTTATAGAAACCCTTTCAAGAGATGAGTTGCGTTCAATTCAGGAGCGCCGATTTGTGCTCTTAATGGAAAAAGCATGGAAAAACCCTTTCTATAAACGGCGTTGGCAAAGTGTGGGATTAGAGCCCAACGACATAAGTGGACTTGATGATTTGAAGAAAATTCCTAGCTTTTCCAAAAATGATCTCATGGAAAGTGTTGAACGTTTCCCGCCATTTGGGGACTTTGTAGGTCCGGAAGATTGGCAAGTTAACCAACGTATTATTATGCATACAACCAGCGGAACAACTGGCGCGCCTCAACCTCTTTTTTATGGGGCTAGAGACAGAGAGATACAAAATGTATTACTCGCTCGGGCATATCTTTTTCAAGGGCTGCTTCCAACCGATGTAGTGCATTCTGTCTACGGCTTCGGTATGGTTAATGGAGGGCATTACATTAGGGAGGCAATCTTGCATTACACTAATGCATTGTTATTGTCTGCTGGTACGGGATTAGAAACACGGTCTGAACAACAAGTAGATTTCATCCGAAGGTACGGCGTTAATGTAATTGTGGGTTTCTCTGATTACATAATGAAGTTAGCTGAGGTTGCCCGCAAAATTGGTTTAGAGCCTGGCGTCGATATCAAAATT
>PCAV01000124.1 GCA_002730675.1 Rhodospirillaceae bacterium | reverse complement strand
CTTGTAGATCCCATGGATGGACCTAGAAAACATCGGATGTTTAAAACATTGGTGGAAATGGGCTTTAAAGAAATTGAAGTTGGCTTTCCTGCTGCCTCAGATACTGATTTTAATTTTGTAAGAGAAATCATTGAACAAAATCTCATTCCTTCCAACGTTACTATACAAGTTCTGACGCAAGCTAGAGAGGAATTAATACAACGTACTTGTGAAAGCTTATTGGGGTCAGAAAACTGTATTGTTCATCTATACAATTCGACCAGCACTCTTCAAAGGCGTGTCGTATTTGAAAGCGACCGAGATGGAGTTAAAGAAATAGCTGTTGATGGTGCCAAGATGGTTCGCGATCGAATATCCATGCTAGAAAATTCTGGCAGTCATGTCAGATTAGAATACAGTCCGGAAAGCTTTACCGGCACCGAACTTGACTATGCTTTAGAAGTTTGTGAAGCGGTCATGGATATTTGGCAACCTAGTAGTGAAAACCCCACAATAATCAATTTGCCCTCAACAGTTGAAATGGCCACGCCTAATATATTTGCAGATCAAATCGAATGGATGCACACAAACTTTAGAAGCCGTGAAAAAGTTATCTTGTCCGTCCATCCACATAACGACCGCGGCACAGGTGTAGCGGCCGCCGAACTTGCACAAATGGCTGGTGCAGATAGGGTAGAGGGAACATTATTCGGTAATGGTGAAAGAACCGGCAATGTGGATATTGTTACATTGGGACTAAATTTATTTACCCAAGGCGTCGACCCACAACTTGATTTTTCAAATATCAATTCACTTATGGATACGGCTATCCACTGCAATCAACTTCCAATCCATGCACGGCACCCTTACGCGGGTGAACTTGTGCATACGGCGTTTTCGGGTTCACATCAAGACGCTATCAATAAAGGGATGAAAGCAATGGAAACTGCTAATAGTCCCTTATTTGAAGTGCCCTACCTCCCCATAGATCCGAAAGATATAGGACGAGACTACGAGGCTATTATTCGTGTAAATAGCCAGTCCGGTAAGGGAGGTGTGTCATATATCTTAGAAAACGACTACTCCATTCGATTGCCCAAGGCCGCTCAGGCTCAGTTTAGCCAGGTTATTCAAAAAATTACTGATGCCACCAGCCAAGAAATAACGCCAGAAGAAATTTGGAAAGCATTCCAATCAACATTCATTGAACAAAATGGCCCGTTTCAGCTAATTTCCTTCTCCTCCGAAGCGGCATCACGTTCCAATGACCTTGAACGCATGATAGCAACGGTTGCTTTTGACGGTGCTCGATACGAGATAAAAGGAACTGGAAACGGACCTATCGCGGCTTTTATTCAAGGCATGCGAGATACATTTGATCTTAAGTTTCGTCTAAAAGACTATATTGAACATACACGAACAGCAGGTTCAGCGTCTGAAGCAGCGGCCTATATAGAACTTAAAGTTCCAGATGAAAATGGCGCGAGCGTATTCGGCGTTGGAATTGACACATCGATTACACTCGCCCCGATTAAAGCAGTTATCAGCGCATTAAACAGGATGTAGACCCAGAAAACTATTAAAATTGCTTTTATCTATAAGTGTGATGGCTTTGTCTCAGAAAAGGCGGACAATTCGTTTCCTCGATCAGAAATGTCTTGCAAGGCTGGAAAAATATTAGGATCAAATAATCCCTGATGTCTAATATTTATATAATCAAATGCGCAAATTGTTGTGATGTCAGCAAGAGTAAGAGTATTGCCGTGTAACCATTCCTTAGATTGCTCCGCCGTTCGTTCTAACTCTTCTAATCCCCAGACGATCTGTCTTTGCAGATTACTTAACCACTCTTCACTAACTTTTTCTGGCGAACGCCTTGTCTTTTCATAAGATGACGCCACACCCTTCTCCATAACACCATGCGCGATAGCGACAGATCGCAACACAAGCCGACGCCCAAAACCTGTTTTGGATAGAAATTTTCCATCTTGATCTTTAGCTTCCAGTAAATAGTCAATTATTGCTGAGCTATCGATTAAAATCTCATCATCATCTAGTACTAACGAAGGAACACGTCCTAATGGATTATACTTAGCGATATCATCAATAGAATCCGCAGTCGCCAAAAAACGTTGTTCAAAGTCGATTTCTAGCAGCCGCATTAAAGCAGCTACCCGTCTAACAAATGGAGACACATTACGCCCAATTAAAATCATTATTTTTTTCCTAACTTAAATTGAAAAGCAGAATTCTACTTAAATTTCCCAATCACACTTAAATGCGACATAATATTTCACGCATGAGTGGTTTTTGTCACAAAATTGTTGTAAACTATTAAGGGAAAAGTTAATTTTCCACAAATAATATCCACAGGGGCTCACTGAAGAGCCGGAGGTTATCATGGATGACGTCAAAGAGGTAGACGCGGATACAAGACAAGGCTTACGCATTCTAGCTGATAGTACTAAATTAAAAGGTACAGAAGGCGTAGCGCGTAAGCTTAATAAAGCGGCGGAGAGTGGATCGCAATCTGACTACGATCAAGCAGAAACTATTTTTGATTCTCTACCGGTTGATAAAAGACAAACAATAAAAGTTACTGCGGAGACAAAAGCAGAAACCATTAGATTAACGAATGAGAGAAGAAAAGGGTCTGCTAACAAAGAACCAGAGCCCGTTAAGCCAGCTCTCGATGCAAAAGATGAACTTGATGCTCTTAAGGAGGAGATGGAACAAGCACTCAAGGGCTAACTCTTGCTGAGTTAACAATTGGCAATATAAGAACAGCAGCAACTACTTGAATAATAAACAAAGTCATCAATCCTACTGCATACGATTGATGATGATCGAACATATGTCCCAGAAACCAAGGACTTACAGCCGCGAAGAGATATAAAATGACGTTAACCGCGGCGTAATTTTTACCATAGTCCATAGATCCAAACGCTTCTCTTACAAGCATTGGAGAGAGCATTACAATTGCCCCAACGACAAGGCCAGCCACCGAGCAACCAAACCAAAGTAGAGCTGTCGTTTTGGCAAGGCTAACTATAAGAATCCCTACCCCTTGGAAAGCGTAGCAAAGAGCCGCTATTTTGGTCACGCCAACTAAACGACTAGCGAACGCTGTCATTAGACGACCTATAGCTGCTGATATTGCAACTATAGTAACGGAAATTACAGATGCAAATTCGCTTGTTTGCTGAAGGGCGATAGGTATTTGATGAGCCAGAAAACCAACCTGACCAGCAAGCGCCATGCCTGCCGCAATCGAAATTCTCCAAAAAACCCCCTGTTTAAATAAGCCTACCGCAATGGGATTCTTAGAATGAATTGGAGTAACGGACTTCACCGTTACAGGTTTGGTATATGCAAGTATGAACGTTAACATGCACAATATACAGAATACTATTCCCCCTACGAAAATCATTGTCAGGGGGAAACTGAGCTCTTGTATAGTATACGCCATAATAGGTGGGATTATAGCGCCTCCAACACTTGCTCCAGTGAGGGAAAGTCCCAATGCCCATCCAAAATCTTTAAAAAACCATGGAGAAAGTGTGGCGCTAATAGCTGCAGCGCCAACTGCCGGATAGGCAAAACCCATTATTCCGTAACAAACAAATATTAGCCAAAGATCGCGCGCCCAGCTTATTCCTACTAGCGAAAAACCGATGCAACATGCGCCTATGAAAACAACCCAACTTGCACCCTTTTTATCTATCAAATATCCAACAAAAAGTGTTCCTGGCAAACTTGAAATCCAAAAGATCGTAATTCCGGTTGAAATTTGACCGATTGACCATCTGCCGTCTCCCGTTAGAGCTTTTAAATAGACGCTATGCCCGTAAAATACAGAACCCCAAGCAATTGCCGCCATTAAAAAGCAAACACAAATAATGCGAGACTTCGGGTTAGCTCCCCTTAAAAGTGCGAACATTTCAAGTCCTAGCCCCTAATTCTTATCAATCTTACTACTATCGGGTAGACCTGGGATATGACGATATAAAGAGTCAACGAAGCCCCCGTCTACTAGGATATTCTGGCCCGTTATATAACTGGCCTCGGGCGACAAGAGAAAACTGATCGTGTTGGAGATGTCTTCCGGATTCCCTACCCTGCCCCACGGCACTAAAGCAGCTCTTTCTTTTGCTATCTGATTATTTTCATAAACTTTCTGTGTTAAAGGGGTACGTACCATTCCCGGTGAAACCGTATTTACATTTATTCCATCGCATGCCCATTCCTGTGCGAGCACCTGACAAAGAGATATCAATGCGGCTTTACTGGGACTGTATGCCCCCATCCCCGGGTGCGCTCCCATCCCCGACATGGATGCGACAGCAACTAAGGCGCCCTTTGATTCTTTCAACGCAGGGTATGCAGCCTGTGCTAATAAAAGTGTTGCGCGCGTATTCACATTTAATAATTTGTCCCATTTTGACACTGGAAGATCTATTAGAGGAGCAGGACTTGTGATACCTGCATTACTTACAACTGCGTCCAATCCACCAAAAGCCTTGAGTGAATCACCAACTATTTTCGCTGGACACTCTGGCTCAGAAAGGTCTCCTGTGAAGATCTTTACATTAGCTCCCAATCTTTCTACTTCCTTAGTAAGGAACTTTAAATCATCTGTTAATGTAATCTCACAAGCCGCTATTTGTAATTGTTCACCCTTTTGATTTGCTATTTGTGCTAATTTTCGAATTGTTGAACCACCAATACCTGGGCTAGCTCCAGTTACAATTACCCTCATGTACCTACCTCCTAAATATTTTTTAACAAGCCAAATAGCATATTGCCCACCAACATGAACTAGCAAACGCTAATCAGATGCCAGTTTACACCCACGATAAAACAAATTTAGTTGAATAGAGCCTCCTAAAAAAACGTCATGTTAGTTTACATTAAAGGTTTAAGACAAAGGGGGATTATTTCCGATGACACTAAGCAGCATCTCTGACCATGACGTTAGCTCTGAGAATTATCTTCGCGGTAAATACTCGATTTGCGGTGTTGCAGAAACAACTTATAGACGCGGATCTGAGGAATTAACTCACTCACTCGCTACTTGGGCCATATCAAATGCTATGACAGATGCAGGATATTATGCAAAAGGAATACTTTGACCGAATGCAGGGCTGGGACCAGACGACGTAGACGTAACAGGGTCGTATGATGCATTCAAATTCACAACCATTCTTCAATTTAGAGATTATGGGTTCTGCAAGAAAGGTGAAGGTGGTTGCAGGCAGGTTAAAAATGTGGAAGTCACAGCGAACTTAGGATGGACAATGCCCGGAATTGGATCCGCCATCGTAATAGCTAAGGACCACGGATAAACCGGGGAGATAATAATGCCAATTTAAGGTGATTGCATGGGCATGATGCTTACAGTTGAAGATCTAGATCGGGAAAACCTTGATTTTTTTCAATATTGCTCGAAAAGAGATTTCAGGCTGCAGAAAGGTAAATCCAACGGGCTACTAGGATATACGCCCACCACCGCTTGTCCTTGGACAACTGACAGAGATGCAAAATGGGTTTTTCCGTAGAAGGAAAGGGCGTTGTGCACTCGTATGTAGAAGTTTATCACCCTATACAACCAGCCTTCCAGGATAAGGTTCCTTATATGATAGTTTTAGCTGATCTTGACTCACGGAAAAGCGAGCCATCGGACCGCGACGCTTTGCGCGTTGCCGGAAACTTAATGACTGCCGATGACGAATTTTCTCCCCCCGAGATGATGAAAAGAGTTTGAATTGGAACGAGAGTAAAAATGATTTTCAAGGATATCTGTGACGAGTTTGCTCTTCACTATTAACGATAGATGAAGAAGCAGATCAACCGGATCCGCCTTGAAGTTATACGCAAGAATACAAGCGTTTTGACCGGTGCTATCCTTTGAAGACGAGGTAAGTGCGCGTCTCAATACTTTCTCTAGGCTTTGATTTTGGCGTCTCGGATGGATGCTCAAAAGCTCCGTGCGGTGTAAATTGGGCTCGGCCATCATTTAAGCTATCCCAACCTTTTATTAGTATGACCTCATTAGGCATCATACCTGGAGCATAGAACCACTCATGGCCTTTTCCAAAAGCTAATTGGTATATCTCACCAACCCTATCCGGAAAGCGCTGATCTGTCGCAACAAGATCATTCGCGGGAATACTGGTGGCACTTGCAAGAGCGAGAGGGGAACTTTCTACTGGCCCTGTAATAGGTCGCCATACATTTACCTGAACTACTCTGCCACCGTTAGCCATAATTTCGTTAAAGTCATGTTCACCCAAAGTATCTTTTGCTCTCTGCGGTCCAGACTTGACGGTATAATCGGCATGTATTCTAACAGCTGGCCCTCGCCTACCATCTGCGTTTTTGGCACCGTCATCATTATTTGACCGTCGTGTGTGATCAAAAATGACAACTTTGTCTGCCCCTGTGTGTTGCTTTAATAGATCCTCTAACTCTTGGTTGTATCGTGCCTCTATTAAGGCATCATTATATAGATCATCAACGCTCGTTTCGTGATTAATCAATTCAAATCCATTGGTATCAATTGAAAATCGAGAAACGTGAGGACGCATGTCACTAATGTTGGCACGTCGCTTTTCAGTTTCAAAAAACACTTTGGGCTCACCCCCCGTGCTGTGAGAACTCTCAAAGTATGGCTTTTCTTTTTGCCTGACAATATATGTCAATTCAGCCGAGATAGTGCCGTTATTTTCTATTTCTGAACTGTTTCCACTATGAAGCATGCTGGCCCCTTTTCCTTATTTTGGTCGTAATAATAATCAGTTCGCCACAAATTAGAATGTAAAAATTGGAAAAACAGTATAGACAGATCCATTAGTTTGAAATTCTTTAAGATAACTTTACACAAACACGATTTCTTTAATGCAATAGAAAGTATGCAGTCAAAATCGGTGGCATGGTAGCACATCGGGATATATCGCTAGAGGATGCCATTGTTACCAGATATGGACGCACCACCAGGCACGACGGCAGCAATTAAAGCTTAAAAGCAGGCAGCGACATAATCCGGTCAAATACAGATCATAGAGAGATTTAAAAACTTTTTCCTGCTGTCCAACCGCCGTCAACAACCAAATTGTGACCTGTGCAGAAGCTTGCGTCATCACTGGCGAGAAAAAGAACTGCACTTGCTATCTCAGATGGAACACCCGTGCGCTTCATAGCGTGAATGTCGTTTATTTTTTTCGCCATCTCCGCATCTTGGAAATAAGGTTCAGTCAGTGGTGTGCGTATAACACCTGGCCCCACGGCGTTTACGCGAATATTGTGAGGAGCAAGATCCATTGCTAACGATTTTGTCATCCCAACAACTGCATGTTTAGAAGTTGAATAAGCACACCTTGATGTTGAACCCATCACGCCTAACGTAGATGCAGTATTTATGATTACGCCCGGCTTACTTTTTGAGATGCAGTGTTTTGCAAAGCTTTGCGCTGACACAAAAACACCAGTGACGTTTACTTCAATGACGTTTCTCCACTCGTCTAACGGTAACTGGTGCGCCGGCTGAATCTCTCGGATTCCCGCATTACAAAAAATGATATCAATTGATCCTAGATCTGTTGCAGACTGATCGACAACAGCATCAGTCTGTTCTTGGTTTGTTACGTCAAGTTCATAACCAACTGCTTTGCCGCCTTTTTCTTGGATTTCGTGAGCCAATCTCTCGGCAAGTGCCAAATCTAAGTCCGTTACAGCGACTGCCGCCCCCTCTGCTGCAAATTGAAGACAGGTCTCCCGGCCAATTCCCCCTGTTGCGCCTGTTACCAAAACACCTTTGTTCTCAAATCTCATCTTACGACTCCTTATTTTTTAATATATTCATATATTGACTTCATTCAGTCTGCCATTGTAAGCCCCCCGCTCACACTGAGCACCTGCCCCGTGATATAGTTAGACATATTAGAGGCAAAAAATAGAACCGCATCGGCAATCTCTTCCGGCTCCGCTATTCTTCTAAAGGGTATTGCTCTGGTTAATTTTTCTTGCATCTCTTCAGGTTGAACCGCGAGTAAAGGCGTATTTGTCGGACCAGGACATACGCAATTGACGTTAATCCGGTGTCTTGCAGTTTCCCTTGCTAAGGATTTCGTAAACGCAATGATACCACCCTTAGCTCCTGAATAAATCGTCTCCCCCATAGACCCGACACGTCCCGCATCACTCGAAATATTTATAATTTTCCCGTCATTCGCTTCAATCATCGAGGGCAGAAATGTTCGAACTACGTTGATGGGGCCTTTTAGATTGGTATTGAGAACCTTGTCTGTAAATTCTGGTGTTGAATCCAAAAAAGGTTGAATTTTATCCCAACCAGCTGCATTAACGATAATGTCAGCTTTTTCTGGGTCGTTTTTCCGATGCTGGAAAACGATTCTTCTAAAACTTTCGATACTTTTCAAGTCTGCAATATCTAAATATGCGGCCTTTACCTCACCCGTTAAGTCGGCAGCAAGGTCTACCGTCTCCATATTACCCTTTTCATCCACATCACCAGAAAAAACAGATGCTCCAGAGCTGGCTAACCGCATAACAATTGCACGACCAATCCCAGAAGCTCCTCCTGTTACAATTGCCAACTTATTTTTTAAACCAAGCATTTTCATATCCTAAAAAAGTAATTCTTCTGTGCCACATTTTTATCGATCTCAAATATCTTCAATTAAAAGAAATATTGCCACATCGCCAATGCAAGAATATTTGATCGGAATCATTGATGATATCGGCCTACTGATGGCTTATATCAGTTACATGTCCAAGGTTGACGCTCCAAAAAACCCAAGTCACTATCATTAATGCTTTTGAATAACAGTTTTCTACATATTGGTTTTTACAAACGACAGATGCCCTTTTTTTAGAAATGAAGAGAAATTCTGTTCCCAATCTGTATTGAGAAGGAAAGTGTCAGCAATCGAGTAACCGCAAAAAATGAAAAACCGGTCGCAAATTTAATCTCAGAAAAGGATTTACTAATGGTAGCTATTGTTCGACTAATCGAACGCTTTTCGGGACTAATCGGACTTGTAGGTGCATGGGTTATGCTCCCACTTATATTGTCCATGGTATATGAAGTACTTGCACGACATTTCTTCAATGCGCCAACATTTTGGGCATATGAAGTTGGCTATATGCTGGCAGGGACAACTTATATGTTTGGGATGGGTTACTGCTTGAAACAGGGAGCACACATTCGCGTAGACTTTTTGTATGAGCAAATGAGCCTAAAGCGGAAAGCTTTGGTTAACTTTCTAGGTTATCTCATTCTCATGCTTCCCGGGTGCATTTGGACAACCTATGGACTTTATGAATATGCAATCGAAGCTTATGTGACAAACGAAGTTTCCGGTGAATCGGCTTGGAATCCAATTATTTGGCCATTCCGCGTTGTTTGGTTGATCGGTTTCATTTCATTGTCATTACAAGCTATATCTGAAGTGCTCAAAAACTTCATGATATTGCAGGGTAAAGATATCGAGCAGTACGGTTTTGGTGCGCTTGAAGAGGCCACAATGGATTATGTCACCAATGAAGATGCTAGTGTGGAGAACAGATCATGACTTTTGAAGCACTAGGCATTGGCCTGTTAATGTTTCCAGCATTGATGATATGCATCTTTATTGGGTTCCCTGTAGCATTCTCTTTAATGGGTGTTGCACTCTTTTTTGGATATTATCGTTTTGGAGACGCACTAGTTTATCAGTTGGTAGCAAAAGTTGACGATGTAGCATCCTATTATGTTCTTGCAGCTGTTCCACTATTTATATTTATGGGGACCATGCTTGAACGATCAGGGATCGCTGAAAAACTCTTTGAAGCAATTCATCTTTGGACGCGGCGCCTTCCTGGCGGACTAGCCGTTGGAACTGTTTTACTTTGCGTTGTGTTTGCAGCAGCCAGTGGCGTTGTTGGCGCAACAGAATCGGTTGTGGGTCTATTAGCGATACCAGTAATGCTTCGATATGCATATGACAAAGGTCTAATCTCAGGGACAATTTGTGCAGGTGGTTCACTCGGCACCATAATTCCACCTTCAGTAGTCGTTGTGATACTTGGCCCTGTTGCCGATGTGTCAGTGGGTGACCTTTTCGTTGGCATGCTTATACCTGGTTTGATGCTAGCCGGTTTATATATTCTTTATATTCTCGGCCGATGTATTATCAGGCCGCAGGACGGTCCATCCCTTCCTCCGGCCGAAGATGATCCTCCATTTGTTAGAAAAGTGTGGATTACCGCTACGGCACTTGTTCCGCCATTGATACTTATTTTCGCTGTGCTCGGCACAATCATGCTGGGATTGGCAACTCCGACTGAAGCTGCCGCCATGGGAGCGATTGGAACTGTTGTCATGACTTTAATATACGGAACTTTCAATTTTGATATCATGCAACAAGCATTTTTGAAAACATTACAAATAACCGCAATGATCCTTACCATTTTACTAGGCGGCGTGATGTTTGCTGGCGTTTTTGTCGCCCTTGGCGGAATAAGTGCTGTTCAAAATTTATTAGAAACGGCCCAATTGGGACCATGGGCGACAATGATCATCCTAATGGTAATAGCATTCATTGCAGGCTTTGTTTTAGATCTAATATCCATCATCCTAATTATAATCCCTGTTTCAGTAGCGGTATTGAGGTCTATGGGAGTGGATGATGTTTGGTTCTGTATTATGTTCCTAGTTGTTATTCAGACGAGCTATTTAACACCGCCGATGGCACCTGCTATATTCTATTTGCGTGGAATTAGCCCACCAGAAATACGGTTAGGGGATATGTACAGAGGCGTCTTACCTTTCATTGCCCTAGAATTCATCTGTCTCGGAGCGATAATGATTTGGCCTGATTTAGCGTTGAAACTTCCTGAGTTGCTCTTTGAAAGAGTAGCAAAGGGAACTCCTTATTAAGGACATCTGACCCATTTGGCCGGCGCCGACATATATCTTCAAAAACTGGCGCAGGCTACTTTTTCTTTAAGCGTGAAGCAGTAAAATTGGCTAGATAGTTTGATAACGAAACTACAAAAATAGACATGATAGAAAATTTGTAAAACTGGAAAAAATTCTATAAATGTGTATCTTTATAAATCACAACAGCAAAATATTCACTGATGACAAGCATGGAGCAAAGCCATGATGGGAAAACAGCAGGTTCTTTTTAGAAATCAATATAGAGAAAAGATCGATGGTTGGTATAACGGATATCTGCATATAGCAGTAGTCTATGCGATTGGGATAACTGCGATGTGGGTATATATCCAGCACATAAACGCAGTAGTCTGGTATGAATGGTTTACAATACCTGTAACAATAGTATTGGCTAACGTCTTTGAATGGTTTTTGCATAAATACGTCATGCACCGGCGTATTAATTTTTTTGGACTAAGGGCCATCTACGAACGTCATACGCTAAACCATCACAAATTTTTTACTGATGAAGAGATTCGCTTTAGAGGTCAAGAAGATTGGCGCGTTACTGTTTTTCCACCGTACGCCTTAGTAATATTCATAATGATGTCGCTCCCTGGAGTAGCGGTATTTGGTTACCTATTTGGAAGCAACGTGGGCTGGCTGTTCATCTGCTCGACGACAGGAATGTATCTCACATACGAATTCATGCACTTTTGCTGCCATGTAGATGAAAATCGTTTTGTGCGGCACATGCCGTTTATAAATACCTTGCGCCGTCACCATACATCCCATCATAACCGATCCCTTATGATGGAAGTGAATATGAACCTTACCTTCCCTATAGCAGATTGGTTATTTGGCACTTCAGACTTAAATCGCGGATTGTTTGGTCATCTTTTCAATGGCTACAG
>PCAV01000123.1 GCA_002730675.1 Rhodospirillaceae bacterium | reverse complement strand
ACAGATACGAGCCTTCCCCGTTTTCAAAAGCTATATCGATTCTTCCATATGTAGGCATTACAGCTGTAACCATAATAAATCCCCTAAAACAAATGAAGTNTGATCTCTGCCATTGTTTAAAGATACAACCTTTAAAAAACCTACAGTTTAATACAAAACTANACCTATCTGCAACTTGCACATCGCAAGAGTTGCTGTATTAAAATATAGAATTAAAAATCAACGTTTAAAATATACTTGGTAATGCAAATAGTTTGAGTGTGTTTGCCATTTATGGGTAACCTAACATCCTAGTAATAGGCGCCTTGTCGGTAGTCCCAGGTATTAAAATGATCGCTGAGTATTGTTGTAATTAGGTCAACGCTTAAACCCTTCCTAATCAGCGTAGGNGCCGGTAAGACATTTCTATTTCCGTTTTGAAGGGGCACTAATGTTCCCTTATCATCGACCATAGAAATCATTACACCTTGCTCATATCGACTTTTNTCATCTTTATCCGGTTGTATAGAGTTGACATAAGTGTCTGCCCCNATAATCAAATCTGAACCATTTTCTATCTTATCTCCAATACCAGAAACGACACCTCGGTTACCTGAGCCAGATGGATTTGCAGAGCTTGCGAAAACAAGTTTTCTTTGCTCTTCCCATAAGGCTTGGGCAAGCATTTCCGACGGAACACCAAATTTTATTACAAAACAGCTGGTCGCCCTTTTGTCCATCATAAGTTCTTTAGATCCATCATCCGGAATATATGTTTTTCCNTCTTCTTTCCAAGGTAANATACAACCCAAAAGAATATCTCTATCCCAATGTTCTTGATAAAAAGCTCGAATTTCATTGTTTAATTCGGCGAGCTCCTCCAATTGTGCCATAGAGCCACACAATACTACCCCAGGTTTGTTTCTGTTCCGATTTTTAATGTCAAACTTCTTCTCNAGGCCTTTCAGATCTGTTGTCATTATTATGTAGCCAACTTTTGTNGCGCTTACTATGACGCCTCCTGACCCATTCAGTAATTCAAGCGCACGAGCATCATTTTCCCCTGCCCAATCGATATATTTCTGGGATTTTCCCATGCGGCACTCCATCANTAAATGAAACAGACTCAAGTATACAAATTAACTTTNTCTAAAGTCAGGAAATTAAAGGGTTAATTCATTCTAATCAATAGTAGTTGCAATGATTGTTGANGTTTAGCTTCAATGACCAGATGCAGGTGTTAGATTAAATGCCCACGTTAGATATCCAAATAAACTGCAAAGCCGTTTAGACTTTAAAATGCTTTGAAAGCTTTAATGCTTGGCCTTGATAGTTAGAACCAATCCCACTCGCACCATAAATTTTTTCCGGTATTTGCGTCATTTGTTCGTAAATCAATCGGCATACTGTCTGCCCATCTTCGATAAGAAATGGTACATCATGCGATCTAACTTCAAGAACAGCCCGTGTCCCTTGACCTCCACTTTCGGCGTGNCCAAACCCAGGATCAAAAAAGCCCGCGTAGTGCACTCGAAATTCCCCAACTTTGGTGTCGTATGCTCGCATTTCAGCAGCATAATCTANCGGGACAGTGACATANTCTTTTGACATTAGGATATAGAATTCATCTGGGTTAAGTATCAACCTGCCATTTTCATTTGGCGATTTGTACACAGGATCCCAATAATCCTTTATTTTACATNGGCCAATTTTATCCACATCGATTAAGGATGTATGCTGTTTCGCCTTATANCCGANCAAGCCATCCTCTGTATTGCCAGATAAGTCAACACTAATTGCTACNCCNTTTTTTATATCAATAGGCCCATCATTTTTATTTACTAGACCCTCTGTTTCTTGGAGGCGTCTCATAGTTGCGTCCGCTGCAGCTGGTGTGCCTCGACGAAATCTAACTTGGTTTAGAGTTGAACCTTCTCGCACAACAATACTGAAGGTTCGCGGGCTAATTTCGGCATATANGGGNCCTTGATAACCTGCCTGAACCGTTTCAAACTCGGATGTAAAGTCTGTTAGCAGTCGAGTAAATACGTCGATTCGACCCGTAGAACTCTTTGGATTTGCCGTTCCTGAGACACTAGAATTCAGGTTTAAGGTCTCTTGAAGTGGTACAATGTAAACGCAACCTTTTTCTAAAACGGCTCCATCAGTTAGAGAGAATTGATGCATTTCAAGCGTTTTGAGTTTGTTCAGGACCGTCGAGCTTGGACCGGGAAGAAAACTNGCCTGAACTCTATAAGCAACAGCTCCTAGCCTTAGATCAAGACTCGCTGGTTGAATTTGCGAATCTGTTATAGGCAGATCAGATGATATTTTTCCTGCTGTTGCCATTTCTACTAAGGTTTGACTCGCCAATATTCCCGTAGACCGGATTAACGGTGTAGCTAATTCAGGAAACATTGATTGTGTCAGCATAGCTTTTCTTCATAATTNAGAATATCACTAAAATTCAACCAATATTATTATGTTGGAACACTAAAGCGAACAANAAATTTTACNGAAACGGATTAAAAAATGNTTTGTGNGAATATCTAACAGTAAGTAACTCTATTTATAACTTAAAACTGAGGTGTGTACGGCTAGGATTGGAAACGGGGTGCCAAAGCAAATTCTGAATTTTGAAACATTAAGAAAGGCCGGTATTCGCTATCTGGAGCGTTACGCTGCGTCGACAAATACATTCAAGTTAGTTTTAAAACGAAAAGTTACGAGAATGGAAGGTGATTTAGAAGAACGATCGGTAGAAGTTAACGAATGGATTAGCGAAATTGTTGACAGATTTACAAAAGCAGGATTATTGAACGATAGTTTAGTGGCAGAAAATCTATGTTCCTCTTTGTTGCGACGTGGAACTTCATTAAAGATGATAAAAGGAAAGCTTGCGGCNAAGGGTTTCGAAAGAGACATCATTAGCCAGGTTTTGGATNACATATCAGGAGAGGAAGAAGAGTTGAGAGCCGCCTTCTTAATAGCTAGACGTAGACGCCTTGGCCCTTATCGACAAAAAGAAGACAGGGAAGCCAATAGAGGCCGTGACCTCAGGGTTCTTGCCCAAGCAGGCTTCCCATATCCTATCTCCAAACAAGTAATCGATAGTTTTGAAAANTAGTGCCTGACAGAAGCTNGGCNGCTTTTTTTGTCAATAATGTTAAGTAAAACAGCTTGTTACAGTTTGCCCAATACGTNTTCTGCGCTAGATACTTCAAACGCACCTGGCTCTTCTGCTAGCATTTCTGTCACGACGCCATCCTCGACAATCATAGCATATCGGGCTGACCTCACTCCCATACCGGCCTCGGTTCTGTCGAGCTCTTGTCCTATCGCTTTTGTGAAGATAGCACTGCCATCAGCAAGCATCATTACTTTATCTCCAGCATTCTGATCTACACCCCAAGCATCCATCACAAAAGCATCGTTTACAGATACACAAGCAATTGTGTCGACGCCTTTTGCTTTGATTTCAGCTGCTTTCGCGACAAATCCGGGTAAGTGCTTTGCAGAACAAGTAGGTGTGAACGCGCCGGGAACGGCAAAAACAACAACTTTTTTCCCCGAGAAAAGCTCCTCTGTACTGATATCGGTTACACCATCAGATGTTTTGTGTTTCAGTGTCCCGGTGGGAATTCTGTCGCCTGCCTTTATGCTCATCTTGTGCTTCCTTCTTCAGTGTAACTTTAAAATTAATTCTGGTGCCCGCAATGTGGGAATCACAATCTATGGGTCCTCATACTATAAACATTCTTTTTCTATAATAGTAAGATTTCAGCAAAATATAAAATTTCTTTTTTAAAAGGCTATTTATTGGAAGAGGCCGCGTCTATGGCATCTTTGATAGCAGCTGCACTTAGTAATTCTGGAAGTACTATTCCAGTTCTAGCTCTCGGCCCATAGATGACAGTGAAAGGTATACCGTATCTATTAAATGAAATTAAGTAATTAGCGATTTTTTCATTAGGACTAGTCCAATCTCCCTTCATTCCTATAATTTCTCCCGATTTTAAAGCGTCGGCGATAAGGCCATTCGAGATAAAAAGTTGTTCGTTTACTTTACAGGTGATGCACCAGTCGGCGCTGATGTCTACAATGACGGTATTTCCAGCATTAACGAACTTAGAAATTTGTTCTTCATCAAAATTTTTCCAGCTTAAGTTCGAGCTTCTTGTTGTGGAGAGGGCGCCTGCAACCAATGAGCGATTTTGCTCTGGCAAAAAATTTGGTCCGTTACTTGCGATCACGGCACAAAAGGCTAGTATCGCTGATATAATTAGGAGGAGTTGAGGCTGAAATATTTTAGACATAAACATGGCTAGAGCCGCTAGACCTATTAAGCCAATAACAAGTAGCAGGAGGTCTAGGGAAATCTGTTCAGATAGTATCGTTAGCAGCCAAAGAGCTGTAAAGCATAGTAAAATGGCTAGGAAAATCTCTAATTTTCGCATCCAAGTCCCCGGTTTCGGCATAATGGTCAATGCACCTGGGAATGCAGATACGGATAGATAGGGTAAAGCTAGACCCAAACCCATTAATAAAAAAATGATCATTATTTCTTGGGCTGCGCCTCCAAGAGCGAAGGTTAAAGCTGTTCCGACCAATGGTGCTGAGCACGGTGTTGCAAGTATTGTAGCGAACACCCCGGTAGAAAAGTGGCGGGACATTTTTGGCCAAATTGCCTCATTATGTCTGGTGGGTGTTGGTTTTGATAAGTAATTCATAAGCTTATCTGGTGCTTTAAACTTAAACCAGCCTAGAAGGCTCGCAGAAAAAGCTAACACGAGTATGCATGATATCGTTATAAAAACTGGTTGTTGAAACTGCATTCCCCAGGTCACAAAAAAGCCGAGGTTTTTAAGTAAAATTGCTATTACAGCGAGTGCGAAAAACGATGTTATTATCCCAATCGCTGAGCTTAGAAAACCTAGCCTTACTAATTCGCGATCTTGATCCACAGCCCTTGATATATCCAACAACTTTATCATTAGAACTGGAAGCACGCACGGCATAAAATTTAATATCACGCCTCCAAGAAAAGCGATAAGGAAGATAGTCATCGGAATGCTGCCGTTTTCCAAAAATTGGGCATTCTTATTTTTGGATACTATGCTTGGACGAATAATTTCATTTAATTCTATAAAGCGCCCATTATCGACGAAGGTTAGAATCGCTGGAAATTCTGCGGGAATGCTTCCATCCGGAAACTTAACTAAAACTTTTAGTTCTGCTTTTTTTTGGTCGCTAGATAACTTGACTCTAGGTTTACCAAAACTGATGTCACTCGTTGTCTCGAAAAAAACATCTGGTTCAATTAGTTTTGTAGATGAATTAATATCTAATGTTAATGTCTTCCCCTTAAGATGCGAGCTTTTTAAGGCAAAACCTGGCCAGCTGCTCGTCGTAGGTATTAACTTCTCATAATTTTTTAAAACTGTTGAAAAATTACTTAGTGTGCCAGTTCCTTTAGGAAGTTTTAGTGATAAAATTCCTTCTAAGGGAACACAGATTTCTCTACATGCGAGTGCGTTTAAAGTTGCTTTTAAATTAAACGGTTGTTTATTGCTTTTTATATGGGCGGTTAGCGGTATAACAACGTGGCCGCCGTAACCAAAACTTTGCAACCCATCAAGTGTGAAGCGCATCGGAGCAGGCCAACGCCATTCAATTTCCTTTAAGTTGTCGGACTTAGTTTCTATAAAACTAGGAGGAAATCCTGCGTCTCCTGGATTCCGCCAGTATATTTTCCACCCATCAAGAAGATAAAATTCAAGTCCTAGAGGGATTTTGGTTTTCTTGCCTATATCTTCAACGCCACTTATTATTCTGAATTTAGCGAAGTCTGTTTTGACCCATTTGGAGTTTGGTGATCCAAGTGCAAAATAGGCTGAATGTAGAAAAACTGTAGCTGTCAAAATGATCTTTGCAGCCCCCACAAATACGCTTGAAAGTCTCTGGCTTATAGATTTTTTTGTTTCGAACATGAACTTAACTTATGTTTTAGTAAAAACGGTTTGTTATCGATTCGTAATTAGAAAATAAAATTTTAAGAATTTTAGGAGAATTATTGATTTAAGATAGTGACTTAATCATAGAAAGGAATAGTTATTATATCTATTGAAAACCACTTTTTAACCGGGAAGTTGCTTATAGCAATGCCAGCAATGGGGGACCCTCGATTTGCTCGGTCGGTAGTTTATATATGCGCACACAATGCTGAAGGTGCCTTAGGCCTAATAATCAACAGAAAGATGAAATCACCTTCGTTTTCAGAGATTCTGGAGCAGCTTGAGATTGCAAATGTGGCGGGCGTACAAAACAAAATAAAAGATGTATACTTTGGGGGCCCTGTGGAAACAGAACGTGGCTTTATTTTACACAGCACAGAGTATAGCTCCGCGGATACACTAGTAGTAGATAATGAAATTGGAATGACGGCATCACTTGAAATAATTAAGGAATTAGCGGCTGGAACAGGACCTAGCAATAGTCTTGTTGCCCTTGGCTATGCGGGATGGGGCGCTGGACAACTTGATAAAGAAATACAAGAAAATGCCTGGCTAAGTGCAGATCCAGACCTCGATCTAATTTTTAATGTATCTGTTGAGATAAAGTGGGATAAGGCTCTCGAAAAAGTGGGAGTAAACGCCGCGCTTTTATCGACAGAGTCAGGTCGAGCTTAGGTAGTTTAAAATTCTCGTCAAGTTATACTTAGGCTTCCTAAATAAAGCTAGATAATTCAAATTCATAAAAATTCAAATCGGACAGCATTGCATCGTGTGCTGCGATTTGAACGAGATCGTTCACGGTCGCACTCATTTGAACAATTTGTAATGGTTTTTCTAATCCTAGAAGTGTAGGGCCTATAGGAGGATATGCGATTGATAGGTCTCTTTGTGTCGTTAAACTCTCAGTTGGTGCCATTTCAAGCTTTCCAGGATTTCCCTGGGCGTGAAAATCGAGAGCATCTTGATCACTTATTTAACTAGCTTCTACCATGATACGAGGCCTTCCCCAGAAATAGCCAATGCATTCCTTAAAGTGGATAGAACATGTTAGCGGCTCTAAGCTAGAAGCGAAAGTAATTGGTGGAATTAGTATTGACCATACCTAGGTAATTAAAAAATTAAACCAAAAAAAATTGTACAGCGACACTAAAACAACGGTAGAAATAATCTACGGGGCATTTATTTCAAGAGACTGAAAATTGAACGAAAACACTGAGGTGAAACTAAAAGAAAAACATGAGTTTGCTTCCGCGGAGCAAAGCGTTGGGAGGCTGACTCCTATGCTAGCTCAGTACATTGAAATAAAAAAAGTCCACAGCAATTATTTGCTCTTCTACAGAATGGGTGATTTTTACGAGTTATTTTTTGAAGATGCTGTAGTGGCCTCAAATGCGCTTGATATTACCCTTACGAAGAGAGGGAAGAAGGATAACAAAGATATCCCGATGTGTGGTGTTCCTGTTCATGCAGCGGATGTGTATTTAGCACGGCTAATCCGTAAGGGCTT
>PCAV01000122.1 GCA_002730675.1 Rhodospirillaceae bacterium | reverse complement strand
TGGCTTGATGGGACCTCAATCAGAAGCGGTTGCTTTAAATATTGGTTCACGTGCATTAAACGAAATTGCCTATTTTTCTTCAGAAGAAGTAGAGTTAGCAGGTCATACTGTACGCGCCGCCCGACTTTCTTATGTCGGGGAGGCCGGGTGGGAAATTACTTGTCGGGCAGAACATTCTCGGGATATTTACAATGCAATTTCTGCAGTTGGTATATGTCCAGCTGGTTTATTGGCGCAAACCTCAATGCGTATTGAAAAAAGATACTTAGCTTATGGGCATGAATTAGACGCGGATATTTCACCTGTTGAAGTCGGACTCGACTTTGCCGTTGACATGAGCAAAGAATTTATTGGTAAAGGCGCTTTGCAGGAGAAGGTGGAAGTAGGTGCTGAAAATAGGGTTGTTTCAATTGTCTTAGATGATAATGAGGGCGTGCCGTTAGGTAATGAGCCTGTCCTTTATGATGGCAAAATTGTAGGCAAAACCACATCAGCAACATTTGGTTTCAGGATTAATGCCCCCCTAGCACTTGCAGATATTCTAGTGCCAGAATGTCGTATCGATGGAACCAGCGTTGATATAAATATCGCGGGCACACACTTTAGTGGTCGGATCATAACTGGGGCAGCATTCGATCCAAAAGGACAAAGAATGAGAGCAAAAAAATAAGGTTCTAGTTTCAACGAGTTTGATAAGATTGAATAGTCTTCAAAAACGCAAAAAAAATATCTCCAGAAAATCACTGTAACGTTTATGCTCACGGTGAAGGCCATTAACCAAGGCTTTAGCTAAGTGTATATTCGTTTCAGTGACTTTTAAGTTATTTCAAATATGAGAACGAGATTTTGAGTTTTTATATCGTTTTTATGAGCCTCGATAAAATTCTATAGTTTTGTCAAAGTGTGAGAAATAAGTGTTTTGGATGCCAATGACTTCAGAATTTAAAGATAGAATATCGGTCGTAATACCGACATACAACAGAGCTCAGACGATAATGAGAGCTATAAACTCTGTGCTCAGTCAAACACTTCAAGCCTTCGAGATAATTGTAGTTGATGATGGATCGTTTGACGGCACAAAAGACGTGCTTCAAGCGCAGGGCTTTTTCAGTAAAAATACCAAAGTGCCACAGAAGAAATACTTTTATCAAAAAAATAATGGCGTAAGCTCTTCTAGGAACCTTGGTATAAAAAAAGCTAACGGTGATTTTATTGCTTTTCTTGATTCCGACGATGCTTGGAGTGCAAAGAAATTAGAACGGCAATTAGCCGTACTTAAACAAAACTTTTTTAGGCATAGGATTATTCATACCGACGAAATTTGGATTAGAAATGGCGTGCGGGTAAATCAACATAAGAAGCATGAAAAGTCAGGCGGAGATATTTTTAAAAAATGTCTAACCTTATGCTGTATCTCGCCAAGTTCCGCGATGCTACATCGTTCACTTTTTGATGAACATGGTTTTTTTGATGAAACGATGCCAGTCTGTGAAGATTATGATATGTGGCTGAGATTGGCAGCCTGTGAGACAGTATTATTCGTACCCGAGTTTTTGACAATAAAATATGGAGGTCATAGTGATCAACTGTCACGAGCTCACTGGGGTATGGATAGATTTCGGGTGAGGTCTCTTGAAAAATTGATTCACTCTGGCTCGATCACGCCTTCGCAACGTGAGCTTGTGATCAAAACGTTGATACAAAAATTAAATATTCTTGAGACAGGAGCACGGAAACGAGAAAAATTCAATGCTGCTAAGGAATATCTGGATAGAAAAATCCGATGGGAAGGAGAAAAGCAGTTTGCTAATTAACAGGGAAAAGATACTAGGTGGAGGATTCGAGTTTGCAATCTGTTGGGTTATTGCATTGCCATCTGAAGCGAGGCCAATAATATCTGCCTTCAAACTCACCAAAACAGATGATGAAGCGGTCTTTCCAATTTACAAAAATAAGGTTTCGGGACAGCTGCTGATAATTAGTGGTGTTGGTCAAATGAATGCAGCAGCTGCCACTTCATATATTTGTGGCCGGTACAATTTTCCTCCGTGGGTAGCGTGGATAAATATAGGAATAGCAGGATATGCTGAGGAACCATTAGGGAGGCTTTTTCAAGTCGCTAAAGTCATCAATGAGAGTGAAACTCGAGTTGCATACCCGGGATTTAGATTGTCGAAACTAGTGCCTCTGACAACTTTAATAACAAGAGAACAACCATGTAATGATTATAATGCTGATACACTATATGACATGGAGGGATTGGCGTTTGCCGAACTGGCATCCCGTTTCTCATGTAACGAGTTAACATTTTTATTTAAAGTTGTTTCAGACTCAAATGCCAAACAACTTCGTCGGATTAAGCCCTTGTATGTTGAAAAACTTTTGACCCAAAATATGCGCACTATTTTCTTGTTGGTTGATGAAGTCAGAGAATTGGTCAAAGAGGAAAAAAGACGACTTGATATTTCGAATGACGTTGAGATTGTCTTGAGTAAGTTTCATTTTTCGGCAAGCCGAAAAGTCCAACTTATCCAGAAGTATAGAAGATGGAAAACGGCGTTCCCAAATACTCCTTTCAGTGAAGCCTGCGCAAATGCAAAATCAGCTGGCGATGTAATACATACACTGGACGAAATGCTCACCTCAGCAGTCTTCGATAGGCCAAGTTCATGATCGACACGATATTTATCGAACAGGAAATTTTGGATCACGAACGCACAAAGGCGGTGCTTTCGAGGTTTCCAAGAAGTCGAAGAATAATCATTTCTAGATACCAAGAAATTTTTAATAAGCGCACGCAGAACTTTAGGCTCCAGAAAAAGCAACCAGCACTCATTCTTGCAAGCAAACACAAAAATTTCGTGTTGCCCGCCCCAGCAGGTTTTGGAATTGGCACGGAAAAAAATTTTTATTTTTCGCATATGTATAACTGTCTTTATGACTGTCGTTATTGTTTTCTTCAAGGCATGTATTCATCGGCAAATTATGTACTATTCGTGAACTATGAGGATTTTTATTCGCAGATAGAAACAACTATTAGCGATAATACAGAGGGCCGAATAACGTTCTTTTCCGGATATGACTGCGATTCTTTAGCATTTGAAAAGATTTCTGGCTTTCTGAAAACTACACTACCTATATTTTCTGGGCTTGAAAGGGCTGATCTGGAATTACGTACTAAAAGCGTCCAGCTTGAGCCACTACTTTCTATGGAGCCGCAGCAAAACTGTATTGTTGCCTTTAGTCTTATGCCTGAAGAACTCGCAAAGAAATTAGACAACAAAGCCCCAAGTATTTCGCGTAGNATTGCTGCATTGGCGCGTCTTGCTGAACGGGGGTGGCCAATTGGTCTGCGGTTTGACCCGTTGATTTATTCTTATGATTGGAAAGACAAATATGAACGATTAGTAGNATCGCTTCTCGAGATCTTACCAAATGAATCANTTCATTCAATCAGCTATGGACCACTTCGTTTTCCCAAAAAAATGTATAGTGAAATCTTTAAACTATATCCAGATGAAGACTTATTCTCGTTTTCTATGAAAGAGGCGGATGGTATTGTTTCGTATGGAAATGGAATTGAGGATGAGATGTCAGATTTTCTNCTTAGTCAACTTTCAGGTGTTGTCTCATCAGATAAAATTTTTCAATGCCTTTCGCAGACTTAAATATAAAAGGGTATAAATTTGACGGATAAGTGCGCAGTGGTTACGGGAAGTTCCAGCGGTATAGGCAGAGCCGTTTGCGAACTTCTTTTAAAAGCNNANTATAAAGTTATAGGCATGGCACGCGATCATTCCAAGTTCACCCCGAATGACAGCAATTACGTTCCATTTGAAGTGGATCTAAAAGATCAAAACGAAACGACTAATGTTGCCAAGGCACTGTTAAANGCTCATCCNGAAACCAACATTCTTATTAGNAATGCCGGGGCAGGAAGTTTCAATCCGATTGAAAACTTTTCAACTTCGCAGATAAAAGATTTTCTAGATTTGAACCTAATCTCACATATTTTACTCAGTCAAATTTTTGTNAGACATTTAAAAGCACGTTCGGGGGGTAATATCATTTTTTTGGGCTCGGAAGCAGGACTTACGGGCAAACGCANGGCGACCCTNTATTCCACAGCTAAATTTGGCCTAAGAGGNTTTTCACAAGCCTTGAGTGACGAGGTAAGGGCAAGTAATATCCGTGTTTCACTTATAAACCCTGGTTTAGTGCGTACANCTTTTTTNAATGGGCTTGGGTTCCGTCCCGGTGATGAAAAGACACACGCCATAGAAGCGGAGGATGTGGCAGAGGTTATCATGACTGTTTTGTCCTCGAGATCGGAGACAATACTGGATGAAATAAATATGTCCCCAGCTAAAAATGTAATTAAATTTGATAGCTAGCCATGAGATAATGTTAGTTCTTTGAAGGATCGCAATTGATNNAATGCACAATTTAATTATTAATTCAAATACAATGAATAGTTCCGTCAGTCTTGATTTCTAATTCTTCTCCGCTCTTAAAAGTAGGGTTTTCCATTGCAATGACGGGAATGGTATTCCACCCCATTTGTTCAGCGACTAGNACACTTATTGGNAAGATNGCATCTTTATTTGTTCCAAGTATGAGACCCTTTGGAGCAATTCTTGCGTAGAGTAATTCAAGTAGTATTGCAGCAGAAGAACTCGAACCAATGGGGTCAGGTACAATTAGAATTTTGTCAGTGATCTTTACCCCGCGCTGTGGATGGTTCTCTAATACAACTTCCGCATTTTCAGGACTAATACCACCCCAAAAACTTATTGGAGCTTCTAGGCGTAAAACCGTCCCGTTTGCGGTGCCAGAATACAATACTTGCCCACACCAGCTCATTTCCATGGCCCATAATTTAATGTAGCGGANCCATTTTGCGCACTTTTTATGCANTCAGCTAGTGANCCAAATATCGGCCGGTACCCTGTGTTGCCTGCACTGTAATGCGCGAACTTGGCTGAGTTAGTCATCATTATTCCACCACTACCCGGCAGTATAGGGGTAACAACCACACAAGTATCGATTATGAAAACCACGCCAAGCCTTTCTAGTTTGGAATAAATATTTTGGGCTTNTANTTCTTGAGCAGTATGACGATTAGTGCAGACATAAACTGGCACTTTAAAATCCTTTTCCTCCGACACTTGTAATAATTTCCTACATTCCGAAATTGAAAAATGGGGGCTTCCCAAGGCAACGCAGTCTATTGTCCCTGCTTGTTTGGTTTGAGAGAGTTTATGAAATGCACGTTTCATCATATCCATATCGATAGGCAGAACTTCTTTTGGTCGTTCTTTTCCAAAAACGTGTTGTAAATTGGTAGCCTCGGGTGTGATTCCGATGATGTGAACTAGTCCAACGGCACCGGTAGATGCAGCTGCAGCGCAAAGCGCCTTTAATTGATCTTCAGATACAATCTTATTAATACCTGATACAGCGCAAACACTGTCACCGGCTAGCCTTCCGATGACAGAACCTAAGACCGGAAAAAATGTATCCTCTTCTTTCACCTTTTCAGGCAGATCAGTTACATCTAGTAAGATTTCTGCGTTGCGGTTTTTGTCACAGTGCAACCCATAATA
This sequence comes from Rhodospirillaceae bacterium, assembly GCA_002730675.1. Taxonomy (GTDB): domain Bacteria; phylum Pseudomonadota; class Alphaproteobacteria; order Thalassobaculales; family Thalassobaculaceae. The sequence goes on along the minus strand of PCAV01000122.1, from coordinate 13,648 downwards.
CGGAGCCCTGCCACTTACTGCACATGCTATATCTAGAAAATCTCCATATCGGTTAGTGCGCGCACCTAGGACGGTGTTTGCAAAGGCAACGGCATTAGATTCTCCCCAAGCGACTTGTTCGCCTTTTTTTGGACGCGCGCCTATTTGGTAAGGTGCACAAGTCCAACTTGGTGTGCAGTCCATATTTATATAGGCATCCATTAATCTTTGAGCCATTTGTAATTTTTTTGAGGAAAGTCTAGCTTGATTAGTCTTTATGAAATTTAAAGCGCCAACATTGGTGGTTGTTGGGACTTTTGCTTTGGCTCCATTTTTTGCTAGGTTTTCACAGAATAAAACGCCGGAGTCGCCGTGATAAAGGCAGCCATCAATATGGCTTGAGGTAATTTTTACTAGTCTTTTCGCGCCAAGCATTTCCGCGGCTTTGACGACAATGCTTAGTGCTGTTTTGTCACCGGTTGTACCAAGTTCCGAGTTGAGTATAGCCTTTTCTTCCTGCGTAAGTTCAACCATTTTTCAACCTCGTTACCAACAAAACTATCTCTCTTTCAGAAGATTATTCAATAACGACAGGTTTAAAGCTACCATCTTCTAAAGCGAAAAGAACGCCATGTTCGATATCATGCCATAATCCATGGATAGATAGACTACCATTCTCTATTGCTTGCTTTACAAAAGGGAAGGTAAGCAGGTTTTCTAAAGAGATCGCAATCCCCTCTTTTTCTAACAGTAAAATTTTTTCTTCGTCACTTTCAGAACCGCTAAGGCGTTCAAAGCCCGGTCGAAGTGCATTTATCCAACGCCCTACAAAACTAGTCGATTTTTCTAGTTCAGGAGCTTTACCAGTACACATGTTAAAGCAGCCTAGTACACCACCACAATTGGAATGTCCGAGTATTACGATATGTGCTACCTTTAAAGCAGTGACGGCATACTCGATGGCGGCGGATGTGCCGTTTTGATCTCCCTCTAAGCTACAGGGAGGTACTAAGTTTGCAATATTTCGATGAATAAAAAGTTCGCCAAATTCCGAATTAAAAATTGTGGTTGGATCCACCCTGCTGTCACAGCAAGAAATAATCATGGCGGTGGGGTGTTGTCCCTCTTTTACAAGACGTTGCAAAAGAGCTTTTCGTTCTGGATATCCTCTTTTTTTCCAAGTTGCATATCCGTTAATTAAGTTGAGCGGTAGACCGGAAGACATTTGTTTTCATAAACCTTTTCAGCATTCCCATAGTTTGTGGTTTGATTTTATTCGAAGGCTTATAGTGATGTTATAAAAAATTATCCAGATTTCTTTGCATATTAAGGTAAGTTGTTTGTTACGTCCAATCTGGTTTTGTTGGCTCATTGTTCTTCCATTATTGCCTTCGGCATAGTTTGCCTTTAATATTGGTTTAATCTGTTGGGGTGCAGCTTTATTGTTGCTGAGAGATCGCAAAGATCAACCCATAGAACCTGACCTGGTTAGAACCAGCGTAGGAAACGGACCTTAAAAAGCTTAGAAAGCTCAACCGTCTCCTGCCGAAAGAAAATGGAGACGATAAATGAAAACGTTTAAAACAGCTGTAACTTTGATCACGCTAATGGCAACCTGGCTTTGCGTTTTTTTAAAAAGGCCGATTTTTATAGTTATTTTCATCTCTATTTCTTCGTCAGCTCTAGCCAATCAAAAAGTTACTTTATTGTTGGATTGGTTCGTAAACCCAGACCATGGACCAATAATTATTGCTAAGGAGAAGGGATTTTTCTCAGACAGAGGATTGAAGGTAGAAATAATTGCACCAGCAGATCCAGCAGATCCTCCAAAATTAGTTGCAGCAGGTAAAGCCGATTTGGCAATTTCTTATCAGCCGCAGCTTCATTTGCAAGTTGCTGAAGGTATGCCACTTACTCGTGTCGGTACCTTAGTAGCAACGCCACTTAACTGCTTGTTGGTATTGGCAAATGGCCCCATCAAAAATATCTCCGATTTAAAAGGAAAAAAAGTTGGGTTTTCTGTAGCTGGCGTTGAGGAAGTATTACTCAAAACTATTCTTGAGCGTAACGACGTCAAACTTTCGGATATTGATCTTGTGAATGTTAACTGGTCCCTGTCGCCGTCCTTGATGTCGAAGCAGGTGGATGCCGTTATAGGTGCTTTTCGAAACTTTGAACTTAACCAGATGGATATTGAGGGTGTCAAGGGTCGTTGCTTTTACCTTGAGGAGGAAGGCTTACCAGCATACGACGAATTAATTTATGTTGCCAATAAGACTAAACTAGACCGTGATATGATCAAGAAATTCCTAGATGCAACAGAATTAGCAACGCAATATATGATAAATCACCCGCGGGAGAGTTGGAACATTTTCAAAAACACTTCAAAAGAGCTAGACGATGAACTAAATAAACGGGCTTGGGTCGATACCTTGCCACGATTTGCACTAAGACCCGCAGCCTTAGACCATGGGCGCTATTCACGCTTCGAAAACTTTCTTAAAGAAACTGGTTTGATCAAGAAACAGAGCCCAATTAAGGACCTAGCAATAGATATTGGGAAGAATTAATGCAGAATTACGGAAAGACATTTCAATTGTGGAGGGCGGCAGCTGGCTCCGAATGGAATGAGTACACGAACCATACTTTCGTTGAAAAGTTAGCAGATGGAACGCTGCCAAAAGAAAACTTCGTTAATTATTTGATACAAGATTATGTCTTTCTGATCCATTTTTCTAGAGCTTGGGCATTAGCTATAACAAAGGCAGAAACTTTGGAGGAAATGCGACTATGCGCAACGACAGTTAATGCGCTTGTTAACGAAGAAATTAGCTTGCATGTGAAACTTTGCGCAGAAGAAGGAATTGAAGAGGCTGACTTATTTAATGCTACTGAAGCTATGCCCAACCTAGCTTATACAAGATACGTTCTAGATGCTGGGCATAGCGGTGACTTCCTAGATCTAATTGCTGCGCTTGCCCCCTGTGTTCTGGGATATGGTGAAATTGGTTATACGATTTCAAAAAAAGAGCATAGTTCTGCTTATTCCGATTGGATATCGACTTATAGTTCTGAAGAGTATCAGGGTGTTTGTGTCGATGTGGGCAAACTAATAGATCAGGCTGTTTCCATTCGCTTGGGTGAGAACCCTGCTCAAAACCCAAGGTGGCATAGATTAACCAGCCGTTTTTTAATGGCGACGAGGCTTGAAGCAGGTTTTTGGCAAATGGGATTAGATATTTAATGCAAAGCCTTTTGTTCGAAGGCAGTGCATGGATAAATGAAATACAAATATTTCCAAGAATCTCATTTACCATGCAGGCAGGTTCTTGGACATGTATGCTTGGACCATCTGGAGTTGGTAAGACAACCATACTCAGGCTTATAGCTGGCCTCGAAAGTGAAATAGTACTCGATGGGAGCATCGTATTGAAAGAGGGCGGAAGACTCAGTGGTCAGATTTCTTTGATGTCCCAAACGGATAATCTACTGCCATGGTTGAGCGCTACTGAAAACGTTTTGTTAGGAAATCGCTTGCGGGGTGAAAAACCAGACTTTGACAAGGCAAATGAACTGATTAAAAAAGTTGGGTTAACCGAACACAGAAAGAAAAGACCGTATGCTCTTTCCGGTGGCCAACGTCAGAGGGTTGCGCTTGCGAGAACGTTAATGGAAGAGCGTCCAATCGTGTTATTAGACGAACCATTTTCGGCACTAGACGCCCGTGTTCGCGCGGAAATGCAAGAGCTTGCAGCACAGCATCTCCAGGGTAAAACAATTTTATTAGTGACCCATGATCCAGCCGAAGCAGCACGCTTGGGTGAACGCATTCTAGTCCTATCTGTTAATGGCATTAAAGATGTGTGTCCACCAGCAGGCGGCATTATTAGGGCGTATGACGAACAAACAGTTTTAGCTTGTCAAGGACAGCTCCTTCGACTTTTGCGAGAGGAAGAATGAAACTTTTTTTGCGACTGATTCTCGTCACGGTTGCTTTATTTTTATTTTGGCATTTTTTAGTAGTATTTGCCGATTTACCAAAATTCATTTTACCCAGCCCTTTGCTAGTTATGCAGACATTTGTCTCAAATTTTTCGCTCATCCTTAAGCATGCGGTTGTGACCGGGAGTGAAATATTAGTCGGACTTTTGGCGGGAACAGTGCTTGGTTCTGTCACAGCTATTTGCTTAGCTATCTCACCGGCTGCCAGAACTATTGTGCGTCCTATGATGGTTTTGAGCCAGGCACTTCCAGTCTTTGCGTTAGCGCCACTGCTCACCTTGTGGCTGGGATATGGATTGTGGCCAAAAATTCTCATGGCTTTACTAATAATTTATTTTCCCGTCACCTCTTCATTTTTTGATGGGCTTATGAACACACCTAAGGGCATGTTGGACCTATCGCGTGTGATGAATGGAAACCCTTGGCGTATTATGTTGAACCTAAGAATACCAGCTGCAGTCCCAGGTTTGGCTTCTGGATTACGACTTGCGGCGGTCTATGCCCCAATTGGCGCAATAATAGGAGAGTGGGTGGGCGCATCGGAAGGACTTGGTTATTTGATGCTGCTTGCTAATGGAAGAGCCAAAATAGATTTGATGTTTGCCGCGTTGATTGTCTTAGTCGTCATGACATTAATTTTACATTGGAGTATCGATCGTTTGGGAAATAGCTTAACGGCGAAAATGAGCCCATAACGTAATATAGATATAATCTTTACTATTGTAGTTTTTTTCTTCAGCATATTATTCGGGGTTAAGTTACTTTACGGTTCAGAAGGAACCAATACTGATATGTTGCGTCTTCCATTAACGAATGGAACAGTAGAAAATTATAAGTTGGTGGGCATACCTATGACGCCCCGAACCCCAAGTATTTCGTTTACCCGAATAGCGTTTGCCGCCGCACATGTGGTTGCGTCGCCACTATTTGAAATTGATCCATGGCAATTGGGCGGAGCAATTGATTGGGATGAAACTCTAAAATATAGACATCATCTTTGGGGTCAGGGACTTTACGTCGCGGAGGCAATGGATACAGCGCAACGTGGCATGGGATTAGATTGGGAAACTGCAAAAGAACTTATTGAACGAACGGTTAATGAGGCAAAGTATCATCCACTGAAGCCAAGAGTAGTTTGTGGCGCGGGAACAGATCAGTTTGGAATAGAAGAATTAAAGAACGAAGATCAAATAATAAATGCCTAAAGTGAGCAGATGGAAACAATTGAAAAAATTGGTGGTCAGTGTGTAATTCTTGCCAGTAGGGCTATGATGCTTGTTAATAGGGGGCCAGAATCCTTTTTAAGGGTATACAACAGATTGATAGAACAAGCTGAAAAGCCGGTCATACTGCATTGGCTTGGAGATATGTTTGATCCCGCCTTGAGAGGTTATTGGGGAAAAGAGTCAATCAATGACGCTGCAGACATAGTGCTTGCATTAATAAAAGCGAATAGCTCCAAGGTGGACGGTATTAAAATTTCCCTGCTAGATCAAAAACACGAAGAAAAATTTAGAGCGCGATTAAGCGAAAATATTAACTTGTACACTGGAGATGACTTTAATTACACGGATCTAATTGAAGGTGACGGAAAAAAGCATTCGGATGCGCTTCTTGGAATTTTTACAGCTATAGCACCAGCCGTATCTCCTGCACTAGAGGCACTTGCTCGAGGAGAAATTGAAAAATATCGAAATATTCTTGAGCCAACCGGCCCACTTTCTCAGGAAATTTTCAAAAAACCTACACAGTATTATAAAGCTGGGATAACGCTTTTAGCTTGGCTTAATGGTATGCAGTCGCATTTTTCAATGCTTAAAGGGATGCAGTCATCAAGAGAACTGAACCATTATGCCGAAATTTTTAGACTGGCTGACAAGTCCAATTTGTTGGCTCAACCAGATATTGCTGTATCGCGGATGAAATCTCTACTATCAGTTTATGGGGTAGAACAAAACTAATATTATAGGTAAATGAAATTTTTGAATAAATAAGATCGATAAGAGCCTGATATTTTTCCAGAGGACCCAGCAGATAATGAGAAGTTCGAAGGTAATCCATGTTGTTTCGTGCCATGCAGAAGGTGAAGTTGGGGACGTAATAGTTGGAGGAGTTGCACCACCACCTGGCGAAACTCTTTGGGAGCAGCGTACATGGATCGAAAAAGATAATAGGTTACGTAACTTTATACTCAACGAACCAAGAGGTGGCGTTTTTAGACACGTAAACCTTTTAGTTCCAGCCATTAATCCTAAAGCGCAGATTGGTTGGATAATTATGGAGCCAGAGGCAACCCCACCAATGTCAGGATCAAACGCTATTTGTGTTGCTACGGTTCTCTTGGATACTGGTATAATCCCTATGCAGGAACCAGAAACAGAAATAATTTTAGAGGCGCCTGCCGGTTTGGTAAAAGTTATGGCTGAGTGCGATACTGGAAAAGCGCGTCGCATATCTATACAAAATGTACCCGCCTTCGTTGGAACGTTGGATCAAACGTTAATGGTACCAGGAATTGGCAGTTTGCGCGTTGATACGGCTTATGGAGGTGACACGTTTGTAATAGTAAATGCCAAAGACCTCAATTTTAAACTAGTTTCTCGTGAGGCAAAAAATTTAGCTGAAATTGGAATACGAATTACTAACGCCGCGAATGATCAGTTAAAATTTCAACATCCGCAAAATAATGATTGGAATAAATTTTCTTTTTGTCTTTTTGCAGGCCCAGTAGATAGGGATGGTAAGCGGCTAAATTCACGTGCTGCAGTGGCTATTCAACCAGGGAAAATAGATAGATCACCTACAGGAACTGCGCTATGTGCCAGGATGGCACTGCTGTGTGCTCGAGGAGAAATGCATCAAGATGACATTCTCGAGGTGTCTTCGATTATTGATTCAAAGTTTTCCGGCCGAATTATTGGGCATACAAATGTTGGTAATATTAACGGGATTATCCCTGAAGTGAGTGGCCGGGCTTGGGTGACCGGAACACATCAATACTACCTAGACCCTGATGACCCATGGCCGGAAGGTTATAGACTGGCTGATACCTGGCCGGATTTTAAACTTGGGTAACCACATTCGTGTTTGCCGTATGCATCAATTGGAAGTAAGTGGTTCAAGAATAATTCTGTGTTATCTGGTTTGGGTCAAGTCAAGTAAGGTTTCTAAAAATAACTTTGAATCCGAACCGTTGATATAAAATTTCTCTGCCAACATTTTGTGGAGGGCCCTGTTATGTATTTTCGTTGTGACATTTTCCTTAAGAAGCGTCCTGTTTCTTAAGGAAAATGTCAGTAGAGATAATTAAACCGGGTAGCGTCATTGCCATAAATGATCAAAATCATGTTAGGCGCTGGCCAGCATCCTTGAGTGCAGCAATATGTTTATTAAACTGGTGGCAACGTGTAAGTCTAATCGTACCGTGGGGTTCCTTCATCTCAGGCTTTCAAGGTAGCAAAGGATTCAAGAGCCTTTTCGCGTGATATTTTCAAGTCTACAATTGGATTGGGATAGGTCTCGCCTAAAACTACACCTGACGTTGCAAGAATATCTTGAGGTGCGTTCCACGGGTCAAAGATGTATTTAGCGGGGACTTTTCCTAGCTCTGGCACAAATTGTCTTATGAATGACCCATCTGGGTCAAATTTCAGGCCTTGTGTTACGGGATTGAAAATACGGAAATATGGAGCAGCGTCGGCGCCACATCCAGCTATCCACTGCCAACCTGCGCTATTGTTCGCTAAATCTGCGTCAAAAAGTGTATCCCAGAACCAAGCTTGTCCGTCATGCCAGTGTATGCGGAGGTTTTTGACAAGGAAAGATCCTACAATCATCCTAAGTCTATTATGCATATAACCTGTGTTCCATAACTGTCGCATTCCAGCATCTACTATTGGAATGCCTGTGCGGCCACTTTTCCAGGCCTTTAATCCAACTTGATCTTTGACCCATGGAAACTTTTCGAAGCGCTGGTTTAAATTTTTCGTGGGCAGAAAAGGAAAGTGATATAGTAGAGAATGCGAAAATTCCCGCCATCCTAACTCCGATAGAAAGTGGTTGGCGTTTTCACTAAGATGGGGACTTTCTTTGAGTTGTTTTTTTGTAGCGTACCACACGGTGTTTACGGAGATTTCACCCCAACGTAGGTGGGGAGAAAGTCTTGAAACACTCTGCTGTGCCGGGAAGTTTCTTCCATTCTTATAGTTTTTAATTCCTTCGTTTAAAAAAATCTTAAGCTTTGCTGAGGCCGCATCTTCACCGACGCGCCATTTCGAAATTAAATCAGCCTCCCATGATTGGTTGTCCAATAGGCCAAGATTATCTAAATTACTTGGCTCTAGTTTTTCATCATGATAGCAGATTTGCGGAGCACTGAGTGGTGGTCTCGGGACATCGGCGTTTAAGCACCCATTTTTGTAGAACGGTGTAAAGACTCTGTATGGAGACCCGTCAGCTTTTAAAGTCTCCCAAGGTTCCCAAAGAAGGCTGCCATTGAAACTTTGGCCCTTAATACCAATTGAGTGAAGCTTTGCCTTTACTTGTGTATCCTGTTCAATTCTCCAGGGATCATAAGCCCTGTTCCACGTAACATGTTTGACGTTATATTCCTTGCAAAGTTTTTCTAGTATAGTTTCGGAGTTACCTCGGAAACACCGGAGGTGCCCGTTCAAAGTGTGATTGAGACTATCGAGAGAGTGGTGAAGCCAGACCCTACTAGCACCACCGATTCGAAATTCCTGTGGGATTGGGTCGTCAAATATATAAACTGGTATAACGCGCCCGCTACGTGCAGCCGACAGAAGTGCGGGATTATCAGCGACCCTTAAGTCTTGCCGAAACCAATGGATAGAAGTTTGATCTGAACTCATCTATTCTACATAGTGTTGCAAGGGAGTTTAACAAGTGCGCAATTTTTCAAACTGCAAACGGAACGCAATCCTCTTCACAAACAAACAATAACGTGATTATTACAGATAGATTTTAAGAGCCGCAACTAACTTTGTAGCTGAATCCATATCCACGTCTAGATGCGTAACAATCCTTATTCGCCTTTCACCGAATGCGCCTATTCGAAACCCTTGTTCTTCCATCTTTTGAACTAACTTCGGAGCAGAAATTGTCTCATCGGATAGGTCGAATATTACAATGTTTGTCTCCACGGGGAGAATTTGCTCTACGGTTTCTAATTTTTCAATCTCTGATTCTAAAAAAGATGCTACTTCATGGTCAATGGAAAGTCTCGATATATTATTATCCAAAGCATAGAGACACATTGCTGCTAAAACACCCGATTGACGCATTGCGCCGCCTAATCGTTGTTTAATGCGCCATGATTTGTTTATGAATTCTTCAGAGCCCGCAAGCACAGCACCTACGGGGGCTCCAAGACCCTTCGAAAAATCCAACCAAACACTATCGAAATTTTTTGAATAAGTTTCTGCGTTGACGCCAGTTTTAACACAGGCATTCAAAAGACGTGCGCCGTCCATGTGAGTATTCAGATTATATTTTTTGGCTTCGATAGCTACTGCATTAAGCTTGTCCAACTCCCAAATAGTACCTCCGGCCATATTTGAGGTTTGTTCAACACAAACGAGCGAACTGATTGGGGCATATCTTGATGGTTTGCGAATTGCTGCCGACAACTGCTCAGCTTCAAAGATGCCATTTTTACCGTTTATGGCGTGTATCATCACGCTACTAATAGCCGCGGGCCCTCCGGTCTCAAAGTTAATTATGTGACTAGAGCTTTCACAGATGATCTCGTCCCCTGGGTTAGTGTGAATATTGATTGCGATTTCATTGCACATTGTCCCAGATGGAAGAAACACAGCTTTTTCTTTTCCAAGTAAATTGGCAACACGAGAGCATAGCTCCAGTGTTGTGGAATCTTCATCTTTCTGTTCATCACCAAAATCGCGGTTTAGTATCGAGTGAAGCATACTTTTTGAGGGTTTTGTTTTGGTATCGGAATAAAAATCAAACAAGTTTTGAACACCATGAGTTAAATTATGCATATGCCAACATAAACATTATCATCTTTTCTGACAAACTCAGAGGGAATATATCTGGCCGAGTAAAATGCTAGTAACAGTTTTAAACGATTATTGTATTTTCTAAAATAGTGGCAACAATTTCTGAACAAAGTAGGAATCGATATCGCCCGAAAGCCCAATAGAAATGTTGCATTTGCAATGGGATGTCATGTCTGCTTAGGGACAAAAATAGCTGGTATGGAAGGTCGGCTTGCTATCGGAAAGTTGCTGAGGCGCAATTCAAAAATTATGTGTGCTGGTCCAGCGATCAGTAAAGGTTTCGCACGCTTTAGAGGTTTTAATTCTATGTCGACGAATATTCATTAATCTTTTGTCTTATATAATCAGATCGCCCAATTCGTTTGATTGGATATAGTCATCTAGATTTCGAGGGGAAGATTTATAAAAACCGGATTCGGATAATGTTCAATAAGGTCTTGCATTATAAGTTAGGTAATACTAACTTTCCTTATGTCAACAGAACAAATATCAGCACGCACAATGGCACCCAGAGAAAATAAACCCTCCAAATTTGACAGTGTTCCTTCGCCTATCCAAATATTCTTGATCTGCATTCCTGTTCTGTTAGGAGGTTGGGCGGTCGAGGCTACTAGTGGCGACTTGGCTGATGTTTTCTTTACAGCAATATCCGACGCGTACTTACAGGTAAGTGCGTTCGTAGCTGCTACATTCCTGCTTTTTTATGGGATTGAGAAGCTTTTTAAGGCCGACGCAGCGGCTTTATTGCAAGAAGCGACATTTTGGCAGGTTCCTATTGCTGCCGGTCTAGGAGCGCTTCCAGGATGTGGGGGGGCAGTCATTGTAATGACTCAGTATATATCTGGAAGGCTTAGTTTTGGGGCGGTCGTCGCCGTCCTAACTGCTACAATGGGTGATGCGGCGTTCCTTTTAATCGCCCAGCTCCCCTTAACAGGACTTGCGATGATTGGACTGGGCTTTGTGATAGGCACACTCAGCGGTTGGATCGTTAATAAAATTCATGCTTTTGATTTTTTGTATGATCATAATCTGAAGACTGCACGTCTTAAGACCGTGGGAAAAGATACATCGAGCCCTTTTTTGGACCGCTTATGGTTCTTGCTTTTTGCTCCGGGTTTAGTTCTAGCTTTTCTAGTCGCCTTTCAATTTGACGTTGATAGTATTTTTTCAACGCAAGCTCTTAGTAACCCAGCCACAACGATAGGTGTTATGGGTGGGCTTTTGGCAATAGCTATGCAACTAGCACCAAAATTGGGCCTTATAGGTGATAGTAATCATTCAAAACAGAAAACAATATTCCGTAAAACAATTAGAGAAACAAACTTTGTTACGCTTTGGGTAATTTTTGCATATCTTGCATTCGAGTTGCCGGTATACTTTTTTGATATAAATGTCCAAGGCATTTTTGCTGGGTGGGCAGCAATAGTTCCTCTGATTTCAGTATTAATTGGGTTTTTACCTGGATGTGGACCGCAGGTTCTTGTCACCACCCTATTTGTTGCAGGCTATTTGCCATTATCGGCACAGATTGGCAATGCGCTGAGTAATGACGGCGATGCTTTATTTCCCGCAATAGCAATTGCACCAAAGGTTGCAGTTGTTGCCACAATGTACTCGGCGATCCCTGCCTTAGTTGTTTCTTACGTGTATTTTTTTGCATTTGAATAATAGGATTTTAAAAATTATTAATTGAGAGATATTCTATTATTCTGCAGGATTTTGTTTAATCCTAGCCAGCGCTTGTATATGTGAAGGCGACAGGCCACAGCAACCACCTATTATTTTTGTGCCCTCTTTTATCCAATCACCCGCGAAGTCCTGCAATGCCTGCTCGGAAATTATTTTTTCGAACTGCCAATTGGGTGACTTGAAATATCCAGAATCGGGATACGCAAATATGGTGCCTGAAAAGACTTTTTTTAATTCCTTTAAAGAGGCTTGTATTGCGTTTGATGGGGTATGCATAATGCCGGCGGCATCAGGTTTGTAATTGGAAAGGATCCTAAAAATATCCATTAGTGGTAGCTCTTCATCCGGTAAGAAGCTCAACAGTCGGCCGATGTTATCGCGACGTGATGAAAAACCTGCCCAAATTGGAAGACCTGCTTTTTCAGCAGCTATGAAAGTGGGCTCAATTTTTGTTGGGTCATACATCATTTCTAGTATAATTAAATCGCAACCCTCCTCTTTTAGAAAATATGCTAATTCCGTTAAGCTCTCTTCAAATTTCTTTAATGGGATGACAGCGTTTTGATCAGGCATGGCAGTGCCCTCAGAAATCATTCCACGATGGGACAGCGAGCCGGCTACTAGAACATTAGGTTTGCCGCTTGCTTCTCTAGCGTTGTGCGCTGCTTCGAGAGCTTTTTTATTAATTTCGAAAAACTTTTTACCCAAGCCAGATAGCTCCAACATGTGGCGAGATGAGCTGTAAGTATTAGTAGTGATGACATCCGCGCCCGAAAATATGTAATCAAGATGTATCCGTTTAAGTATGTCTGCGTGCTCGAGCGCAGCGACACCACACCAAGCGCCAGGATCCATTGGGACACCTCGTTTCTCGAGTTCCGTTCCAGTTCCACCATCAAGAATCAGAATATTCCCGCGTTTGGTCGTATCGAACACACTGTTATAAAGTGACATTTTCGCATCCTATCATTCGGGCGAATCATGTCCGCCGCTTTAGCTGAATTTTTCAGCGCCCGCAATCTGGAACTCAAATCGGCGCTAGCTCTTCAGCGGATATATATTACTCACTCGTATTAAAAACAAGTATCAAAATACTTTTTGGGTAAAAACTATTTAGTGTAGTAAAACAGGGGTGTTGTGGCTTAAAAACTATAGAAGTTAAAAACTTCGTTGAATCCGGGTGAGGGAGAAACTTTATGAATTTAATGCTTCATCATATAAATTTATCGACCGATAATGTTGAAAAGATGGACGAGTTCTACAGGGACGTGCTCGGCCTTGGAAGAGCAACGGATGATCTTCCGGTATTGGAGAAAAACAAGGGTTATTCAGGGGACGTTGCATTTGTTTCGGATGGAAAAGTTCAAACTCACCTGGCTCAGCGAGATATTCAAGCTGGATTTAATACGGGCCAAATTGTCAACCCTCTCGCGAGGGGGCACATAGCATATCGAACGGATGATCTTGATGCTTTCAAGAAACATCTTGAAGCTAAAGGAGTGGCGTATTCTGACTGGGGAGAAAGAGCTGTTGCTGGGTGGCACCAGATATTTTTTTATGATCCTGATGGTACGGTGATCGAAGTACATCAGCGGAAGTCATAAAATCAAGGGAGCTTCTTTCTCGTGCTTTTTGAATGGTATGACGCCTTCATGATGTATAGATACTCGTCTTTTATATCTCCGGACTAAGACTTGCGTTTGGCCTGTTTGTACCAGTACTTAACATTTGAAATATTACTCTCTTCTCGATGAAGTTAAGCATGCACCCAGGCAGCGTCTTTGCTTGAACAACTCTGGACTACTGAGTGAGCACCGTCGCAATAACCCTAATATTTCCACCAAAGGGTTTATAAGAGCAAAGAGAAAACCGGGGTGGGGACGTTTTATGAGCGATTGACTTTAATTTTCCATACTTGATTTGAATTGTCTTTCTATCCG
>PCAV01000121.1 GCA_002730675.1 Rhodospirillaceae bacterium | reverse complement strand
GGACAGATGATCTCATGTTGACGACAACAAAAGAATTAGGCGACACCACTTACTTCACACTTCTTAACAAAGACGGTAGTAAATGCCCAAAAGATGGCACTAAAATCGCTGTACAACTTGGTGATGGAGTGAACTATGAAGGTGAAAATTATTGGCGTGTGAAAAAAGACAAATCATCAGCGTTGAATGCAGCAAGTGGAGATGAGGATGGCGGAACAAAGGCCAAAAAGCGGTTCATCATATATGAAGAGGACATGGCTAATGAATGTCTAAGTGATGGCGATACGATACGGCTAAGAAACAAAGAATATAAGAGATGGGTTAGCTCAGCAGGTGAAATGCTAGAGGCCTATAATTCATCAGGAGGCGATGATAAGGTTTTCACCGTAGTTTTTGAGCCTGAGGGAGAATAGCTTTTCGTAGGTAAACAGCGACGCTTACCGTAAATATCTTTTATTCATCTTATCATCATAACTTCGAGTAGAAAATTGTAGTACTTTGCGCACCTTACTCGGGAAATGTGAGAGCGATATAACTAGCAAGTAAAGCGGGCTAAGGTTTTGACCCCCACCCCAACTCACAATATACCCCTGCTCACTCACTAAGGTGTTTATTTGGGTTAGCTCATTTGCTATGGGTGTAGCAGAAGCCGCAATGCTGGTCATGGTGCTGACGCGGATTCCTTAATCGAAACTACTAGTTTTACTTCATTGTACAGCGCATCGTAGTGCATCTCCATCGTTTCTTATTACAAATTTCTTTGTGCCCGTGCTTGTAGTCCGCTGCCAGCTATATTTATCTGTTGCTGCGCCATCTTTTCGTTTTCTACACCAATTTGGGGGGTACCATTTAAGTTCTTTCTTAATAGGGCAATCGTAGTCGGCTTCGTACTGTACGCTATAAGAGGAACCAGCCTTCACCCCGGCCTCATTTAAGTTAAATGTAAAACTATCGCCTTTACGCATGCACTCTGAGATCGGATCAAATCCTTTAACATCAAGCCTCACGACTACGCCATATTTGCTTTGGTTTTTAACTTTAACAAAATCTTGAGCAGCGACATGCGTTGCAGTCAAACAAAAAAAGCTGATCGCCAACAAAGAAAATCGTTTAATTAATTTGTTATTTTTCATGTCTTACCATCCGAAAGGTGTGAAGCATATAGGACCCAAGCGCATACAGAATTCTTTCATTGTGATAGTTAAGGAGCCAGCCGTTTTAGAAAATAGGGCGCTTAGTATTTTCAAGAACTCCTAGCTATTAGCAAAATAACTAAAGCATAATAAATACTTTTTGTCTTTAAAATTCTTTTGGCGCAGAATGTACCTTGTTTTTTAAGATCGGAGTATTTGCTACGAGTGTAGGGCTTAATGCGTGCCTCTTTCCATGTCTTTCTATCCAAATATCTAGAAGATCATATTTGTCCCTGCATTCTTTACTCTTTGGGCTCAAAAACTACGGTGAAAATCTTATCATCGCCTCCTGATGAATTATAGGCTACTAGCGGTTTACTTGCTGAGCTAACCCATCTCCCATATTCTTTGTTTTTTAGCCGTATCGTATCGCCATCACTTAGACATTCATTAGCCATGTCCACGGCATAGATGATGAACCGTTTTTTGGCCTTTGTTCCGCTATCCTCATCTCCACTTTCTGCATTCAACGCGGATGATTTATCTTTTTTCACACGCCAATAATTTTCAAGATCTTCATCTGTACCATCTCCAAGTTGTACAGCGATTTTAGTGCCATCTTTTGGGCATTCGCTACCGTCTTTGTTAAGTAGTGTGAAGTAAGTGGTGTCGCCTAAGTCTTTTGTTGTCGTCAACATGAGATCATCTGTCCACGACACATATTCGCCATCATGATCGCGAAGGGCCACAACTACCCCCAAGTCATCTTCATCAAGTTGGTCACCATCACTTTCAAGATCATCTTCTTCATAAGTTGATTTGTCTTCATTTACAGCGGGGAACGGACATACTTTTCCAGCATCAATCTTAAATTTTTGACCAAGTATTTTTTTCTCAGCATCGAATGTAAAGCATCCAACTTCGACATCGAACGAATTAGAAATACCTGACTTCGTGGAGCTGCATTTTTTTCGTTTGAAGCCTGCGATTTTTACTTTTCCACAAAATTTAGCTTTCGCCTCTAATCCTACATCAGAGCTTAACTTGCCAGATGCAGCATTCATAAGGACGTCCACGTCACCACTCGCAGTTAATTTTACATAGCCTCCTGCAATCCCTGAGCCTCCAACACCAAATTTTTTCTTAACTTCAAAATCGTCACTAAATTTCACATCTTTAGACAAAACCGAGGCCGCTGAATCTGCCGCATCAGCCAATCCGTTTACCTTGGCCGGAATGCCTAATACCTTAAGTTCGCCTGCGAAGGCGTAAGCACCTTCCTTTGCCATTTTGCAGAATTCGATGCGTGCATCTTTTATAGTAAACAAATTGAAGATTTTTATTTTCTCGGCAGTTAGCGCGCATTCAGAATTTGTTATTTCGCCAGAAACTTTTACTTTTCCAACCCCATCAAGCTTAAATTTTGCACCTACATCGAGTCCGCTTGGTGCTATTTTAAAGCTTCCGTCAATTGAGTCTACGCCGGAGGCTGATACATCCTCAACGTCAATTTGGATTAAGAAATCAGAGTTGGATTTTGCGAGTCCATAAGCGCTGGCATTTGCTTTTAACATTGGCGCTGCAAATTGTGAAATATATTTCGGCAATCCGTCAGATGGGCTAGACCCCAAACCAAATCTCACGCCTTTGCCGTCCACAATAAAAGTACCTTCAGCAACGTCTAACGAAACTCCTGCTCCAAACATATCGAAACCAACACTTGCCCCCGCGTTTATGCCTAGCTTACCTTTTTTGACATCTAGGAATAAGTTGCCTTCAATCGACGCAAAGTCTGCAAGCTCAAACTCACCTATCATAACAACGTTTGCATTAAATTTTTCTTCTTCTGGCTCTTTCTTACTTGAAGTATAAACTGGGAAGGAACTGCTGTATTTGAACTTAGGCTTTATTGAGTAGCCGAACGAACCTGAAAGCATACTCTTATCTTTGTCGGCACTTGCTGATGCAGATTTTAGAAATTTATTTGCTCCATCAGCGATCATGGTTGGGCTGGGTATAGGCCCACTGTAGAAAAATAGCTCACCCGTTGTGTCCAGCAGAAGCGATGCGCTGACACTAGCTGGCGACGGTAGTGAAATTACATTGCCGTCAATCACTAAATTTATCGAAGTACTGACATCAGTGAATAGGTAAATAGCTTCATCATCTAACTTCCCTATAAACTCCGGCAGTTCTACTACGTCACGAAGTTTTTCACCAGTCATCAAGGCTAGCTGTAAACTACCTGCTTTTAGCTTAAAATCACTAGCGATATCGAAACCACCATCAAGGCTGAAGCCAGCACCCTCCGCACCAATTTCGGCAGAAACTTTAGACATAGAGAGCTCGCCAATTTTAATCTGGCAATTTTTGAAACCATAATTATTGCCTTCATCAATTATTTCACAATCATCATTTACAGGTCGTATTTCGATTTCTTCTTTACCCGCTGAAATGATTATTATGTTTTTCTCTTTATCAAAGGATACATTAAATTCGCTAGCCCAAGCTGTAGATGAAAAAAGTATTTGAAAGAGAGCTATCATGAGTGAGACGGCAGTTTGTCTAAACATTTTATTAGTTATCCGTTTTCCATTTCTGTCTAATTTCTTTTTTAATAAATTCTGGCTAAAAAATATATATAATATAAATTCAAATAGTGTTTAAGAAATCACTTAATATTTTTGTAAAATCCTCCGGATTGCTTATCATCATTTCATGGCCTGATTTAGGCAAAATTTCAACGAGAACACCAAAACTCTCTAAGCGTTTTACATTTGGAATATCGGCTGTTCCAGCTGTATCTTCAGCAGGAAAATTTTCTTCACTAAACATGAAACATCTTGGGATATCGAGAAGCAGAAAATCTTTTTCAAATCTTTTAGGGAGAGTTACCAATGAAATAGCATTTTCATATATTCCGCCAACATCCGCAATAGACCAAGAAGAAGCTAACACATCTGAACCGCTTTTTTTTATAAGTGAATCTTCCCTAATTCGATTGAGCATTTTGGGAAAAACCTTATTTACGAATTCAACCTTCGAGTTTGCCGCAATACTTCTACTACCAGGACCTCCCCCGGGAAGTAGATTTCCTTCAGCTATTAATAAACTTTTCACTAAATCAGGGCGAGTTAAAGCTAGTTGTATAGCTACACTTCCACCGAAAGAGTGACCAACAAAATGGCAGCTAGTGTACCCTAATTCATCTAATACAAAAGCGACTGTTTCGGCATGTGCTTTTAAAGAAAAACTAAAGCTGTCAGAATGGTCGCTGGCTCCTGAACCGATGTAATCGAGCATAATTCCTGTTTTGCCTATCATCAGGTTATGGGCGGCTACTGGCAGGAAGCTGCTTACGGAGCTCATACTTAACCCTGGAAGGTAAATGACAGGTTCCCCACTGGATCCTACAGCATGCCATCTAATAAATGCTTCCCAAGTTTCAAGATATAACCTTTGCATTATGCTTTCCTCAATTTGCCATTTTAAAGCTAGCAACTCTAAAAAATAAAAATTTTGCCTGCTACCGACGTAGCAAATTACCCGATCCAAATAAATGTCTTTGTGAGTGAGCAGAGGTATTGTGGGTCGGGAGGATGTTTCATTGATCTAGTGAGAGGGCTTCGTCGTATTGATAAAAATCGATGAAGGTTAGTTATTATGGAAGCGATATTTTTAGGGTCAATCGGTACAATTGCAGATACCTCTGCACTTCAGTTGAAATCATTCAATCTGGCTTTTGAAAAGCATGGGCTTAATTGGATTTGGTCTTCAAATGAATATACTGAGATGCTGAAAATTTCTGGTGGAGCCAAGCGAATCCAACGCTATGCTTCTGAGAGAGGTGAGGACGTCGCTGTTAAGTCTATTCATCACACTAAGACGCGTATTTTTCAAAACCTACTCTCAACTGACCGCGTTTCTATTCGGTCAGGAATAACTGAAGTCATCGATCTTGCGGGAGAGAGAGGCTTGAAATTAGCATTAGTTACAACGACTTCTGGTAGTAATGTTCACGAGATACTATCTGCTACGTGTATTAATCAAGATCAATTTGACGTAGTTATCACCAAGGAGATGGTTAAGTCTGAAAAACCAGAACCAGATGCCTACAATCTAGCTTTGAAAAAACTTGGCCTGTTGCCTAACGAAGTGATAGCCATAGAAGATAACCTAGATGGTTTAATGGCCGCAATGAGTGCTGAACTAAAGTGTTTGGCTTTTCCAGGCAGAATGCAATCTGAAGCTGCATTTAACGATAAAAGTATTCTCACGCACGATATTTTAAAAAATNAGCAGAGTGTTTTCAANNTNCTTAATGAGCGCTTAGNGGTCTAACTCNCATCNTGGACTGAAACTAGTACTTTCCATTCAGTGACTTTATTATTTTCNAACTTACCNTAATACATGANATCTCTTCCCTCTCCTTGAGGGTTGACAGCAGTGTGGGTTCCAACTGCTACGCCATTCTCTTCAAAAATTACCTTAAAGTCGCCTATTGTCGGGCTTTCATCTGAAATACTCCAAGCAATGTGCTCGTCTTTCGTTTGGGAGGAACTGTTTTTACCCATAAACTCAATAACCAAATCATCCGCGAGATGTTCAGAAAGGTAATCCACTTTTTCGGAAAAAGTTTTCTCCCAAATTGATAATATCGTTTTCGCATCCATGATCAAAAATTCCTTCGATAAAACCTTTATTAATCTTCATACTAAAAAAACTGTATTGTAGTTAACAAACACCAAGACTGCCGCTCTGTCAAAGCTCAAGATTATATAACGTATACACTCCCAGTGGCCCATGCAGTGGTGTTCAGATTAGGCGGGATACCTTAAGTAATGATTTTTTCAGAAGGCAGTCATTCTGGATTATCTGTTGTGGACACATTTGGCACACATTCCGTTGACAGGCAGTATAAACCGTGTGAATCTCACACGCAGGAATTGATATGGTGCAACTTTAAGCTTCTGCAGTCCGTGTGGGGGCACCATAATTACTCCCAATAGTACATTTAAGCAGGAGTTGTGTTCATCGAGACGATCGTTATTCTATCTGTACTGTTTGCTGCATTTTTGCATGCCTCATGGAATATAATACTCAGAAATTCAAACGATAAGTTGCTTAGTATGAGCGCAATCGCGCTTGGGCATGTGCCATTTGGTATTCTGGGATTAATCTCGTTTGGCTTCCCAAATTCAGAAAGTTTAATTTATATTTTAGCCAGTGCTTTCTTGCATGTTTGTTATATGTTTTTTCTTCTTAACGCCTATAGACATGCTGAATTGTCACAAGTTTACCCTATTGCAAGAGGATTGTCTCCACTGATCCTTGTTCTGATTGGTACAATGTTTCTAGGTGAGTACCTTTCGAAATATGAAATTTTCGGAATATTATGCGTCTCAGTAGCACTAATTTTGTATGGTATACAGATTGGTTTTAAGTCTCGAGCTAATCTTAGAGGATTTTATTACGCTGCATGGACAGGATGTTTCATCGCATCATACTCACTTGTTGATGGTTACGGTGTGAGGGTTGCCCAAAATGCCATTGGGTATACCAGCGCAGTCGATATTTTAAGTGCAGCATTGCTATGCTTAGTTTTGTTTCTTTTTAACAGGGAAACTTTGTTGGGAATTAGTCAGCACGGTCAAAAGACTTTTTGGGTTGGTGGTTCATTAGGGTTTAGCGCATACGCAATTGTTTTATGGGCGTGCTTACATGCACCAATATCAATCGTATATACTCTTCGTGAAACTTCCGTACTTTTTGCTATATTACTAGCAATCGTGTTTCTAAAAGAGAAAATCACTTTAGGTAAAACATTACTAATTGGCGTGCTATGCCTTGGCGTTGTGCTAATCAAATCTAGCCAATGATATTTACGTATTTTTGATATTATTCTAAAAGTTATACTAAATTATTTTAAAGCCGTTACGTTTAAAGCTCACCACGCGCATTACGCTCTTGCCATCGCAAGTATAGGTTCGCTCCAAGCTTGGCTATTGCTGCCGGTGGCAAGCGGGCAGGGGCATCAGCGGCTAAAGCTCGGGACAAGGCCTGCGATGATCGACCTAATGCAAGGTCTGCGGCAAGGCCTCCAGCAAATGTGCCCTTAGCTGTGCCCAAACCATTTTGGCAACACGCGGAGAATAGCCCTGGCTCAAGCTCTTGAATTACTTGCACGTTGTTACGGCTGAGGCAGAGCCTTCCACCCCAACGGTATTCCATTGTGACATTACTCAAGTCTGGAAAGCGTTGAAGGAAGGATGTATCGTGATCATAGCCAATCTTTGCAATGCGTTTGGGACTCACTTCCATTGTAGGATCAAATGTAAATCGGTTTCTTATGATCAGGCGATCCCCACCCGTACCAGAAATACGGCGTACAGTAGTACCAACAGGATCTGCTGGGGTTAGTCCCCAAACTGGATTGCCGCCCAGCTTACCAATTTCTTGTGGTGTTAGCGCCCGCGTCATAGAGGCGTAGGTAAATACATGCATGAGGCGAGATTTGGCAAATCCAAAGCTGTTAAGGTGACCATTCACTGCAAGGATTACATGGGCTGAACTGACTTGCCCCTGCTGGGTTTCGGCGACCCAATTTCCGTCATTATTCAATGCAATAACAGGGCTGTTTTCATATATCGTGACACCGTCTTGCCGCAATCCGTCAGCGACTCCACGAATATACATTGCCGGTTGGATCATGGCTGTGCCTGGAGTGAACAGTCCATCCTCATAATGGGAAGAGCCGGTAATCTCACGCATTTGCTTGGCGTCAAATAACTCATAAGGCTCACCCATGGCAGCTAAATGCTTGGCAAAGTTTTTGTTGTGTGCCTGACCTTTTGCGGTAGCAGCTCCGTTAATTTTGCCACATAGCGAAAAGGCTTCTTTGGAGAGGTGATATTCTGCCGCCATTTCAGATGCATGCGTGATACCAAGCCGATTATCGTGTGTCTGATCCAAGTCAGTATCAAGCCCACCGCCATAGTCGGCAGACGTAAGATCATGTGGTAAATCAATCATAAACCCTGAATTGCGCCCTGCTGGGCCATCTCCAACACGCACGGCATCTAGTACGACGATCTTATCACCTTGTGCTTGTTTGCAAAGACGGTGTGCAGCGGCCAATCCAGCGAAACCAGCACCGATTACCAACCAGTCGGATGTTATCTTATCCTCTAATCGTACAGCTGGCTTAGGCTTTTGCAGCAGCCGGTTCCAACCCGCAGGACCAGGATCATGAGGCAGACGTTTTACTTTCATGGCAAACTGAGTTTACTCATGCGGCCGCCATCAATTGTCCAAACCTGCCCAGTAACAAAGCTTGCTGCGTCTGATGCCAACCAGCAGATCAATTCAGCTACCTCTGTTGGCTTACCAGTTCGACCCAGTGGGTGGATCTTGCCAATCTTGCTATGGAACGCTTTAGGGTCGGGCAGAGAGGCGATAAAATCCTTATTAAGTGGCGTGTCTATCCAGCCCGGAGCAACCGCGTTACATCTTACGCCATGTGGACCGTGGTCAACTGCAACTGCACGGGTAAGACCGTGCAATCCAGCTTTGGATGCTCCATAGGCTGGGTGACGCGGGTTATTACCAAGACCCTCAATCGAACCTACATTTACTACTGCACCGCGTGCAACGCGCAGTATTTGCATAGCATGACGGATTAACAGGAACGGTGCAGTCAAGTTAACTTGCAACTGAAGCTGCCAATCGTCCAGTGATGTTTCTTCAATTGTACCCTCGCGCATAACGCCTGCATTGTTAACTAGAATATCCAGCCGATCTGTCTCTTGCGTAATAGCCTTAATCACTTTTGCTGGAGCATTGGGCTCTGCGAAATCTGCCAGAATATCCTCGTAGTCTGACGGACTTCGTTGTGCAGCAAACACGCGCGCTCCGCCTTCCGACAAAATACGTGCAGTCTCTGCCCCAATCCCACTTGATGCTCCTGTGACCAGAGCGACTTTACCACGAAAATCTGTCATATTACCGGCTTTCCACCATTTACCTCAACGAGACTACCGCACATGTAGCGTGCAGCATCTGAGGCAAGAAATGTAATTACGTCAGTAATGTCCTGAGGATCAGCGATACGGCCGAGCGGTACAGAGGTATTTAGGTCATCGATAGCTTTTTTCGGATCAAGTCCGCGGGCTTCGAACCCCGATCGCAGCATAGCTGTATCTACTTCATTAGGGCAGACTGCGTTCACCCGAATATTTTGGTGCGCATGATCGCGGCCAAGACATTGGGTCAGCGAGGCAAGAGCGGCCTTGGTCATGACATAGATTGGATGGTTGGGTCCAGGGCGCAGCCCCCAACACGAACATGTATTAACGATTGTTCCGTCTCCTTGTTTTG
>PCAV01000120.1 GCA_002730675.1 Rhodospirillaceae bacterium | reverse complement strand
ATTAGGAGATACGCGATGCGCTTCATCTATTATAACAAGTTTGGCTTGTTCTATAGCATCATCCAATATATCTCTGGCACGAGTGCTAGTTGATAAAAGGACATCATAATCTGAGAAAGCTGCTTCCGTATGATTAAGACCCAACTTTCGTACTCTATGCTCTTTCGCTAGCGCTTTTTCAAGCTGCTCTAACAAAACCAACCTATGACATAAGACAATAACTTTTTCACCAGAATAAAACTGTTTTATAATTTCACTAGCAAGCACTGTTTTACCCGCACCAGTTGGAGCTTTTATAATAAAGCGTCGATGTGAGTCTAAAATAGACTGAAAATCGTCAATAATATCTTTTTGCCATCGCCTTAATTGCATGTTTTTTTTGCCTAATATTAAATGTTAGAGCCAAAATTAAGTTTTTCATCGAACAATTCTAACCATGTTTTTTGAAATTTGGGATAAAAAATTTCCTATATTTGGCTAAACTGCTCGAATGGTGTTTAATTATTTGGTTTATTAAAAATAGAAACCAACTCGGCTAAAATTGATAATGCTATTTCGGACGCTGCACGACCACCAAGAGGAATACCTGCTGGACCATAAAGTCTAGAAACTGATTTATCTGAGACTCCAACCATCTTTAATCGCTTTAGTCTTGCTTGATGTGTTTTAGTACTCCCCAAACAACCTATATAGTAAGCGTTTGTGTTTAGAGAATGCAACAGAGCTGGGTCATCAATCTTAGGATCGTGAGTTAATGTTACAATTGCTGTTTGCGCGTCAATAGATAAGTTAGGTAAAACATCCTGAGGCCAACCAAGCCTTATTTCAATGTCAGGAAATCTCTTTTCATTCAAAAATACAGAGCGAGGATCTATTACTGTAACATCTAAATCCATTGCAACTGAAAGCTGACTTAGTACTTGGCTAATATGTCCGGCGCCTACTATTATAACCTGATTGCAAGGTCGAATTCGCAATGTGAAAATTTGCTCCTTTTCATTATAAGTACTTTTATGAACAAAATTCATAGGTAACGAGGGATTTTGGATTATGATATTTATTTTCTCGATATCCGAAATATTAAATATGACGTCTAATGGTTTCCTTTTGCTCTCAGCAGCAGTTAATTGTTTCAATATGGATAATGAAATACCGGTATCTGCTACTGGGAGTATCAGGACAGAAATATTACCACCACATGACAAACCAACTTCCCAAGCACTCTCGTCAGCTACACCAAATTGTTTAAGGCGCGGAATTCCGTCCATCATGATCTCTTGACTTAAACGAATAACCTCACCCTCAACACAACCACCAGAAACAGAACCTTCAACATGTAAATCATCTCTGACAACCATTGTAGAACCGGGCTGTCTAGGTGCAGAACCCCAAGTTGAAATTACAATAGCCAAACAAGCTGAATGATTATTTTCTATCCAACTCGTTAATAGTGGTAAAAAAGAATTTTTTTTCATTTAATCACATTTACTTTACATCAAAACAATAGTTAAACGAAAATATCCAAGCTACATAAATAAAATAGTGTCTTATTAAAAATATTCCAGTAACCATTTAATTTAAAAGGGCTAGCTTTTTTTATCCCATTCAGGTTACAGCCTATTTTAACCTCCTGAACGCGCAAACAGTAAAATAAATATGGTTATAATTATGGTTATGCCTCCAAGCACGATCAAGGTAACTGAAATGCCAAGAATTTCGGATANTACTCCCAATGTTAATNCGCCTATGGCACCACCACCCATTGCAATCATAGTCCATAAGCTCATCACTCTTCCCCTAAACTCATCTGTCAGTTGAAGTTGGGCTGCTGACTGCATTGTGGTAGCAAAAAAAGTGGCGGAAAACCCTAGCAAAGCAATCAAACCTGCTGTTGCTAAAATATCCCGCGAAAATCCCAACNAAATAACTGAGATTGGTACAAGAATTGAGGATGCTATGCCAAGAAAACCTACTTTGCCGGCCTGCTGAGGCTTTCCCGCTGCTTTTGCAAACGATGCAAATATCGCGCCACCACCAGCGCTGGCGGTTAAGAAACCCAGTTCATTTGGCCCTTTATCAAATAAACCTTGAGCGATGATGGGTAAAGTCTCAAGCAAACCGCGACCCACCATAGTTACACAAACGGTTAATCCAAAAATGTATAGCATAAATCGGTCTTTTTTTGTGTACGAAAGGCCATCTCTAAGTGCTGAAAGGAACTGTTGATGCGACTTAGCACTAAAATCCCTTGGTCTAATCTTTATATTTCGAACTAAAAAAATTATTGGCAGAAAACCAATGCATGTCACCCATAATGTTTGAATGGGACCAAATTGTGCAAGCAACACACCACCTATTGCTGGTCCAATAAGCCTCGAAATATTGAAATTTAACGTAGTAATAGCAATTATTGATGAAAGCTGTTCTTTATAACCAAGTCTTGCTGCAATAGACATTCTAAATGGATGGTTAGCGGATGCGGTAATTCCAATTACCGTCGAGAAAAAAACAACAGATATTTTATTTATACCAAAAACATACGCCGACAAAATAAAGGTTAACGTAACTAACAGCATAGCTATGTAATTCGAAAAAATAGCGATCCGTATCTCGATTCTATCCGCTATCACTCCAAAGAAAGGTCCTGTTATCATGGTTGGTACAAAGCTCAAAAAGGTAGCAAAGCCTACAAATGCGGGTGACCCAGANACATCCCAGGCAAGCCAAGCGACCACAATCCTTTGAATCCAAACACCATGAAGAGCAATAGCTATACACGCTAAGTAATGTCGAAATGAGTGAGATTGAAATGCGGATAAATTCATTTAAAGATCCGAGACCTCCATTGTATTTAGCAAGTTTCAACTTTATTTTTCAGAAGATTTTCCTGATATTATCAAAGAGTGANCGAATTATAAAATTTCACATTGGTTATCTAGCTTGCTATTGAACTGGTCAAGCATTATCCCTTAGAAGATATTTTTTAAACTATCAGTTCCGGAGTAATCTTTGTCTAACAGGCCATATATTGATTTGCTGTTGCCTTATAAGGAACACTTCACGCCCGCTAATGCAGGCGCGGTGGCAACTGTAGTGAGTGACCTTGCATATCACACAAAGTCAGGTTATGAGATGTTTGTTTTTGGAAGGCACCTTGCCTCTGAGACCTTCCCAAGACTTTCTTACGTAGCTCTAAAGCCAAAATGGCCCCTTGTTTATGGGCATAATTTAGGGCTTGCGCACAGCTATATTGCGCATCTAAAAAAACAAAATAGACAACCCTCACTTATAGAGATCCATGGACGATGTCAGGTGGCGCAATTCATTGCTAAGAACTGTGACAATATCAAAGTAGCTCTTTTTCTTCATAATGACCCTAGAAAAATGGCAGGTAGTAAAACGTTAAAGGAACGTCTTTGGCTAGCGAGAAACCTAGCTGGCATTTTTGCAAATTCAGCTTACATAAGAAATTGTTTCTTAGATGAGTTTAAACCNGAAGAAATCGCTCAAACGCCAATATTTTTAACACCACTTGGCGCAGAAAGAACATTAACTAAGAAACCTCAAAAAGAAAAAATAATAATAATTGCGTCAAGAATTGTGCCAGAAAAAGGTATTTTAGAAGCTGCGGTTGCGCTCAAACAAATATTGCCAGAATTTCCAGATTGGAAAGTAAAAATTATAGGTGCAAAGCGTTTTAAAGATGGTAAAACTTCAGAATATGAAAAATCCGTGAGGAAAATGATTGAACCATTACAGGAACAAGCTGAGATAACTGGTTTTTTACCTTTAACTAAGGTGAATGAAGAGTTAGCAAAAGCGGCGATAGCCATTGTACCTTCTGTTTGGCAGGAGCCAGCCTCAAGAGCGGTACTCGAAGCACTTGCCAATGGTTGTGCTCTTATAACTACTAGAGTGGGGGGTATTCCAGAACGTGCCGAAGGCAGAGCATTAATTGTAGAAAAACCTAATAGCACCAGTTTGGCAAGTGCCGTTAGAGCGTTACTTTCAGAAACAAATATGTTGAAAAAATTGCTTGACGTTGCATGGAATGATTACCCATTTGATTGTGCCAGTATGGCAAAGGAAATTGACACGGCTAGAAAAAAAATAGTTTCTTAAAAATTTTTAAATTACAGTTTTATTTTTCAGCTATTTTGGACAAAGCTATGTTTGCAATCACAACGGGAATCAAACCAGATACCACAATACAAAGCGCTGGATAAGCGGCTTGTTCCAACATTTCACTTTTAGCTAATTGATAGGTAATGGTTGCAAAAGTTTCAAAGTCCATAGGTCGTAATAGAAGTGTCAGCGGTAATTCTTTCATTATATCTACAAATAACAGAAGTCCTCCAGCTAAAATTGCAGGCCATAAGTTTGGAAGTAAAACAGCACCCACTGAACTACCAAAACGCTTGCCCAAAATTTGGCTAGCGGATATTAGGTCTTGTGGTATTTGCTCAAGCCCTGCTGTAACTGACCCGAACCCAACAGCATTAAATCTTGTAAGATAAGCTATAATCAAAACAAATATAGTGCCACTTACTATCACCTCATTAGAGTATGGGATAAAGCCTGAAATAAATAATTGAGCTGTTGATTCTATCTGAGCTAAAAAATGCAGTATACCAATCGCTAATATTGTTCCTGGAAAAGCATAACCTGTTGCAGAGAGACCAGCAAAAAATTGTGTAGACTTATTTAATCTATAAAAACTAACAATTGATAGAAATGAAGATATAAAAATTATAATTAAGGCACTAACGAGTGAAATTAAAATTGTATTATAAAAAGTCTCATATAAGTATTGAATAGCATTTACCTCATCTGATTTTATAACAAAAGATATCAAAATCATGACTGGTAAAATAAATCCTATTAGTACTGGTAAACCGCAAATTAAAAAGCAGATCAATTGCAGCTTAGGCTCTAGCTCTATTCTTGGCATACCTTTAACTCCTGGAGATTTATTCGAAAAAAGCCTGTTAGAACGGGCGTAACGTTCTAAAGCTAATAAGAGTAAAATCAGTATAAAAGCAATCAAAGATATTTGTGCTGCTGCTACGATATTATTCATACCAAGCCATACATTAAAAATTCCGAGTGTAAGCGTTTCTATCCCGAAATAATCAACTGTGCCAAAATCGGATACAACTTCCATTAACACAAGGGATAAACTTGCAATTATTGCAGGTCTTGCAAGAGGAATAGCCACACTTGAGAATAATGGTTTACCCGTTAACGCTGCTGCTTCAAATAATGTTCGAGAAATTCTCTGAAATGCGGTTCTCACAAAAATATAAATATACGGGTATAGTACACATGCCATCATCAAAATTGCCCCGAAATGGGTTCTGACGTCAGGAAACCAATAATCACGTGGTCCATTCCAACCGAAAAGCAAGCGAAGATAGGTTTGAACCGGACCCGCATATTCTAAAAAATCAGTATAAGTAAAAGCAATTAAGTACGCCGGTATAGCTGCTGGTAGAACTAGCATCCAGCTAAGGGTCTTTCTTCCCCAAAAATTATACCTCGAAATTATCCAACCAGAAGAAACCCCAAAAATCGTTGCTAATATACCAACACCAAATATTAAAATGATGGTGTTAAAAAAATACCTCGTAAGTACAGTTTCCATAAGGTGTGACAACAAGTCCTTATTATCACCTAGTGATACAAAAATAATGTTGAATATTGGCGCTAGGATAAAAAAGACAACTATCAAAGCGGGCACCTGAAAAATTAAGGCTGCTGAAATTTTCTTTCTGTGTGATAAAATGTCAATGTTATACATCTGGTTGCCATATAGTTTAGTCATATCTATTTACTTTTAAAAATACTTACAAAAGTTGCAGAAATAAAAAACACTACCGCGAACCAATTTTTAAAATTATATCTTCTCTATCCTGTTACTTCTGAATATTAATAGAAAGTGAGACATATTTATATTTGTTTCTGAATATGTAATCCTCAAAAGTTAAAGCAAAACACTTTTAGCACACTCACTTGAATGGGAAATTATCCATGCCATAGCTAAAAATGATTTTCAATATTAATTGTTAAAGGTATTTTTTATTTAGTTTTACTGCTGCAAAACACTAAAATAAAAATTGTTTCTTGATTAAGTCAAAAACTAGAATATTGTGCGACCTAAATAAAAGACCAACAAATTGTCATGATTTTTTAATAAATTCTTCTTTAATTTAAAACAGGATATTTATGAGTAATATACCGCCAACAAATCCACTTATTGAACCCGGTGATGAAAAGGTATCTTTCTTTAACCGTGAACTTAGCTGGCTGGCATTTAATGAGAGAGTCTTGGCCAATTCTTTTGACAGCAGTATACCGTTAGCGGAACGAATGCGCTTCGTAACAATCGCTGCAAATAATCTCGATGAATTTTTTATGGTGCGTCTTGCTGGACTGTATCAGCTCAGGATACGAGGATTTACAACACTTCCTGAACAAGACACATCTATTGATTATCTAATTTCCAAAATCACAGAGCGGGCAAAACAACTAGAAGTTCGACAACTTAAACAACTTAATTCAATTTTAGATGATTGTTCTAATGAGGGGATATTTTTAACTCAAGAAGAAGATTTATCTTCTCAAGATATTAAATGGCTTAAAAACTGGTATGAGATAAATATACTTCCGCTTTTGGCTCCTACAACTCTTGACCCGTCTCACCCATTTCCTTTTATTCAGAACGGGGGGAAAGGAGTGTTTTTTGAATTATATTCTGCAACTAGTGATATTATAAACTCAGTTATTTTAATTCCAGAGAACGTTCAGCGTTTTATTAAACTACCAGATAACGGGATTCGAATTCTTTGTATCGAAACAGTTATAAAAATGTTCATAAATATCATTTATCCAAAACATAAGATAAAAAGTTATGGAATGTTTAGACTGCTCCGTGACTCAGAAATTGAAATAGATGATGAAGCAGACGACCTAATTCTCCAATTTGAAACTGCTTTGCGCGCGAGAAGACGCGGAAATGCCGTTAATTTAGCAATTTCAGATAGTTTATCAAAGGAAGTGATAGCATTTTTTAGCAACCAATTGCACTTGAGAAGCACTCAGATAACTATTTCGTCAGGTTATATAGGTATTGCCGATTTTTCTGGTTTTCTAAATTTTCTCAAACAATCTATGTTTTTTACCCCATATCGAGCACGTTTTCCCCAACGGGTTGTGGATTTTAAAGGAGACTGCTTTGCTGCTATAAGAAATAAAGATATCATCATTCACCATCCATATGAAAGTTTTGATG